>CAYMRB010000022.1:0-42806 GCA_964392615.1 uncultured Planctomycetia bacterium | reverse complement strand
GGGCAAGACGCCCGATCTGACCCCCGCGGACGGTCGACGCGCCATGGAGATCGCGGTCGAGATCGCCTGATCAGCGGATCAGCGGAACGAAACGAGGCGGGCGATGCTCGCGCAGCATGCGAGCGTCACCCGCCTCGTTCGTTGGATCAGCCGACGCGACGACGCGGGTGGTCGTCCGGGGGCTGCTCGCCCCTCTCGATCGCGAGCTGGCTGAGCGACGTGTCGAGCATCGCGGCGACGGGGAACATCCGGTCGAGGTCCTCGATCGGACCGTAGAGGACGAAGTCCGCACCGCACGCGATGGACGCGGCGACGGCCGATGCGACGCACGGCTCGTAGGCGCGCTTGCCCATCTTGGTCTTCAGGCCGCCCCACGTGACCACCGCGTTGTGGACGCCGCCGCCGGCCGGCAAGCCGAGCTGGTCCTTGACGTCGTAGATCGCCCCGAGCGACTGTCCGAGCGTCGCGATATCGAGCACGCACGTGTCGACCATGACGTTCTCGACGCCCGCCGCCTCGACGCGCGGCATGAGCTCGTGGACGGCGGTCAACCGACCCGCGGCCGAGAAATCCATCAGATAGTACGTCAGCAAGATCGCGCTGCGGACACCCGCCTCGCGAATCGCCTGAAACTCCTCGTCGGTAGTCTCCGGCTGGATCGAGTTGTAGACGATTCGATCGGCGAGACCATTCTTCGCGACGTACTCGAGCCCGGCGATGCGGACCTCCGTGGTCGTCCCGTCGAGGAGCAACGGCATATCCGTGGTCTCGGCCGTGAACTCCAGGTGGCGGCAGATCGCTTCCTCGCTGGCGCCGACGACGTCGAGCATGCCCGGATTCCCCGTGCGCTCCGCGAAATCTTCCTGAGCGCGAATCAGCTTCTCCGCGCCATCGCGATCGAACTCGCCGCGGCTGCCGTCGATGACGATCTTCTGTCCGTGATAGAAGAGGCTCCCGATCAAGACGACCGGCCGCACCCCGGGTAGCCCGCCCACTTTGGTGCCGCCGATATCGAACGTCTTCTGCGCGGTTTGAAACTGCAGCAATCCTCTGCCGGCGTCGGGGGACATTCTGTGTCTCCAATCGGTGATTCCAGGGCGTGTCGCGATAGCGATTCGGCCGGGTATCCTACCTGGGTGGCCGCGAGACGCCAAGGGGGTCGATCGGCGTCCCTACTCGCTCGGAACGACGCGCAGATAGTCCAGACCGACCATGTACGCCTTGACCGCTGACGCGTTCGCGCCCGTCAGCTCCACGGTGAGCCGGTGCTTGCCTGCCGCCAGCTGGCGCGCCCCGAACGAGAGCTCGCCGGTCGTGGCGACGCTCGGGTAGTCGTACAGGTCGATCGACCGGCAGAGCGTCTCGTCGTCGAGCAGGAGGTGGACGACCGCGTAGTCGCGAGCGGTGGTGAACACGGCCGCGATGTCGTAGCGACCGCTCGCCCCTACCTCGAACTCGAGAATCAGCCGAGCCTTCGGCTTCGCGCCGGTCCAGAAGAGCTGCTCGCCGCCACTCCACCGCGCCGCCTTGAAGCCGCGCATGTCCTGAGTTCGGACGTCACCGCCACCCGCGTTGACGACCTTCATGCTCTCGCCTTCGACGGCCCCGGGCACGCACCCCGTCGTCGCGTCGAACTTCGGAGGAGGGGCGCGATCGGTCCGGCGATCGTCCGCCGTGAACGGCTTCGGCTGCGCCTCGCTCCAGCGCTTCTCGTCGACTTTGTCGATGCGGTGACGAAGCACGTTCGCGCCCTTCATGCCGCCGAGGACGAGGTCGGGCAAGCCGTCCGCGTCAACGTCGCTCACCGCGATCTGACGGCCGATGCCCGCGTCGTTGTCGATCTTGTACGGCACCCAGTCCACCCCCTCCTTCGAGCGGACCAGCCGGAACCAGTAGACGACGGCGCCCGCGTTCCAGAGAGGGCTCTTCTCGTGGTGGGAGTAGTACGTCTTTCCCGTGACGATGTCCTTCAGTCCGTCCCCGTCAACGTCGCAAAGCACCACGGAGTGCGGCTCGCTGAACACGACGCCGTAGCGGCTCTGGCCGGGACGGTCTCCCATGATGAGGTGCAGCTTGAATCCGATCGCACCCGTCGCGCTGCGAACCTGCTCGTACCACGCCAGGCCGAAGTCGTGCGCCGCGAGGCTCGTGATGATGTCGTTGTCTCCGTCACCGTCGACGTCATACGCGTACATCTCCGCGCCGCCGTACGAGTTGGTAAACTTCGCCTCGTGGAGCTTCCAACGCTCGGCGCTACCCGGATTCGCGGGCTGCTCGAACCAACCTCCCGCGTGCAGGATGTCCTTCCGACCATCGCCATCGACATCGCCGACGCCCAGCCCGTGACCAAACTTGCGGGACGCGATCTGATCGGATACCGCGTGGAACGTCCAGGCGTCGAGAGGTCGCTTCCAGTCGATCGTCGCGTACCCGAAGTGACCATCTCTCGTGCAGAGGAGTTCCGGGCGCGCGTCACCGACCACGTCGATCAGCTGTGGCGACTCGTTCGAGACCCAGTCGAAGACCTGGTGCTTCTTCCAGATCGAAGCGAACCCGTCCGGCCCCGGGTTCTCATAGACGTAGGCGGGCGTTCCGGGGAATCCGACCGTGAGGACATCGTTGCGACCGTCGCCGTTGAAGTCGTACACCCACGAGAAGAAGTGGTCGGCGTAGCGGTTCATGGGCTGAGGCTTGGCCGGATAGATCTCCCGTCGCGCCTTGTAGTCCGGCCCGGCGAACCAGTAGGGTCCGCAGACGACGTCGACATCGCCGTCGCCGTCGATGTCGCCCGCACTCGCTCCCTCGGAATAGTAGACGTCGGTCAGCTCTTGACGCTCGAACACGTGGAGGTTGAAGCCGGCTTGTGCCGGCGGTTCGTCGAGGCCGTACGCGGCCGCGTCGCCCAACGCCAACACGGCAGCACAAGCGAGCGCGAGTTTCGGGATCTCGATCGTGAGTCGCACGGTTCCGTTTCTCCAGACCACACACTGATGCGATACGCTCCGCCGCGACGGGGCGACGCGTTGCCTGGCGATGATCTCTCGTCGTCCGACGGAGATCCAGTACCGGCTTCGACGATGCGCCGCGATGTCCCGCCCGACCGCACTCCGGGCATCGGCGAGAGGCGGCGAGCGCGTCACCCGCACGACACGTCGTGCAGCACCACGCGGAAAAGGCAGGGCTCGATCGCCTCCTGATCGAGGTCGTCAATCTCCGAGAACAGTTCGCCCGCGTCCACTCGCAGCGCCGAGATGACCGCGGCGCCGCGCGACCTGGGTCCGAGCCCTCTCCGGCCGACGACGTGACCCGGCCGCCGCCGCCGCTGCCGGCACGGACCGGAATCACGCCGACCGGAACCCCGGTCACAGACCGGCGAGGGGGGCGTCGTTCTCGCGCGGCCAGACATTGTGACATCTTTCACAAGCGCTGCGTGAATTCCCCCGCGTCCCCCAACGCGCTGACGCGGGGAGCGCCCGCCGCCGCCGATGGTTCCGATTTTGCAACTCCGACCGGCGACAACCCGCGGCAGGAGGCCATTCTCGCTATGACGACCGCGACAGCGTCGACGTGGAGGCCTACCAACGAGCTCCGTGCCCTGGTGGAGAACGAGTGCGGAGTCGACGTCAACCTGTGCTACCAGTGCAGGAAATGCGCCGTCGGCTGCCCGCTCGCCTACGCCATGGACCATGCCCCCGCGCAGTTGATCCACGCCGTTCGGCTCGGCCTGGATGATCTGGTGCTCAACTCGCGGACGATGTGGCTGTGCTCGGCGTGCGAGACCTGCACGACGCGCTGCCCGCAGGACGTCGCGATCGCCAAGGTCATGGACGCCGCCAAGATCCTGGCGGTCGAAAGGGGCATCCAGCCACCGCTCCAAAGCGTGCGGGCGTTCCACAAGGCCGTCCTCGCCAACCTGCGCCAATTCGGCCGCATGTACGAGGTCGGACTGGTGATGGACCTGAAGCTCCGCACGCGGCAATTCACCAAGGACGTGGGCCTGGGGATGCGAATGGTCAAGAAGGGCAAGCTGAAGTTCCTGCCGTCCTTCACCGGCCGCGCCCGGATGCGACGCATCTTCGCGCGGCTCCGGAAGCTCGAGAAGCGGGAGGGGAGAAGCTGATGAAGTACGCCTACTACCCGGGCTGCTCGCTGCACTCCGCCGGATCGGAGTTCGACCTCTCGATGCGGCAGGTGTGCCCGCGGCTCGGCATCGAGCTCGAGGAGATCCCGGGCTGGATCTGCTGCGGCACGACGGCGGCGCACTCCTGCTCTCGTCTCCTCTCCGTCGCTCTGCCGCTCGCGAACCTGTCGCTCGTCGAGCAGATGGGCATGAGCGAGGTCGTCGCGCCGTGCGCCTCGTGTTTCGCACGGCTGCGGACGAGCCAGCACGAGACCGCCGAAGACCCCGAGCTGCTGGAACAAGCCAATAGCCTGCTCGACACGCCCTACGAGGGCACGGCACAGGCTCTCCATCCGTTGGAGATCCTGTCGACGGACGATGGGCTCGCACGGCTGCGGGAGGGCGTGCAGTGCGACCTCTCGCACCTCAACGCCGCGTGCTACTACGGCTGCCTGCTCACCCGTCCGCCGAACGTGATGCAGTTCGACGAGCACGAGTACCCGCGGTCGATGGATCGCGTCCTTCGCGCGATCGGCGTCCGCACCTTGGATTGGGATCTCAAGACGATGTGCTGCGGCGCGGCGTTCGCGCTGACGGACACGGAGATCGTGTACAAACTCACCGGGGAGATTCTCGACGAGGCGAAGGCAGTCGGCGCCAACGCGATCGCCGTCGCCTGCCCGCTGTGTCACGCGAACCTGGACATGAGGCAGGAGGAGATCGAGGCGAAGTCCGGCAAGGAGCTCGACCTGCCCGTCTTCTACTTCACCCAACTCGTGGGACTGGCGCTCGGGATTCCTCCCCGGGACCTCGGAATCGACAAGCATCTGGTCAGCGCAGAGGAGCTGATCGGACAGCTCGCAGGAGCGGAGACGTGACGATGTTCCTGTGACGATGCTCGTTTGACGACGTTCCTCTGACACTGTCTCTGTCGTGCATGAAGGGGAATCGGCTGTGAGCGAAGACAACGACAAGGTCGGCGCCGTCATGGTGGTCGGCGGGGGCATAGGAGGCCTGCAGGCCTCGCTCGATCTGGCAAGCTCGGGGTACAAGGTCTATCTGGTCGAGAAGAAGCCGGCGATCGGCGGCGCCATGGCGCAGCTCGACAAGACCTTCCCGACCAACGACTGCGCCATGTGTACGTTGGCGCCGCGCTTGGTCGACTGCGCGCAGCACCTCGACATCGAGAAGCTGACCTACTCCGAGGTCGAGGAAGTCGCGGGAAGCGCCGGCCGGTTCAGCATTCGCGTACGCCAGAAAGCCCGCTTCGTCGACGAGGACAAGTGCACGGGATGCGGCCAGTGCGTCGAGCACTGCCTCGTCGGCAATCTGGCCTATCTCGAGCTGCCCGTCGTTTCCGACGAGGAGATCTCCGAGGACCACCGCGCCGTGGCTGACGACGTGCTCGCCAGGTACGAGGACGGCGGCCCGGAGACGCTCGTCCCGATCCTGCAAGACGTCAGCGCCGAGCTGAACTGGCTACCTCCTGCCGTCCTGACGCGAGTGGCGCGCCGGAAGGGGTGGCGGCTGGAGCACGTGCTCCACGTCGCGACGTTCTACAAATCGTTCAGCCTCAAGCCGCGCGGCAAGTACGTCATCAACGTCTGCTCGGGAACGGCGTGCCACGTCAAGGGCGCACAGCGACTCGTCTCGCGGCTGGAGACGGAGCTTGGCGTCAGCGTCGGAGAAACGACGCCGGACGGCCAGTTCACACTGGAGGAGGTCCGCTGCCTCGGCTGCTGCGGGCTCGCTCCCGTGGCCACCGTCGGCGAGGAGCTCTTCGGCAAGATCAATCCCGGAGAGGCGGCCGGAATCGTCAAGAAGTACTCCGAGTGAAAGGGGGCCTCCGTGCCCAAGATCAGCCCTGAAGACCTCGAGAAGATCCGCGCGAAGATGGCCAAGACCGTGAGTCTCCGCGAGGGAGATGCTCGCGGCAAAGTCACGGTGCACATGGGCACATGCGGGATCGCGGCCGGGGCGAGAAAGGTCATGGCCGCCCTGATGGCGGAATTGGAGAGGACGGAGACGAAAGACATCCTCCTCGTGACTTCCGGCTGCGCGGGACTGTGTAGCCGCGAGCCGATGATGACCGTCGAGCTCAAAGAAGCGGCTCCGGTCAAGTACGTCGATTTGGACGAGAAGAAAGCGACAAAGATCTTCCACGAGCACGTCCTCGCCGGGACGGTCGTACAGAAATTCGCGCTCGCCGTCGGCAGCGAACGCGTCGGATAGCAGTTCGCGCGGGCTCACGCGCCGGCGAGAGAGGAAACATCTCCATGGCATCGCAGCGCACCCACCTCATGCTTTGTGCCGGAACCGGTTGCGTCTCCAACAAGGCGTTCCGGATCAGGGAGGTGCTCGAGGAGGAGATCGCCAAGCACGGCATCCAGGACGAGGTCGGAGTCGTCATCACCGGCTGCAACGGCTTCTGCGCTCGCGGTCCCGTGATGGTGGTCATGCCCGACGGAATCTTCTATCAGCTGCTCTCCGAGAAGAACATCCCCCGCCTCGTCGAGGAGCACTTCCTCAAGGGACGCCCCGTCAAGAAGCTGATGTTCAAGCCGCCGGGCGAGAAGGTGCCCGTGCCGAAGCTGAGCGACATCGGCTTCTTCAGCAAGCAGATCCTCATCGCGCTGCGCAACCGGGGACTGATCGATCCGGAGAAGATCGACGAGTACATCGGACGAGGCGGGTATACCGCCCTCGCCAAGGCGCTGACCTCGATGACGCGTGACGAGATCGTCGACGAAATCAAGAGATCGGGACTGCGCGGCCGCGGTGGCGCCGGATTCCCGACGGGCTTGAAGTGGGAATTCTGCAAGAACGCAGTCGGCGACTCGAAGCACGTCGTGTGCAACGCGGACGAGGGCGACCCCGGCGCGTTCATGGACCGAAGCATCGTCGAATCGGACCCGCACTCGGTCCTCGAGGGGATGGCGCTCGGCGCCTGGGCGATCGGAGCCGCGCACGGGCACATCTACATCCGCAACGAGTACCCCTTGGCACTCGAGCGCCTCAAGCTCGCGATCGAGCAGGCCCGGGAGTACGGCCTCTTGGGCACGGATATCTTCGGCGCCGGATTCGACTTCGACGTGTCGGTGCACCGCGGCGCCGGCGCGTTCGTCTGCGGCGAGGAGACATCGCTCATCAGGTCGCTGCAAGGATTGCCCCCGGAGCCGATCGTGCGGCCGCCGTTCCCGGTCGAATCGGGTATCGAGGGCGAGCCGACGAACATCAACAACGTCGAGACGTGGGCGACCGTGCCCGAGATCATCAACCGAGGCGCGAAGTGGTTCGCGGCGATCGGCACGGAGCGCAGCAAGGGGACGAAGGTTTTCTCCCTCGTCGGAAAGGTCAACAACACCGGTCTGGTCGAGGTCCCGATGGGCATCACCATGCGGGAGATCGTCTACGACATCGGCGGCGGCGTCGCGCGCGGCAAGACCTTCAAAGCCGTGCAGACCGGCGGTCCGTCGGGCGGCTGCATCCCCGCCTCGTTGCTCGATCTTCCCGTCGACTACGAGAAGCTCGCCGAAGCGGGCTCGATCATGGGGTCCGGCGGCATGATCGTCATGGACGAGGACGACTGCATGGTCGATGTCGCGCGGTACTTCCTCGACTTCCTCAAGGACGAGTCCTGCGGCAAGTGCACGGCGTGCCGCGAGGGAGTCGCGGTCATGTGCGATATCCTGACGCGCATCTGCGAGGGAGGCGGAGAAGAGGGCGACATCGAGCTTCTCGAGGAGATCGCCGTCGCGGTGCAAGATGCCTCGCTCTGCGGGCTCGGCAGCACGGCGCCGAACCCCGTCCTCAGCACGATCCGTTACTTCCGCGATGAGTACGAAGCGCACATCGCTGACAAGAGCTGCCCAGCCGGCGTCTGCAAGCCGCTTTTCGAGTACGACATCGACGGCGAGCTCTGCAAGGGCTGCATGATGTGCCTGAAGGATTGCCCGCACGAGGCGATCATCGGCGAGGTGAAGGTGGCCCACAGGATTATCCAGGAGCGCTGCACTCGCTGCGGCGCCTGCTACGACGTCTGCAGCCAGGCTGCCGTGATCAAGGTTCCGAACGCGCGCCGCGAGAAACAGGCTGTCGGCAGTGAGTGAGATACGGCAGCCGCGAGGCCCATCGCGAACGACGAGTCGAACACCAACAACGCGAGACCTGATGTCACCGGAGAAAGCCCCCACGCAGGAACCCGACGACGGCCTTCTGGCCGAGATGACACTCGAGAACGTGAGGACGATTCTGGAGGCGGAGCTGATCGTAGGCTCCGATCTGGACGAGATCCTCGTCGCGGCAGGCAGCGGCGCCGACCTGATGAGCGACGTATTGGCGTTCTCGAAGACAGGCGCCCTTCTTCTGACAGGATTGACGAACCCCCAGGTGGTTCGTACGGCCGAGATGGCCGACGTCGTCGGCATCTGCTTCGTTCGAGGCAAGATGCCACCAGAGGAGACGATCCAGCTCGCGACGAGCAGCGACACGCCTCTCCTGAGGACCAGCATGTCGCTGTTCGAGAGCTGCGGCCGTCTCTACCAGAATGGCCTGAGAGGATGTTCCGAGGCGAGCGACTGACGAGCGATCCGTTCGGTCGCGGCGGCGGTAGCCCGCCGAGCCGTGCCGACGGACACCAGACAACCGAACGGTCCGGATCCTCCCCCGAGGAGATCACGAAGACCCGGCTGCTGGTATACGAGCTCAAGGTCGCCGACGTGATGACGACGCAGGTCCTGTCCGCACACCCGAGCGACCGGATGAGCTCGCTGCGGGAAACGCTGCGTCGCAACCGCATCTCGGGACTGCCGGTCGTCGTGGACGGCAGGCTGCACGGGCTGATCAGCCTCGAGGATTTCATCACCTGGCTCGCCGAGCGGCAGGAGGACTGCGCCATCGAGGAGCGGATGACCCGCGATCCGGTGACGCTCTTCGCCGACGACCCTCTCGTCCACGTGATCGCCAGATTCGAGACCTCCGGATACGGACGGTTTCCCGTCCTCGACCGCGCCAGCGGCAAGATCGTCGGCATCCTGACCAAGGGCGACGTGATCGAGGGGCTCCTGAAGAAGCTCGAGATCGACTATCAGGAGGAGCAGACTCGCCACCTCAGCGCGCGTCCGGTCATCAAGGACCTCGATGCGGACACGACCGTGCTGATGTTCCAGTACGACGTGAAGGGTCAAGACTTCAAGCACGCCGGCGCGGGATCGAGCCGCCTCAAGAAAGCGCTGAAGCGACTCGGAATTCGACCCGAAATCGCACGTCGGATCGCCATCGCCGCGTACGAAGGCGAGATGAACCTCACCGTGTTCACGACGGGCGGGACGATGCGCGCGCGGGTCTATCCGTCTCGGGTCTTGCTCGAGATCCGCGATTCCGGTCCGGGCATCGACGACATCGAGAAAGCCATGCGGCCGGGGTACTCGACGGCTCCCGATTGGGTCCGAGACCTCGGCTTCGGGGCCGGAATGGGCCTCTGCAATATCCAGAAGAGCAGCGACGACTTCGCGATCGAGTCCGAACCCGGCAAGGGAACGCTATTGAAACTCTCCTTCATCACGGGTGCCGACAAATGAAGCTGAGCGAACTGGTGGCCGAGCTCGGCCTCGAAGTGAAGTCGGGCCATGACAACCTCGCGAACGAGATATCCGGCGGATACGCGAGCGACCTCCTCAGCGATGTCCTGGCGAACGGCGAGGAGGGCGACATCTGGGTCACGCTGCAGATCCATCAGAACGTCGTCGCCGTGGCGTCCGTCAAGGATCTCGCCGCGGTCTTGATCGTCAATAGTCGCGAGCCGGACGACGAGACGATCGCCAAGGCGAATAGCGAGGGAATCCCGATCCTCGTGAGCGCGCTCTCGGGCTTCGAGCTCGTCGGCAGACTTCACGGACTCGGCATCCGCGGCGGAGGTGACAAGACCGCGGGCAACGACACGATCGGAGAGATCGACTGAGGAGAAGCCACTAGACGACACCGAGCCTCCGGAACGATTCGACCGACGCCGACCGGACAAATGCGAAACCTCAAGGCGGACCTACATATCCACACATGCCTCTCGCCGTGCGCAGAGCTCGAGATGCTGCCCACGGCGATCGTCCGGGAGGCTCGATCACGAGGGCTCGACGTGATCGGCATCTGCGACCACAACTCCGCCGAGAACGTGGGCGCCGTCACGCGTGCGGGAGCCAGGGAGTCGCTCAGCGTCGTGCCCGGCATCGAAATCACCACGCGTGAGGAAGTGCACATCCTCGGCCTGTTTCCCGACGAGACGGCAGCCCTCGGCGTGCAGTCCGTCGTGTATGAGAGCCTCCCGGGGAAGAACGACCAGGAGACGTACGGGTATCAGGTCGTCGTCGACGATCGCGACGAGCTCCTCGAACTCAACGAGCGCCTATTGATCGGCGCCACCGAGCTCACGTTGGAAGAGGTCGTCGCAGCGATCCACGCAGGCGGCGGCCTCGCGATCGCCGCGCACATCGACCGCCAGAGCTTCGGCATTCTCGGGCAGCTCGGGTTCATACCTCCCGGTCTCGACCTCGATGCCGTCGAGCTGTCGCCCCACGCGTCCTTCGACGCGTATGAAGGTTTTCCGGTGACCACGTCGTCCGACGCTCACGCGTTGCACGACATCGGCAAGAGCTGGACCTCGTTTCTGGTCAAGGCGGGAAGCTTCGACGAGATCGGCAGTGCGCTCCTGGGACAGGAAGGGAGGGCCGCTGTCGCGAACCGCCATGGATGACCTGTCGCTTCACATCCTCGACGTCGTCGAGAACTCGATCACCGCCGAGGCCGGCCGGGTGAGGATCCTCATCGCCGAGGACACGACACGCGACCTGCTGACGCTGGAGATCGAAGACGACGGCAAGGGTATGGACGCCGAGACCCGGGCCAAGGTCCTCGATCCGTTCTACACGACGAGGACGACGCGACGGGTCGGGCTCGGCTTGCCATTCCTCGCGCAAGCGGCACAGGAGGCCGACGGCAGCCTCGAGGTCGCATCCGAACCCGACCGCGGCACCACCGTCCGGGCCGTGTTCCGCGCGAGCCATCCGGATCGCAGGCCGATGGGCGACATCGCCCAGACGCTGAGCGTGATCGTCGCGGGCAGGCCAGACTTGGAACTCGAGTTTCGCTACGAGGTGGATGGGGAGATCGCTGCTCAATTGAGCAGTGGACGTTCTCGCGAGAAGGAGCCTCGAAATGGTCAGTCTGACGATTGACGGCAAGAAGATCGAAGTCGAGCAGGGGACCACGATTCTCGAGGCCGCGGAAGAGCTCGGCATCCGCATACCCACTCTCTGCCACCACAAGTCGCTGGCCCCGTACGGCGCGTGTCGCCTCTGCCTGGTGGAGTTCGAGAAACCATCGAGAATCCAGGCCGCGTGCGTCTATCCCGCGCAGCAGGGACTGACCGTCTCGACGAACTCCGAGCGCGTGATGCGCACGCGCAAGATGATGCTCGAATTCCTCCTGGCGCGCTGCCCGGACACCCCGAAGATCCAGGAGCTCGCCCACGAGGCAGGAATCGAGGAACCGCGTTTCGCGAAGAAACACGACGATTGCATCCTGTGCGGCCTTTGCGTCCGCGTCTGCGCAGAGAGGATGGGAACCGGAGCCGTCGACTTCGTCCACCGGGGCGCCGACAAGAAGATCGCCCCCGCCTACGACCGGCACTCGTTGCATTGCATGGCGTGCGGCGCGTGCGCAACGGTGTGCCCCACCGAGTGCATCGATCTCACGGACCTCTCGCCTCGCGAGCCGCGCCCGATTCCGTCGGAGTTCGACCTCGGAACGGGGTCGCGCAAGTCGATCTTCATACCGTACGCCCAGGCTGTTCCGAGAGCGGCGGTCATCGACCCCGAAACGTGCCTTCACTTCCGCAAGGACGTGTGCGGCTCGTGTCAGAACTTCTGCGATGCCGACGCGATCGACTACGAGCAGCAGGACGAGATCCACGACGTCGAGGTCGGCGCGGTCATCCTCGCGCCGGGCTACGACATGTTCGACCCGGAGCTCGTTCAGGAGTACGGGTACGGTCGCTATCCGAACGTGCTCTCCAGCCTCCAGTTCGAACGCATCCTCTCGGCCAGCGGCCCGTCGGAGGGAAGAATCCTCAGACCTTCCGACCACAAGTCCCCGAAGACTGTCGCGTTTATCCAGTGCATCGGATCGCGCGACGCGGACAAGAGGAACTACTGCTCGTCCGTCTGCTGCATGTACGCGACGAAGCACGCGATGATCGGCATGGAGCACGAGAAGGGGCTCCAATGCACGATCTTCTACATCGACATGCGCGCGTTTGGTAAGGGGTTTGACCTCTACTACGAACGCGCCAAGGAAGAGGGCGTCCGCTACATCCGCTGCAAGCCATCGGCGATCCGCGAGAACCACACGTCGCGCGATCTCGTCCTGTCCTACCAGAACGGCGACAACGAGATCGTCACCGAAGACTTCGATATGGTGGTGCTCTCGTGCGGGCTCAGCCCCTGCTCCGGAGTGAACGAGCTCGCGGCGAAGTTCGGCGTCGAGCTCAACGAGCACGGCTTCTGCGAAACCGACGTGTTCTCGCCCGTCGAGACGACGGCGCCGGGCGTCTACGTCTGCGGCCCGTTTGCCGAGCCGAAGGACATTCCCGAAACCGTGATGCAATCGAGCGGCGCCGCGTCGAAGGCCATGGGGCTGCTCGCGGAGCAGCGCGGCACGCTGATCGCGCAGGAGGAGTACCCGCCCGAAAAGGACGTCGAAGGACAGGACCCGCGCATCGGGGTCTTCGTCTGTCACTGCGGCAAGAACATCGGCGGGGTGGCCGATGTGCCATCGGTCGTCGAGTACGCGCGAACGCTGGACAACGTCGTCTACGCCGAGGACAACCTCTACACGTGCTCGGTCGATACGCAGGATCAAATCGCGGCGATGATCAAGGAGCACGACCTCAACCGGGTCGTCGTCTCCTCCTGCACGCCGCGCACGCACGAGCCGCTCTTCAGGGACACCTGCCGCAAGGCGGGCCTGAACGAGTACCTCTTCGACATGGCGAACATCCGGGACCACAACACGTGGGTCCACATGGACGAGCCGGAGACCGCCACCGAGAAGGCGAAGGAGCTCACCCGCATGTCGATCGCGCGAGCGCGCTTGCTCGAGCCGCTCAAGCGGCGCAGCTTGCCGGTCTGCCAGAACGCGCTCGTCATCGGGGGCGGCATGGCCGGCATGACCGCGGCCCTCGAGCTCGGCAATCAGGGCATCGAGGTCTATCTCGTCGAGAAGGCGAGCGAGCTCGGCGGCAATCTCCGCAACATTCACTACCTCTTCAACGGGGCCGATCCGCAAGAGTACCTCAGGACGACGATCGCACAGGTCCAGGAGCATCCGAAGATCCGCCTCCACCTCGACAGCACCATCGAGAAGGTCGACGGTTTCTACGGCAACTTCGCCTCGACGATCGCGACGGGCTCGAAGGAAGAGACCGTCGAGCACGGCGCCATCATCGTCGCCACGGGTGCTCAAGAGCGGAAGCCCACTGAATACCTGTACGGCGAGACGGACAAGGTCGTCACGCAGCACGAGCTGGAGACGACCCTTGCGGGCAGCGGAAACGGCACGGGCCCGTTCGCCGCGAAGAGCGTGGTCATGATTCAGTGCGTCGGATCCCGCGAACCCGAGCGCCCGTGGTGCAGCCGCATCTGTTGCTCCAACGCGATCAAGAACGCACTGAAGATCAAGGAAGTCAGCCCGCAGACGGACGTCTTCGTGCTGTACCGCGACGTCAGAGCGTACGGCTTCCGCGAGAAGTACTACGGCGAGGCCCGCGCCAAGGGCGTACGGTTCCTGCGCTACGACGCCGAGAAGAAGCCCGTCGTCGAGGTGAACGGCGACACGCTCCGCGCGACGGTCTTCGACGAGATGCTCTGTTGCGAGATCCAGCTCGACGCAGATCTCGTCGTGCTGTCGACCGGAGTCGTTCCACACGACGACTGCGAGGCGATGTCGCAGAAGATGAAGATCTCCCTCAGTCGGGAGAAGTTCTTCCTCGAAGCGCACATGAAGCTGCGGCCGATCGACTGTGCCACCGACGGCATCTTCATCGCCGGACTGTGCCACTGGCCTAAGTCGGTCGACGAGTCGATCATCCAGGCTGGCGGCGCGGCCTCGCGCGCGGCGACGATCCTGTCCAAGGAAGAGATGACGCTGGGCGGAGCGGTCTCAGAGGTCATCGATTCGAATTGCGACGGTTGCGCGTACTGTGTCGACCCGTGCTCCTACGCCGGAATCACGTTGATCGAGTACATACTCGAGGGCGCCGTCAAGAAAACCGTCGAGGTCAACGAGTCCATCTGCAAGGGCTGCGGCACGTGCCAGGCGACGTGTCCGAAGCAGGGGATCGAGATCCGCCACTTCCGTCCAGCGCAGATCGAGGCCATGGTCGACGCCGTACTGGAGCAATAGTGCCGTGTTTCGCGAATATCTGTGCACATCGAGCGAGAAGATCCGTTCGCTGACGAGGCGCGCGAAGGAGGCCATGCCGGAGGCCCATAGTCGACTGAGCACAACGAAGTCAGGGGCCGAAATGCCGCTCGAATGCGCAGAGATTTGTCAAATGCGGCACTTTGACCATTCCATGAACGATTCTGATTCTTCGGAGAGCGCCATGAGTGAAGACAACGGCTTCGAGCCCGTGCTCATCGGTTTCTGCTGCAATTGGTGCGCGTACGCCGGAGCCGATCTCGCGGGAACCTCCCGCATTCAGTATCCGGCGAACATACGGATCATCCGCGTCATGTGCAGCGGCATGGTTCATCCCAACATCGTCGTCAACGCGCTTACGAAGGGTGCCGATGGCGTCCTCGTGTGTGGCTGACACATCGGCGACTGCCATTACCAGGATGGTAATGTAAAAGCGCAGCAGCGAGCCGAGGCGATGGAGCTCATGCTCGAGGACCTGGGCATCGAGCCCGAGCGGTTCCGAATCGAATGGCTGTCTGCCTCGGAGGGGCAGCGGTTTGCCCAGGTGGTGACCGAATTCACGGACGAGCTGAAGGAGCTCGGACCGAGCCCCTATGCTTAGGCCTCGCGGAGATACCATGCCATGACGCTGCCAACGGCTCGATTCTTCGACGGCGTGAAGTACATGTGGGACGGTGCGGATTACGACACTGCCGACGACGCCGAGAAGGCGCAGGCTAAATATCGAAGCGACGGCTTCGAAACTCACAGCGTCGAGGAGGACGGCAAGTTCCAGGTCTATACCAGGCGCGTCGTGAGCGACGTGCAGGTCGACGGGGCTTCGCCGATATAGAGCGCATCAAGGAGGAATCATGGAAGACAGGAAGACGGTGCTGCTCGCGGATGACGACGAGGTCTTCGTCGATGCAGTGAAGTCCGTCTTGGAGACGCAGTTTGATGTCCGCGCGGTCTTCAACGGCACCCAAGCGCTCGCAGCGGTCGCCGAAGAGAAGCCGGATGTCATGGTCCTCGACGTCATGATGGACCACCTCTCCGAGGGCCTGGAGGTAGCACGAAAGATCAAGAGCGACCCGGAGACCTCCGCCATCCCGGTGATCATGCTGACGGGTGTGGACGAGGTATACAACTATCGCATGGAGGTCGGTGAATCGTACGTCCCGCATGATCGGTATCTGGAGAAGCCGGTGGCTCCGCAGGAGCTCCTGGCAGCGATCGAGGAAGTTCTGGAAGCGGCCGGCTGATGGAATCAGCACTCACCTCCCAACTGTCCAGGGAGATGCACGAGCGGTTCAACTGGTTCCGCAGGCTCCGCTGGGCAGCCGCCGGGTCCTTGGCGGCGACCTCGGCGGCCGGGCCGTGGGTCGGAGTCCCCCAGGTCTGGCCCAGCCTCCTCGTCGTTGCCGGGATCGTGGGAGCGTACAACGTCGTCTTCTGGTGGGTGCTGTGTCGCCCCGGAGGAGAGAAACGACCGATTGGCCAACAGCGTGTGCGCGCCGTGACGGAGATCTCCCTCGACCTCGGGGCGCTGCTGGCCGCAGTGCACTTCACGGGCGGTCTTCTCAGCCCGTTGCTGCCGTTCTTCGTGTTCCACATGGCCATCGGCGCCATGATGTTGTCCAACCGCACGATGTATGTTCTCGGCGCGTTGGCTTGCATCGGCGTCTCCGGCCTCCACATCGCGGAAGTATCGGGGGGGCTGACCCACCATTCGATCGGCGACATCGCGATCGAAGAGGCCGGCCGTGCCTGCGGCGCGAGCTTGATGACTCTGCTGATCGCAGTGTTCGGGACCGCCTATCTGACGGGAACGGTGGCGCGGCAGTCCAACCAACGCAACATTCAGCTGCTCGCGGCCACGACAGAGCTGCAAGGCAAGACCGCCGAGCTCCAAGCCAAGACCGGCGAGCTGGAGAAGGCGCTGAACGAGATTCAGGAAGTGGAGTCGCGGAAGTCGCACTATATGCGGATCTCGGCCCACCAGCTGCGCTCTCCCCTCGCGACCGTCAAGACCTCCCTCCAAGTCGTGACTGGGGGATTCATGGACCCCGCGTCGGAACGCGGCCAGAAGCTGCTCGAGGGCACGGTAGAGCGCGTCGACGATCTCCTGGCGATCGTGACCGACCTCCTCGAGCTCGCCAAGATCCGGGAGGGCCAGAAGAACGCACCGTGGCAGCCCGGCGTCGACATTCGGGAGATGCTCCTGGAGATCTTCGACGAGGTGGGGCCCGTCGGGGCGAAGCGATCGGTCCGGCTGCACCACGATCTTCGCCCCGCGATTCTCGCGTACGGCATCCCGCCAGATCTCCGCTTCGCTCTCCAGAACGTCGTGCACAACGCTGTCCGGTACTCACGCGACAGCGGGGACGTCAAGGTGACGATGGAGGAAGCCGACGAGCGGGCGGTGATCACCGTGGTAGACCGCGGCATCGGCATTCCCGAAGAGATACAGCGTGACGTCTTTCTCGAGTTCGTGCGCGCGCCGAATGCGAAACATCACGCCCCTCAGGGAACGGGCCTGGGCCTGTCGATCGCGAAAGAGGCCGTGGAGGTTCACGGCGGACGAATGTCGCTCGAGAGCCAGGAAGGCATCGGGACGACGGTCACAGTAGAACTACCGCTGCAGACCACGCTGCCGGATGGCGCGCAGCTGCAGCGCGAGGCGTGGTCTCCTCCCGCATGGCGGGGGAGATCGCGGGATGGATGACTTCGGTTGTATTGGAACGAGGGCCGCCCCGGCCCTCGGGACGGTGGATCTTACGTTCCTGACGAAGGTTCCGCTCACGCACGCGGAAAGGAGGTTGGACGTATGGCCGTCAAAGTGGCCTCAGAGTGGCTCAACTCGTGCTCCGGCTGCGAGATCTCCATTCTCAATCTCGGGGACGTGATCCTCGACCTGATCCCGGAGAAGCTCGAGTTGGTTCACATACCGGCCCTCGTCGATAGCAAGTACTTCGGGCCCTTGGGCGACGGCAACACGCTCAATCTGCCCGAGGCGACGGTGGGCCTCATCTCCGGCGGTATCCGCACCGAAGAGCATGCGGAAGTCGCGACGGAGATGCGCGAGAAGGTAGACATCCTGATCGCGCTGGGAACGTGTGCGACCAACGGTGGCATCCCGGCCCAGATCAATATGTGGAAGAACGAGGAAGTCCTCGACAAGGTCTTCCGCGATTGTCCGACGCATGAGCCTGTCGACGATCCCACCGAGGTGATCCCGCCGTTCACCGACAACGTCAAGGCAATCGACGAGGTGGTCAAGGTCGACATCTCGCTGCCCGGTTGCCCCCCGCACCCCGATTGGATTGCCGACGCTCTTCTCGCACTGCTCGACGGCAAGACCGAATGGGCGCTGGAGGAGCGAAGCGTCTGCGACACGTGCCCGGTGATCCGCGAGAAGAAGTCCGGCGGCGGCGCCGGCGTCAAGCGGCCCCTCGAAAACTACGAGGGCGACCCGGAGCAACCGCTCGACAAGATGCGCTGCATCATGGAGCAGGGATACCTGTGCGTCGGCGCGGTGACGCGTGCCGGTTGCGCTGGCCAGACGGGCGTGCCCCGATGCGTGGCGGCGCGTCAAGCCTGCCGCGGATGCTTCGGCCCGATTCGCAAGGGCGCGCGGCCCCTCGTCGACATGATGGGCGCGCTGTCCTCGATCGGTCAGGACGCAAAGACCGTCACCGATCGACGCGCCATGCTGAATCGATTCTGCGGCGCGCACGGCAACCTGCGACCGCTTCCAGCGAAGAAGCGATGAGCGAGGCGACCCCAAGAATCCTCTGACGGAGTCCAGTTCATGACCACAACCATCAACATTCAGCCGATCACCCGGATCGAAGGGCATGCCCGGGTCGTGATTCAGCTGGATGATGCGGGGAACGTGGACGACGCGAAGTTCCACGTCTTCGCCCTGCGCGGATTCGAGAAGTTCTGCGAGGGCCGACCGCTCGAAGAGATCCCCCGCATCGTCACCCGCATCTGCGGGATCTGCCCCTGGAACCACCACCTGGCGTCGGTCAAGGCAACCGACGCCGCTGTCGGCGCGACACTGCCGCCGACGGCAGTGAAGCTGCGCAAACTCGCGCAGCACCTGTCCTGGATCCCCGACAAGCTGCTGCACTTCTACTTCCTGGCGGCGCCGGATTTCGTCCTCGGCCCCGACTGCGATCCGGCGACGCGAAACGTCGTCGGGATCATCAAGGCCAATCCGGAGCTGGCCAAGAAGGTCGTCCACATGCGCCAGCAGGGCGCGATGCTGCTCGAAGAATGGCTCGGCAAGGTGATTCACCCCGTTGCCGGCGTCACCGGTGGCTTCACGAAGCCGCTGCTCGAAGAGGAGCGCAAGAAGTTCCTCGAGCAGACGAAAGAGCAGCTCGAGTTCGCGAAGTTCACGATCCAGTTCGCCAAGGAACAGGTCTTCCCGAAGTACCTGGACACGGTGAAGGAGCTGGGCGTGATCAACACCGGCTTCATCGCCACGGTGGCGCCGGACGGCACGCACGAAATCTACGACGGCGTGCTGCGCCTGATGAAGCCGGACGGGAGCTTCGACGAGTTCACGTACGATCAGTACACCGACCACATCGCGGAGCACGTCGAGCCCTGGAGCTACGTCAAGATGCCCTACGCCCGCAATTGGGCGAACGGAGAGTTCTCGCTCGACATCGACGCACCGAAAGGCATCTACCGCAGCAACTCGTTGGCGCGCATCAACGTCTGCGAACGCATGGGCAACCCAGAAGCCCAGAAGGAGCTCGAGTACTTCCGCGAGCAGTTCGGCCGCCCGGCGCAGCTCACGCTGCTCTACCACTGGGCGCGGCTGATCGAGCTCGTCAACAACTGTGAGACCGCGATCGCGCTTCTCGAAGATCCGGAGATCACCGGCCGCGACATCCGCTCCGAGGTGACCATGAAGGCCGGCCGCGGCGTCGGCTGCGTGGAGGCGCCACGCGGAACGCTGATCCACGACTACACCGCCGACGACAACGGCCTGGTGACGGCGGTCAACCTGATCGTCGGGTCGACGCACAATCAGGCGCCGATCAACATGTCCGTCAAGCAGGCGGCGAAGATGGTGATCCAGGGCGCCACGTACGATCAGGCAGCTCTGAACATGATCGAGATGGCGATACGCGCCTACGACCCGTGACTGAGCTGCGCAACGCACCGCCTGGATGGCGGTCTCGACTTGGAGGTCAGCATCGTCGGCGCGGACGGCAAGGAGGTCGACCGGCTGCGGAACTTCTGATCGACGCACGACTATTGGCAAATCACAGGAGCGGGGGGGCCGTGTAGTCAGCGAGACCGCGGCCTCCCCATCCACGAGCAGTCCGTTGAAGAAGTGCTCCGAGTGCAGAAGCGAGACGTTTCGTTCGAGATCGAGGCGCGAGAACGCAGGCAATGTGGTGCATTGTCGAGTTCTGGCAACGAAGATATCGGGCGAAGCAGCCGCTTCTGCGCCGGATTGACTTCTTCAACGCGCTGATAGAACAGTGTTTCAGGAAATCGCCACGAAGAGGGTGTTGATCCTCGGCTGCGGCAACGTGCTGATGGGCGACGATGGATTCGGGCCCGCCGTGATCGCGCGGCTCGAGGAGACAGGACGCCTACCCGAGCACGTTCATGCCGAGGACGTGGGGACGAGCGTTCGCGACGTGCTGTTCAACATCGCGTACGCCGAGCCCCGTCCGGAGCGTGTCGTCGTGCTCGACGCGGTCGACAAGCCCGGACGGGAAGCCGGCGAGGTCTTCGAGATCTCCGTGGACGACATCCCGGAGCAGAAGATCATCGACTACTCGTTTCACCAATTCCCGACCACGAACCTGCTGAAGGACATCCAAGACCAGAGTGGCGTCGAGGTCACGATCCTCGCAGCGCAGGTCGGGGGCGAGCTCACGGAGGTACGGCCAGAACTATCCGAGATCATGCAGGCGGCGGTTCGGAACGCCGCGGAGAAGGTGCTGGAGATGGTGAACGGGGCGTCGCCGTAGCGGCACGAGCTCTGCCGCTACGGACAGGACGTCGCCGCGCCGACCGGACACGGCAGATCGGACCGCGACGGGTCGAGACCGCAACCCGGAAAAGGCGCCGGGATAGCCGGGCCGTGCTGGAAGCGGTACGCCGCCAGATAGACCGCGTCGCTGACGTCGAGCTTGCCGTCGCCATTGACGTCGCACGCGCGGCGGCACGGAGTCTCCGGTCCACCGCGCACGAGGTCGTTCAGGAACCAGACCGCGTCGGCGAGGTCGACCTTGCCGTCGTCGTTCGCGTCGCCGCGCAGAAACGAGTTCCCGGGCGAGATACGGCGAATGTCGAGCTCCGTCTGACGGCGCGGTCGCGCTGTTCTCCCATCGATCGTCAGCTCGTTGCGGACCGGCTGCCCCGAACCCTCGAGGCCGTCGCGAAACCGAATGCCCTCGTCCCGCTCGCCCGCGTCCGCGTCGGCTCCGGGATGGTCCGTGACGAGATAGGTCACGCGGACGATCGACTGCGCCCGAGCCGGATCGAGCGTCACCGGCTGGGTCGACGACAGCACGACCGAGGACACGAATCCCTGCTCGCGGCCCTGGCCGTCGTCCGCGATCTCGGTCTTCGCGAAACCGTCGGTGAGCAACGCTCCCGCGTCGGTTCCGTCGATCGTCGGTCCGTCGACGAGTTCGACCAACGCCGTGTCGTGCGCAATCGACAGCGACCAGCCCTGCACTCCGTCAGCCTGCGGCTCCCGAAACGGTACGATGAAAGCGACGACGCCGATCGTCGCGCCGGGAAACGCGTCGAGCGCATTGCGCCAACCGGATCTCCGCGCACCGGCACTCGTCAGTTCGAAGACGAAACCACCGGTGGAGCCGCCCTCCGCGAGCTCACAGTCCGGGCTGGCGCCGCAGTCGGCGTCCCAGCAATCGACAAGATCGTCGCCATCGTCGTCGACGCGGTTGTCACAGATTTCGAGCTCCGGGCACGGGGCGACGCCCGAGCAGTCCTGGTCGCTGCAATCGGTGCGGCCGTCGAGATCGTTGTCGACGCCGTCGCCGCAGTCCTCCGGTTCACGACACTCGACGCGCCCGGCGCAGTGCTCGTCGTCGCAGTCGGTGCGGCCGTCGAGATCGTTATCGATCCCGTCATCGCAGATCTCGGGCGGCGGACACGGATCGATCCCGAAGCAGTCCGAATCCGCGCAGTCGACGCGTCCGTCAAGATCGTTGTCGACGCCGTCGTCGCACACCTCGGGATCGCGGCAGAGCGGATGGCGATCGCACTCCGGATCGTCGCAGTCGATCAGCCCATCCTCGTCGTTGTCGACGCCGTCGCCGCAGCGCTCGAGATCCGGACACGGGGAATGACCGCGGCACTCGATATCGTCGCAGTCGACAGCTCCGTCGAGGTCGTTGTCGATGCCGTCGTCGCACGCCTCCTGGCAAACGGCAGCGCGTTCGCAGTCCGGATCCTCGCAGTCGGTCAGTCCGTCGAGATCGTTGTCGAACTCGTCCGCGCAGTTCTCCGGACCGCAGAGGTCGTAGCAGTTCGGATCGTCGCAATCGATCCAGCCGTCGCGGTCGTTGTCGACGCCGTCGTTGCAGATCTCCGGTGTCGCGCCGATCCCGATGGTGATCTCCCGCTCACCCAGCTCCGGGAACATGGGGCGGCCCGTGACCGTGATGATGTTCGCGACGGGTATCCCGTTGCCGATCCGGTCGTCCTCGAAGCGCAGGAACGCGATCGTCCCGGGAGAGCGAACCGTCGCGCGGTACGTGTTGCGCCCCATGACCTGCGCGGTATTCGGCGGCAGGGTCAATCCGCTATGAAACGAGAGGACGGCCGCCTGGAACACGCCGGTTCGCCCTTCGTTGAGCTCCGGGTCGACGATCTCGTACACGAAGAAGCTGGCGTCACCGTCATCTGCCCGGAACCCGCCGTCCGAGGTCGTGGCAGACGCGGTTCCTTCGATCGACAGTTCGACGACGTCGACGCCCGCGTGCCAGATCGCGCAGGACCATCCCTGGGGGCCGCCATCGATCAGACCCGAAGTGGCCAGAATCATGTCGGCGGTGAACAGAAACTCGTCGCCCGGGTCGCCGACGATGACCGGTCGCTCGTCGAGGTCGGGGAAGTCCGCGCTCTCGAGGACGAGGTCGAAGGTGCCGCTGCCGCCCGCGTCGCCCCCTTCCGCCGTCGAGCCGAGCGCACACGCGAGCACCAACGCGATGAGCCGCGCAACCGAAGCCATCCTCATGGTCTCTCTCCCAGCTGGAGTGCCCGCGACCAGAGACCTCAACGGGCCGCATCGTAGCACGGCCCGATCCCTCCAGCTACCGAGACATGGGAGCGCCGAAGCTACCCCCCGCGCGGCTCCCACACGAGGATCTCGCCCTTGTGCGATACGGCCGCGTCGCCCGAGTACAGCCGATACGCCCCGTCGGTCTCGTCGCACGGCACGTCGACTCCGTACGCGCCGAGCCTCTTCGCGAGGACGCGCACGAACGTCGGGATGTAGCTGCACGCGTACGCAAACGTCGGCAGTAGCGGAGTCGGCGTGAGCAGTACGATCGTTCCCCGCTTCATCCACGCGCCGGCACGCTGATCGGCGCTGCCGAGGATCAGTGTGCCGCCCTTCATCTCGAGACCGGCGAAGTCCCTGGCCAGCCCCTTGACGACGATCGTGCCCCGCTTCATGCGCATGCCGATCTCGAGCCCAGTCGAGCCGTCGATCAGAATCGTCCCGCCGGTCATGCCACCGCGGCTGCCGCGGTACGCCGCGCCGACTTGCCCTCCCGTGTTGCCGCCGACGCGAATGAGCCCGCCGGACATCTCCGCGCCGACCCAATCGCCGGCGTCGCCCGTCACCTCGATCTCCCCACCGCGCATGTAGGCTCCGAGGTGCATGCCGGCGCTACCGACTATGCGGATGCTGCCACGCGTCATGCCGCGGCCGATCCACTTGACGCGCCCGACGTCGCCGTGAATCTCGAGCTCGTCGCTCGCTTCGCCCTCGACCGCGAAGAAGTCCTCGACGCGACACTGCCGCCGGCCGTGGAACATCGGCAGCGATCGAATCTCGTCGTGACTCAATATCTCGAGGACGTCGGGCGACAGCGCCTCGGCTTCGAGAGGAACGTCCGGCTGCTTTTCGAGGGTCAGAGTGATCATGCCGTGTCAGCGTCCGGCCCGCAGTTCTGGATGTCCGCGTCGTCCACCCGGTGCATCTCCACCGGATAGTTGTCGAAGGAAATCGTGTAGTACTCCTCGAACAGCGGGCGCATGTACTCCGTGATGCTCTCGTCACACGACGGACGGACTATGAGCTCGCGCCCGTCGACGACCTTGCGGATGTCCCCCTCCTCGACGACGACCTCGCCGCCCTTGAGCACATAGCGCGCGTGCTCGAACATGCGCTCGACGTCGGAGTTCTCGTTGAAGATCGTCACGTCGGCGTCGGCTCCCGGACCGAGGTGGCCCTTGTTGGGCAGCCCCAAAGCTCGCGCCGGTCCGGCTGACATGATGATGGCGATCTCCGACAGCGTGTACTCCCGATCGATATCCTGGAGCACGATGCGATCGAGCGCGGCTTTCGGCAGCCGCTCGATCTGCTCGCGTCGGAAGCCGGCGTCCATCAACAGGTGGATGACCTCCGGATACCGCCAGAAGCACGCACCGTTCGGATGGTCGGTCGACAAGTAGAACCGCCACGGATCATCGATCAGGAGGAGCAGCTCGAGCCCGACCGCCCACTGCACCGCGTTGACGACGTTCGTCTCCTTGTAGACGTAGGGGGTGACGGCGCCACACGTCTCGTTCTCGACGTCGATGTTGCCCCATTTGCGCCCGGTCAACTGATACAGCAGGTGCTCCCACGGTCCGTCGGCAGTGATCGTCACCGCATCGCCGAACAGCACGGCGCCCGCATCGGCCGTCAGGTTCGGGTGCGCGTTGAAGTACTCGGCCAGCTCGGTCGCCCCGGACCGCAGGCTCTTCCAGCCTCGCCGCCGTACGCGTGGAATTGAACATGCGCCATGTGCCCCCGATGCCCCTCGAGCGCCTTCATCGATCCGAGCGTCGTCTCGATGTTGCCCGGTCTGCCGAGGTTGTTGCAATGCAGATGCAGCGGATGCGGCAAACCCAGCTCATCGACCGTCGCCGCGAGGCTCGTGATGATCTTGGCTGGCGTGACCTTGTCGTACCCCGCGACCGGCTCGTGGAGGGACTCGGCATTCTTGCCCGACTTCCACGCCGCGACGCCACCCGGATTGACCGCCTTGACCCCGTACGCCTTGGCCGCCCAGATCAACCAGGACACGACCTCCTTGGCGCGTTCCGTCTCGCCGGCCTCGATGAGATCGAGCATGATCTCGTTGTTGGCCATCAACACGAGGCTCGACTTGTCGACGATCGGAATGTCGCGCAGCTCCTCGTGCGTGTGCCGCGCGGACAGGATGGGCATCGCCGCTTCGTTGATCGTCGTGAATCCGAGGCCGGCGTACAGGTACCCGGTCGCGAAGGTCGTCGGCGTGATCCCGCAAACCCCGGCGCGCAGCTCGGGCGAGTGGATGAACTTCGCAGCCGTCCGGTGGTTCTCGGGAGTCATGCCGCGCGCGAAGTTCAGCGCGGCACCGGCGGTGTGCGTGTGAACGTCGACCCCGCCCGGAAACACGATCATCCCGGAAGCGTCGATTGTACGGACGCCCGGCCCGTCGACCTGCGAGACGATGCGGCCGCCGGCGATGCAGACGTCCCGGATCTCGCCGTGAATGTCGTTGGCCGGGTCGTAAACTCTCCCGCCCGTGATCCGCAGCATCCGTTCCTAGAGCTCCATCCTACTCAGGCGCTAGGCACCTTCTCGTACGTAGCGGGCAACCACGCGGGTTTCGCCTTGATCTTCTCGATGATGCGCTGAACGACCTCGTCGTCGGTCGGATACGGCGACTGCAACGTCGGCTTGACCGGTAGCGGGATCTCGTCCATGCGGTACACGGTACCCGGCGCAGAGATACCCGTTGTCGCCGTCGTGATGTGGACGCGTGCCAGGCGACTGGTATGCGTCACCTTCGGATCGAGCACGATGGTCGGGATTCGCGCGAGGTGGTCGATCGCCGGCTGGGGCATCGTCGCACCCGGATCGGCGCCGACGACGAGCGCCGCGTCGGTCTCGCCCCGCACCAGTAGATCGATCGTCGAGAACTCGCCCGGATTGAACCGCGGATAGCCGCGACTCAGGTTGACGGCGAACGGGAATCCCGCCGTATAGCGCGAAACGACGGCAGCACCTGTCACGTTGCCGTGTCCGCGCATCGCCGCCGCGACGAACTTCGTGAACGCGTTGAGCTCCGCGGCCAAGGTCAGGATCGACGCGGAATTCATGTGCTTACCGCGCGTCATCGTCAGCCCCATGCCGAAGTAGATCACCCCGAACCGCGCGCTCTTCATGCGGTCGGCGAGGTCCTCGAGCTGCTCGAGCGTCAGCCCGGTCTCGGCCACGAGCGCCTCGTCGACCGATTCGTTCTTGATGATCGCGCGCAGCGTCGTGGCGACCTCGAAGTCCTTTCCCGGCCGCACCTGCAGATGGATGTCGGCGAAACGTGCGCTGAGGGTCTCGCGCACGTCGATCAGCACCATCGTCCGGCCCTTGCGCCCTTCCGGGACGAACTTGCCCTTCGGCGTCAGCGCGTACTTCGTGAAATGCCGCGGGTGGCAGTCGGCCGGATTGCTTCCCCAGTAAATGACGAGATCCGCGCGGTTCTTGACTTCACCGAGCGTACACGTGACCTTGCCACCCAACTGGGCGGCCATTTCCGTTGGCCCGTGTCACAACGAGCTGTGGTTGTCGACCACGCCTCCGATCAGCTCCGCGAGCGCCATCGCGCCGCGCTGTGCTTCGGCCGTCGTATTGCTGAGCCCGTACACGAGCGGCATGTTCGCCGCGTGTAGGTACTCGGCCGCCGCGTCGATCGCGTCGTCGATCGTGGCGGGTTCGCCGTCGATCAGCGCGTCGGGGTAAGCGTGCTTCGCGTCGTGGTTCTTGAACCACGACTCGCCGAGACCGCACGCGGACTTCGTCTTGACGATGCGATCGCCGGACACGTGCAGCTCGATGTCGTCGCACACGCAGCCGCAGAAGGTGCACGTGGCATTCTCGACGACCCGGACGTCTTCGGAGCTTGCGCTCGCCATCGCTCTTTCCGATTGAGTCAAGTGATCAGTGCAGTGCTACTCGCCGTCGGCAGAATCATCCGAGCCCGAACCGGGCTGCATGATGAAACTTCAGCCGAGCGCGCGTCCGCGGCAGCTGCCGCGAACGCGTCGCGGCATGTACCGCCCGGCCTCGGCGTCGACCAGCTCCCAAGGCTGCAGCTGGCTCGGGTCGTCGGCGATGTGCTCGCCGAGATCGTCCGAGCACTGCGCAACCTCGAGCCTGGCGATCTCTCGTTCAGGGTTCGCTCTGCTCATCGTGTCGTCCTACTCCTCGTCTCGGGAATCCGCATCCGCCGGCGCCGCTGCCGCGATGGGCTCGATCTCGACCTCCCACCCCTTCGATAGCGGCATGCCCGTTCCATCGGTCCGCTGTCCCATGAGCCGGCAGGTCGGCGGGCCGTAGGGAATGAAGACCATCCCCCGGGGCACCTTGCCGTTCTTGCCGCCGTGCTCCGCGCACAGAAACGTGCCCTCGCCGTTCTCCGAACGGACGAGAAGGCTGTCGCCCGGCGCCGCGCCGATCTCCGCGAGATCCTCGGGATGCATGATCAGCGTGCTGACCAGCGCGTCGTACTCGGGCGTGTTCTTGCCGATGTTGATCTGCCGCCCCTGCTTGGTCGTGCGACCCGCGTTCATGATGAAGCGTTTGCCGGCCACGCTTGTTTCCTCACTCCCTCGCGCCAGCGAGGATTTCGTGCAGGTGGAAGTGGATCTTGCCGAGCTTGCCACCGTAATTGCCGGCGCCGATCGCCAGCACGCCATCGCCCGCGGCCGTCTCGAGGGCCGTGAGGACAGCGTGACCGACGGACGCCTCGTCGACGCCGTCGATGACGATCTCGTAGCAGCAGTTCGCGCCGTCGACGAGCTCGCTCTCGACTCGACCACGCCGCGTCGGGCACAGCGCGTCGTTCGTCGACGCGACCAGCGCCTTGTACCGCGAGCCGACCTTGCTGCCGCTGCGGACAACGCCGCCGGGGAACGGCGTGATGACGCCCGGCAGCTTGCCGACGGCCTCGCTTGCGCGGCGTGCGGCGGCGAGCGCGATCGGCTGCGAGATCGCCTGCAGGATGATGTTCCCGCCGGCGACGGCCTTCGCCACGCGTGCCGTGTCCTCGACGAGAAATTCGCCGTCCATCACGGGCACGCGCCAGTACCTCTCGGCGCCCGGCTTCTTGCTCTTCTGGAAGCCGTCACCGAAGAAGCGCAGGTGCTTGCCGAGCGGTACCGTGCCGGCCGTCTCGCTCGTGCCGTTCTCTCGCAGTACCTCCGGCAGCCCGTCGAAGCACGCGGTCGTCGGGCAGGTCATCACGCACTGTCCGACGCGGTTCGGCACGGCCTTCGCCAGCGCGTCGGCCGAGAAAGCGAATAGCAGTACGCCCGCACCGGGTCGACCGTCGGGCGTCTCATCGGGCGACAGGTACCGCTCGATGCCGACCTCGGCGTCGCACGAGATCACCGACGTGCCGTAGCCGCTG
This sequence comes from uncultured Planctomycetia bacterium, assembly GCA_964392615.1. Taxonomy (GTDB): domain Bacteria; phylum Planctomycetota; class UBA8108; order UBA8108; family UBA8108; genus CAYMRB01. Next base: position 14,564 of record CAYMRB010000022.1, on the reverse strand, counting down.
AGCTCTCGCAGCGCTGCCTCGAGCCAGTAGTCGTCAGCCGCCGTGACGATCAACCGTACGCAACGCGTGCGGAAGGCCTCGGCGAACGTGTCGAGGATCGCTGTCGAGCCGATTTGCATGACCGTTACTTAGCAGCCGAGTCCAACGCGTGCAAAGTAGCCTTGGCGGACGGCCAAAGCAACGAATTCCCGGCGGTGGGTCGGGGCGGCACGAGGTCGCGCGATTCTGGATCGCCATCCGCGGAGCGCGAGTCTAGACGACGACAGAGGACGCGACGATGCCTGCTTCTTCTTGCGATCCCGGCCCGCGCGGAATCCTGTTGACCCGCCCCGCGCCGAAGAGCGAAGATGCGAGCCTAAAAGGAATCGGGCTGACAGCCCGGCGCAGAAGTCGATCCGGCACGAGAGAGCGGTCCTCCCGCCCGACCTCCTCTGCGCCAGAATCGCCCTTCCCGCCCTTCTGGCGCCCTGATCTCGGCTGTGAGGTCTCGCCCCCACCGAAGCTCCTTCGCGACGGGCTGCCGAGCGCATGTGGATCGAGCGCGAGCTCGTCCGCCTCGAGAGTGAGCCGCCCTTGACAGCTCAGCCAGAAGGTACGGGCTGTCGACGAGAGCGACTCGGCCCTCCGGCCGCGAGCTTGCCGAGGCACCTGCAGAGAGGAGCGGGATCATGGACGATTCGACGCACCGTTCGCATGGCGTCCTTTGGAAGGTCTGCGTCGTGGGCCTCGTCGCGTTACTGCTGTTGCTGCTCGCGACCCGTGCTAGCGGTCAGCCCTGCGAGGTAGCCGACGATGGCTCTGGCACTGTCCAGCTGCCACCGCCGAGCTGCTCGTACGTGAGCCCCGAGGAGGTGCACGAGATCATCGAGGGGTTGCCGGCCGGCACGACGATCGAGATCGGCGCCGAGCACTGGGAGTTCTTCAACATCACGCGAGTTCCCGGCGGAACGCTCGGTGGCGAGATCGAGCGATTCGACTCGATCCTGTCGCTGGACCTGCAAGGGACCGGCGCCCTCGCGGGCTTCTCGAGGAGTATCTCCATCGAGGTGTCGTGCGAGACCCATACGGGACCGCGCACGCCTGGCGATCCGGTGCAGACCTTCCCGAACGACATGTTCCGACTGCAGGGCGAGCTGTTCGGCGATCCGGACTTCGAAGAGCTCCGCATCGTCGGTGGCACGGATCTCGGCTTGCCCAGCCCCGGCTCGACGACGCTGACCAAGCTGCCCGACGGCAACTTCAACGTCGACAGCTTCTTCGACATCACGTACGAGATCGACTTCGTCGGCGCCGACGGAAGCCAGCTCGCGGACCTCGCGGGCATGACGCAAGCCACCGTCCGCATGCAGGCCGGCATCGGGGTAGGTCCGGAGTTCACGATGACCGCCGTGGCGCCACCGACCGTCATCGGATCCGCGGGAGGTACGGTGCAGTACGCGGCCCACATCGACCTCACCAGCGCCGGCATCACTACCGCGGACGGCGCGTTGGGCTACTCCGTCGCGGTCGGCATCGAGGGGGGCACGATCACGGACGTGCAGCCGAGCACGGCCGTGCAGGACCTCTTCGCCACCTGCGCCGGCACCACGTGGTTCTTCCACGAGCTGACTTCGGGACCGGGCAACGAAGGAGCGATCGCGTCGGCCGTCTTCTGCATACCGACTCCGGCGACGCTACCTCCGAGCGGCACGGAGAACATCCTCGACCTCACCGTCGAGGCCGACGTTCCTCCGTCCGCAGACGACGGAAGCTGCGCGCCCAATCGCGTCCGGCTCTTCCCGACGCACGGACTGCAGGGAAGCGGCGATCCGATCAACAGCGTGGCCGTCTACCGCGGTGACTCGTACGCTCCGACGCTCGTCGACACGATCACGCAGGTCTGTCCGGAGCCGCCCGGACAGCTGCCCGGCGACTGCAACCAGGACCTGGTCCTCGACGTGGCCGATCCGGTCTGCATCGCGCTGGTCCTGTTCTCGCGCATTCCGCCGGACGTCTTTCCGTGCGGCGACGGAACGGCGGCTCACTCCGCGAACATCCGGCTCCTCGACTGGAACGGCGACGGCGCGATCGATATCTCCGACATCGTCGGCGAGCTGCGGCACATCTTCCTGGGCGCACCCGACCACGTGTTGGGCGACAGCTGCGTGTCCATCCGCGAGTGTCCCGACCTCTGCGACCCGCCATCGATCGTCGAGCCACCGGAGGACACCCCGACCGGCGTGGACAACTTCCCGTCCGCCATGGGCCTCAACTTGGTGGACGACGACGGCAACCTCGTCGCCGGGGCCGGCCCGATCGTCATGCACGGACCGGTGACGGTCGTAAAGGGCGAGCCGTTCCTCAACGCCGACGGTCATTGGGTCGTGCCGACGGAGATGGTGGCCCTCGAGCTGTCCTCCGTCGCCGGCGACATCGGACTGTCCGACTCGGCCATGACGCCGTCGCGAGGCCAGATCGTCTCGCAGCAAGGGCCCGACGGGCCGTTCTTCCCGTGCGACAGCTTCTTCGACGTCTTCGTCGAAATCGACTTGCCGGGGCTCTTCGCGGGCTCCGGCGTGTTGGTGCGCGTCGAGGCGCGGGACCAGCTGTCGGTCCCCGGCTGCGATTGCTACCGCACGCCGGAGAACTTCCACGCCGAGAACCCGGGTGCTGGCCCCAACCTCGCCGGCGGCCACCTGCCGTGTCCGCCCGAGTGCGATCAGGAGCTCTGCCGCAGCAACGACAACCCGTGCCCGTGAGGCTGGCAGCCATGCGAGTTCCCCCCACACACGGAGCGAGTACGGGCGGGGTGCTCCTCGCCGCGGTGCTCGTCGTCATCGCGGTGCCGCGCTTGGCGGCCGACCCCGCCTTCGCGCTCGATCTCGACGCTCCGTCCGGCGTCGAAGGCGAGGCGGGCGCTACGGTACGCTACGATGTGACGGCGTCGTTGGCTAGCGACGGCATCGCGACCGAGGACGGCGTGCTCGGCTGGTCGGTCAGCCTCAGCTGCGAGAACGGCGCGATCGTCACCGCGACGACGGACGGCACCGTCGTCGACGAGCTCTTCGACGAGGGATTCCGATTCACGGAGCTGACCGCGGGTCCCGACAACGAAGGGGCCGTCAGCGCGGTCGTGTTCTCGTTCCGCGAGCCGGTGACCCTGCGCCCGGCCGGCGCCGCCGAGATCCTGCGGCTGACGGTCGAGGCGTCCGTACCTGAGCCCGTCGGCGACGCATGCGAGCCGGCCGTCACCCGCGTCTTCTACGTCGACGGACGCCAGGGAAGCGGCGATCCGGTCGGCAATCGAGTGGTGTACCGCGGCGCGTCGTACACCGCGGAGCTCGGGTCGGTGTCTACCGACGTGTGCCCGCTCCCGACCGGCGGCCTGCAGATGCCGGGAGACTGCAATCAGGACGGCAGTCTCGACATCTCCGACGCAATCTGCCTCTTCGGTTACCTGTTCCTCGGCGCCCCGACGGAGCTTCCGTGCGGCGACGGCGCCAACACGGATGTGGCGAACATCCTGCTGCTCGATCACAACGGCGACAGCGACCTCGACATCGCCGACGGCATCGGCGTCGTCGTCTACCTGTTCCAGGGCGGCGCGCCGCCAATCGCGGGCATGGAGTGCCTGCCGATCGAACGCTGCCCCGACGAGTGCGTGCCCTGATTCCCGCCCCGCGCATCGCGACTCCGACTCGGCTCGTCACCCCGACGGGCCGAGTCGGAACCGCCGCGTCTCACCGACGACGTCGACGCAAGCCGATCAGGCCACCGATGCCGAGACAGATGATCGACAGCGTGATCGTGCTGGGCTCGGGGATCGGAGCGATCGGAATCGCGACATCGCTACCGCCGCTGGTGCCCGGTACCACCCCCTGGAATCGACCGAGGAAGGTGACCAGCTGGCTGTTGTGGTTATGTTCCAGCGTGAACTCGCTCAGGAACGAGTCGGCGGTGAGGCCCAGCAGTCCGGTCCCGTCGACATCGAAGACGAAGGTCTCCGTCTCCCCGATCGCGAGACCGGCGGCGACACTCCCTCCGTTGATGTTCGGGTTGTTGCCTGAAGCGTTCGTCAGGGCCGCCGCGTCGAAGTAGCCGAAGTTTCCGGGGCTGTTGATATCATCCCGGCGGAAAACCCCGGTCCAGCCGACGGGCGCGGTCAACGTGAGCATCGACACCTCCGCCGGCGCATTGAAACCGAAGCCGGTCAGCGAGGCCTCGGTGACCGGTGCCGAGCTGGTGTTGGTGAGCACGATCGTCAGGGTCGCGTCCGTCGCCGTCGTCGCCGCATACGTCAAGACGGCTTCCGCCGTCAGGTTCGGGTCGTTGATACCCTGCAGGTAGAGATGCCCTGCCCGGGCCGACGCCGCCGGTATGAACACGAGACTGAGAAGCGTCACAGCAATTCTACACACGCGCATCAAACTGTCCTCGTTTCTCGGTTCTCGACGAGACGCCGGAACCTCGCGCCGACCGTTCAGCCAGGGGGGCTAAGACCCGAGTCGGCGCGTAGACCAATGTGACCAACGACGCAGCTTCGGCCTCGCGAGTCAATCGAAAAGCCCGCGGCAGCCGGCCAGTCGCGGCCCGGTTTTCGGCGCCGCGCCGGAGGTCTCACAGCTAGAATGGACGCGTGTCCGCCACCGCCCGCCCCACCGATTCCTGCCGCCTCCCGGACGGCGCTCGCCGGCTCATCGGCCGCTTCCGGCGACGCTGGTGGGCTCTCGCGGCCGCGCGCGGCTGCGGTCTCGTCGCATGCGCTGCCGGCGTCGCGTTCGCGATCGCCGTCCTACTCGACCGTTTCGCCCTGCTGGAGACCTGGCACCGTGTCGCGCTGACGAGCGGCGTCGCGGCGGTCGTGCTCCTCGCGATCGTTCGCTGGCTCGTCGTCCCTCTCGGCCGCCCGGTCCGCGCACCGCGAATCGCCCGCGCGCTCGAGGCCGCGTTTCCGGATCTCGAGGGCCGCCTTCTGAGCTCGGTCGAGCTCGCCGCGGATCCAAACGACCGCCGCCGCTGCTCGCCCGATCTCGTCGCCCTGCTCGACGCCGAGACCGCGACACGCTGCGCACAGGCGGATCTCCGCACCGTGCTGCCGTCGCGCCCGGCTGTCGTCGCTCTCGCGATCGGAGCGATCGGCCTGTCCGCACCCGCGTGCGTCGCCGTCGCCGACCCGAGCGGCTTCGCGATGCTCGCGACGCGCTTCGCCCGACCGACGCAGGAGCTGTCGCGACCGTCGCACGTCGAGCTCATCGTCGCGCCCGGATCGACCGCCATCGCGCGCGGCGCCGACGTCGACCTGGTCGTGACGGCAGCCCGCGGTCGACCGCGCGAGATCATCGTCGAGATGCGTACGGATGGCAGCGGGTGGCGAGCTGTCTCTGCATCGCAAACCGTCGACGGCGAGGCGAACGCGCATGCGCTGTCGACGAGCTGGCGCCACCGGATCGCTGCGATCGACGAACGCATCGAGTACCGCGTGACGGGCGGCGACTTCCGCAGCCCGACCTTCGCGATCACGCCGCGCGATCCGCCGCGTCCCGCGAGCTTCGAGATCACGTACCGTTTCCCCGCCTACGCGGGGCGCGACGAGCAGACGGAATCGCGGCAGCGCGGCGATCTGACCGCTCTGCGCGGATCGCGAGCCGCCGTCTCGGTCACGACGCAGCAGTCGATTGCGACCGGCGAAATCGTGCTGTCCCCCGCGGGTTCTGCAGCCGACGCGAACGCCGTGCGCATTCGGGGCGAACTGGGCGGCGCGCATCGCGTGCTCTTTCCCGCCGTGCCGATCGACTCCGACGGCAGCTACCGCGTCGAGCTCGTCGGCCCGGACGGCGTGCGCGGCGCCAGCAGCGACTACACGGTCCGCGCTCGCCGCGACGCACCGCCGCGAGCGTCGATCGTCGCGCCCCGCGCCGCAGAGGTCGAGGTCGAGCCGACCGGAACGCTGCGCGTCGCGTATCGAGTCGAGGACGACGTCGGCGTGGCCGCGGCGGACCTCGTGCTCGGCACGGGCGACGATGCGACGATCGTCTCCCTCGTCGACGCGCCCCAGCCGCGGGGTCGCGAGCTCCTCGTCGACCGCGAGCACGTGCTGAGCGTCGCGCGGCTCGGTCTCGAGCCCGGACGGTCGATCGATCTCGCCTTGCGCGTTCGCGACGGCCTGGGCCAGGAGGAGACGTCAGCCCCTCGCACGCTGCGCGCCGCGTACCCGCCGGACGCTCCGGAAGGCGCGGGATGGCTCGCGGGATTCAGCCAGCTGCGCGACGCGATGCGGCGACTCGACGCGACGAGCGTCGCTCCGCCGACCGCCCCGAACGCCGTCGTCGAATGGCGCGTTCTCGCATCGGTCGCGGCGCGTATCGCCGGCGATCTCGCGACACGCAGCGGCCTGCCGAGCGCCGACGCTCGCGCGCTCGAAGGCCTCGCGTTCGAGCTCGCCGAGTTCGTCGACGACGATTGTGCGGCTCTGTTCAGCGCGGCCAGCTCATCCGACGCCGATGCCGCAGCCCGCGCGTACGTCCGATCTCGCGAACGACTCGCCAAGCTCGTCACATCGACGGAAGATCTCTACCTCGCCGAAGCGCTCGAGGAGCATCACGAGGTCGCCCGCCTCCTCGCGGTCGACATCCATCAGCTCGTGCGCGATCTCGACGCGGCTGACGGGACGACGACCAACGCACTCCACGCCGCGCGCATCGCCGCGCTCGGCGCGGAAACCGTCACGCTTGCCGCTCGTCTCGGCGGTTTGGGTGAGGGGCCCGACGCTGCGCCGCCGCGACGCGCGGTCGCGTTCGCCGGACACTCTCGTGCGCTCGCGTCCGCCGTGACCGTCGAGCTCGAATCGGCGCGCGAAGCGACGACCCTTCGCGCTGCCCATGACGCGCTGGCCCGCGCGGGCCGCGCCTGCGAACGTCGCGTGCTCGCCCTCGACGCCGATCGCGATCAGGCCGAACGGCGAGCCGCGGTCGCGTGTCGCGCGTTGCGGCCGTCGATCGACGTCGGCGCGCACATCGATGCGATCGCGCGCCTCGTCGCGACAAGCGGCAATGACGACGACACCAGCGACCGTCGCCTCGCGCTGCTGCGGGCGTCCCGCCGCGCTCTCGCCGAGCTGCGGTGGCTGCAGTCGACCGGCCAATCGCGCGAGTACGCCGACTTCGAGTCGGCCAGCCTCCTCGAAGCGGTTCGGGATCTCATCGAACGCGCGGTCGACGACGCCCTGCGTGCGAGTTCGAGCCGCACAGCCGGCGCCGATGAGGCGCGTTTCCTGAACGAGCTCGCAGCGGCGTGGCGAGCGGTCAGGCCCGCAATCCTCCTCGGCCGCCTCGTGCAGGACGCCGACGGCATCGCCGCGAGCGAGGCAGAGCTCGCGCAGCGCGCGCGCAAGCTCGAAGGCGGCGAAGAGCGCGCCGCTGGCGCCGTGCGGCGAACCGCCGGTGAGCTCCGAGCGGCCCTCGAGCTACTCCTGGTCGACTTAGAGACGTTGGCGCCTGCGTCGAACGCGGTCGAGAACGCCGCGAGCGATGTGGAGGCGGGACGTCGCCTCGTCGAGGAAGCCGCCACCGCCGCGGGCGACTCGAGACGCGCGCTTGACACTCGCCCGCTCGATGCCGATGCCGTGCGCGCGCAGATCGAGAAGGCCGCCCGCCTCCTCGACGACGCGGTCGTTCGCCTCGAGAGCGCGCGACGCGACGAGCTGGCATCGATCGACGCGACGCGCCGGTGGCTCGCCGAACAGCGCGGTAGCCTGCCGCAACGGTTGCTGCGCCTCGCGACGAGCTTCGAGCGCAGCGTGCGCGCCATCCGCGCCGGCAGTGGCGCATCGGCTCTCGTCGGTCCGGAGGCGGACGACCGCCTCGCCGCCATCATCGTCGAGCACGACGACAACACGCGACGCGCGACGGCCGTCGCGAGGGAGCTCGGTCGCGAAACGGAGCGGCTGATCGCGAGCGACGGAACACCGGGGCGCGTCCGCGCGTTCGACCGCGCCGCGCGTCGACTGCGGTCGATCATCGGCACGCTTCTGTCTGCCGCTCGCGGCTCGCTCGAGGCGTCGCTCACGACGGATCGCGAGGATCGTCTGCTTCTCTTCGCGGCTGCGTCCGATCGCCTCGAGACGGCCGCGACGGAGACCGTCACCCTCGCCGAGGCGCTCGAGATCGCGGGCGACGCCGCGATCGACACGCTCGAAGGCGACGAGCTCGCGGCGCTGCTGCGAGACGCTCAAGAGGCCGCGTCGGAAGAAGACGCCGATCCGGACGAGATCGCCCGCCGCGCGCGCCGGCTCCTCGACGCGAGTCTCGCCGCCGCGAAGGCGATCGGCGGTAGTCTCGATGGTCAGGGGCGGGAGGAAATCCTCACGGAGCTCTCCGCCGCCGCGACGCACTTCCGCAACGCGTTGACGCTGGCCGAGCAGAAGGACGGCCCGTCGGCCGCGGCGGCACTGCGCGCCGGACTCGATCGCTTTCGCGAAGCGATCGCACTCGCAAAGAGATTGCGCGGCGAGGCCCAGGACGCGCTCGACGGCCCTCGCAAGTCCGGCGACGACGACAACGGAGAGTCGCCCGCGGCAGAGGATGAGGTCTCGCAGGAGCTCGCTGCGACGCGCGCCGAGCTCGAGAAGCTGCTCGCGCTGTACGCACGCGAGAAGGAGGCCGACCGCCTGCTCGAGGAGCTTCTCGGAAGGAAGGCACGAGGCGACGAGCCGACACCCGACGAGCTCGACGCCGCAGCGCGCGAGGAGGACCGACTCGCCGACGACATCGCCGATCAATCGATGGGCACGGACGAACTCGTCCGCCTCGTCGCCGGTCTCGCGCGCATCGAGCGCACCGGCCGCGAAGTCGCCGGCGAGGAACGCTACGTCGAAGAGGAGGCGCGATCAATTCTCGCGAGCGGCGCTCGTCCCGAGCGCGCACGACGGCTCGGCGAGCTCGTTCCGCGCCAGCGGTCGGTGCTCGTCCGCGCCGAGGGGATGACGAAAGAGTACACCGCGCTGGGATTCAAGCTGTCGATCGTGCTGCCCGAGGTCTTCAAGGCATTCCGCGCCGGTGCCGCGATGACGGAGCCGCTCCTCGGCGACCTTCGCTCCGCGGTCGACGCGATGGCCGCCGCGAATGCCGACAAGACGGTCGGCGCGACCCACGACGCGAACACGAAGCTCGGCGAGTTCCTCGGCGCGGTCGACGCGACGCGGCGGCGCGCGCTCGAAGCGATCGCGGCGGCGAGCAACGAGTCGGGCGCGGCAAACGCCCAACGCTCGCTTCAGGAAGCGGTGCGACAATCGCGCCAGGCCGCCAAGCTGATGCGCGGCGGCCAGCTCGAGTCGGCGCGCCGGCAGCAAGCGGCGGCGACGAAGAACCTGCTCGCGGCGGGACGTGCGCTACGGCGCCGATTGGAGCAATTGGCGCTTCCGGGCGGCGACGAGGGTCCGTTGGTCTCGCGCCTCCTGGCGGAAGAGGCCGCGCGCCACGGCCTCGTCTGGGAGATCGCGACGCGCGGCGAAAGCTTCGCGGCAAAGGACGAGGACGACGCGGGGCTCGCCGACTTGCCCTACCCGTTGCGCTATCGGACGCTCGTCCGAATCTACCTCGACGCGATCGCACGACAGGAGAAATAGCGCCATGAGCCGATGTCTCATCGCGACCACCGTCGGCTGCGTCGCTCTGTCCCTCGTCGCTTCGCTGCGGGCCGAGGACGAGACGACCGCGGTCTTCGTCCACTACATGCCGTGGTACGCGTCGAAACCCGTGAGCGGACGCTGGGGTTGGCATTGGACGATGAACCGCTTCGATCCGGAGAGGGTCGATGGTGCGGGCAGACGCCAGATCGCATCGCACGACGAACCGCTGATCGGTCCCTACGACTCGAACGACCCGCACGCGCTGGAATGCCACACGCTGCTGATGAAGCTCGCGGGAGTCGACGGTGCGATCATCGACTGGTACGGCATCGAGAAATACCGCGACTACGCCGAGATCCACCGCAACACGCAGCACTTCATCCGCCACCTCAAGCGAGCCGGTCTGCGCTTCGCGATCTGCTACGAGGATCAGACGGTCCGACACATGGTCGCCGGCGGCGCCTTGCAGCAGCGCGACGCGGTCCCACACGGCAAGAAGGTCATGCGCTGGCTCGATCGTCGTTGGTTCCGCGACGACGCGTACGTGAAGCTTGACGGCCGTCCGGTCCTTCTCGTCTTCGGACCGCAGCACTTCGACAGGGACCAGTGGAACGTACTCCTATCGGATCTGTCGCCGCGCCCGCTCTTCTACGCCCTGCCGCACCTGAGCGCGAAGTCCGGGGCGGACGGTGCGTTCGGCTGGCCTCCTGTGAGCGGCGGTCGAGAAATCTCCCCGACGGCCTGGCGGCAGTATCTTCGATCGCTCTACGACCGCGGCGCGGCGGGCGAGTCGATCGTCTCGGTCGCGTTCCCGGCGTTTCGCGATATCTACAGCGAGGCCGGCGTCGGCAAGAGCTACGGATCGATCGACGCGCGCGGCGGGAAGACGTTCATCGAGACTCTCGATCTCGCCCTGCAAAGCGACGCGCCCATCGTGCAAATCGCGACGTGGAACGACTTCGGCGAAGGAACGGTGATCGAGCCGACTCGAGCACTCGGGTACCGCTATCTCGAGACCGTGCAGCGACGCGCGAAGCATCGTTCGAGCGGGACCGCATCATTCGGCCCCGCGGACCTGCGCCTTCCCGTCGCGCTGTACGAGCTCAGGAAGAAGAACCCGCGTGACGACACGACGTCAGCGCGACTCGACCAGGTCGCCGCGCTCCTGCTCAAGGGGAAGTGCGGCGAGGCCCGCACCATCTTGGGCGCGGTATCGCGAACGCGAGAGCAAGAGCAGCGGGCGGACGCGAGTCGCCGATAGCTACTCGCTGCCGACGCGCCGCACGCGGTCGGCAAACTCCGGCTTGGCGGAGAAGCGCCCGGCGAGGTCGTCGGTAATGAGGATCTCGAACTCCGGTCGGTCCGGAATGAACAGCGCGCCGCTGCCGGGGAATCGTGCCAGGATTTTCGTGGCGCCCGTCGGCCCCGCGATGAAGAGCGCCGTCGACAACACGTCCGCGTCGACGGCGCGCGGGCTGACCACCGTCACTCCGGCCATACCCTGTACGGGTCGACCCGTGCGTGAATCGACGATGTGCGCGTACTGCTCCCCCGCGATCGTGACGAAGCGCTCGTAGTTTCCCGACGTCGCCACGGCCATGCCGCCGCCGAGATCGATGGTCCCGACGATCGAAGCGCGCTCGAACGGGTTCCGCACGCCGATCCTCCACGTCCGCTCGCCCCTCGCGATGCCGCGGCAGCGGATGTTGCCGCCCAAGTCGACCATGATGTTCTCGACGCCACGCGCCGCGAGCTCGTCGAAGACGAGGTCGACAGCGTAACCCTTCGCGATACCGCCGAGGTCGATCTCGACGCCGGCGACATCGAGCAGCGCCGTCGATTCGGCGAGAACGAGGTGCCCAACTCCGATGGCGTTCAGAGTCTCGCGTAGCTCCTCCGCCGACGGCGCGCGTTCGCGCGGTCGGCCATCGCGGAAGCCCCACAGGCGCATGAGCGGCAGGACTGTCGGGTCGAAGCATCCGTCGGTCTCGCGCGACGCGCGCACGGATTGCGCGAGCACCTCGCGGGTGAGCGGCGAAACGGCCACGGGCTCGCCACCCGCCGCGCCGTTGACTCGCGAGATCTCGCTATCCGGATCGTAGGTGCTGAGGAGGGCGTTGACCCGCTCGAACACCTCGGTCGCCGTCGCGACGGAAGACGCGAGGCCATCGCGCTCGTGCGCCGGGACGCTGACGCGCGCGAACGTGCCCATAACCGTCCATGACTCGCCGACCGGCGGTGTGTCGGGCGACGCCACGACGCGCTCGCGCGGCGCCTCGGCGACGCCGTCCCCGGCGCGTTCCGTGCAACCCGCGCCGAGAACGAACAAGGCGACCGCGATGACGCTCGCTGCGAAGACAATCGAAACACGGGAGAGAGCGACAAGGTCCTGCATGTCGAGGATCCTCCCTGGCGCCGCCGAGCGCGTCAACCGAGCTCTTCCGACTCGCCTCTCGATCGCACCCGTTCACGCGACTCCCGGCACCGGATGCGCGCGGACTCTCGGGCCGCTACGATACGCGCATGGAGTTCGTCGATCCCTCACCGCCCCGCCGGATCATCAGCGCCAGCCGTCGGAGCGACATTCCGGCCTTCTACACGCGCTGGCTGCTCGAACGCCTCGAAGCGGGCTTCTGCGAGTGGATCCATCCGTTCGGCGGCAGCGTGCAGCGCGTCTCCCTGCAACCGCGGGACTGCCTGGCGATCGTGCTCTGGACGCGCAACCCGGCGCCCCTTCTGCCGCACATCGCCGACATTCGCGGCGCCGGGCACGTGCCGTACTTTCACGTAACTGTCACGGGCTATCCGCGCCTCCTGGAGACGCACGTGCCTGATCTCGATGGCTCGACACGTCGCGTCCAGAAGCTCGCGACGGCCATCGGACCCGAGTCGGTGGTCTGGCGCTACGATCCCATCGTGCTGAGCTCGCTCACGCCGGTCGCGTTTCACGTCGAGACGTTCACCCGCATCGCAGCGGCGCTCGAAGGATCGACGCGTGCCGTCTACTTCTCGTTCCTCGACGTCTATGGCAAGACGCGGCGCAACCTCGAACGACTGACGCGTGCCGACGGCGTCGCCTTCCAGGCGCCGGACCCGGAAGAGAAGCGCTCGCTGGTGCACCGCTTGCGCGACGTCGCCGACCGCCACGGCATGCGACTCTTCGCGTGCTGCGAGGACGATCTGGTCGGCGACGGCATCGCGAAGGGACGGTGCGTCGATATCGATGCGATCCGCGCTCTGCGCTCGGGCGCGGTCGTCGAATCACAACCGCGCCGTCCGACGCGCAAGCAGTGCGGCTGCACGCAATCGGTCGACATCGGCGCCTACGACACCTGCGTGTTCGGCTGTGCGTACTGCTACGCGACGAACAGTCGCGACGTCGCCGCGCGGAAGAAACGCGAGCACGACCCGCACGATACTCTCGTGTGGCGGCCACCACGACTGCACGAGTGACTGCAGTCCCGCTATATCATAAAAAAACCCCGGTGGATCAAACCGGGGCTAACCCTTACGGGATTCCCGACTAGTAAGCCGGGCGTTGCTGTCTATTCCCGACTTGTACGCGGTGGTCCGCGAGGGTCGCGTATGCCAGGAACGCGTGCCATTCTCTCATCCGCGTCGTTTATGTCCAGCGAAATCGACGCTGCTATGGTTACCGATAAGCATCACGCTATCGGGTGCCCTGCGTCGAATCGAGCGACACGATCAACGCGACGAATCCGAAGTCGACCTGCGTGTCGAGTCCCGCTTCGCGCACGAAGTTGCCACCGAAGAGATGGCCGTACCCCGCTTCCGCGCGCAGCCATTCGGTGAACTGGTACGCGAGTGTGATGTCGAGCTCGTAGCCGACCTCGAGCGACCTTCCCGCCGCGCCCGGTGCGACGACCATGCCGCGAGCATCGTAGAGCGCATCGCGACGCGCGGCACGCCAGAATCCGTGACCGTCGATCGTCGCCGAAAAGTCGTGCAACGTGAACTCGATGCCGACGTTCGCATCGACGACGTTCTGTCGCCCGACGGCATCGATCTGACCGAGGTATTGATGACCCGGCGCGAAGAGTTGGCTGAACGTCTGCACATTGCCGCCGGGGCTTTTGTCACCGCTTGCGAAACCGCCGCCTCCGAAGAGTCGCAAGCTGGCATCGGAGTTCGCGACGGTGACGCCGGTCTCGCCAGCGATCATGTACGCGTCGATACGCTCGTTTCCGACGCGCCCGAATTGGTAGGCACCCTCGATCGAGATGTCCGCGCCGCTCTTGCGAACTTCTCCACCGGTCTTCACCTCGCTTGACGTATCGATGCCCGTGCCGCCGCTGATCGTGAAGCGCTCCTCCGAGCCCGCCGTGCCGTTGTAGGACGCAGCGTCGCGATTCCGTCCGATCAGGGAGATACCGGCCAAGAATGGCACGATCTGGAGGCCGTAGACTTCGTCGTCCGGCGAGCTTTCGTCGAAGCCGTACTTCTCGACCTCCACGGTGCGCCCCCAGAATGCGGTGATCGGCACCGGCAACACGAGCCCGGCCGACACGCCGTCGAAGGTCTGCGGGGTATTCGACCAATCGTCCGCCTTGAAGAGACGGTCGGACGCCGTCAGCTTCTGCCGCCCGGCCGTCGCCACCACGGGGCCGAGGGCGAGGTTCCCGTACGCCTCGTGCAGGTCGATCTCGTTGACCTCCTCCGGCGTCCGCCCTCCTGGCAAGCTTCGGTCGAGGGCGAACGCGCTGAGCCCGGAGACGTGAAAGCGCAATCCCGCGCCGGGCGACACGTCGGCGTAGAACAAGAACCGGCTCAGAACGAGCTCGTCGTCGCCAACGCCGGTCGGATCGAGCCCGAAGCCACGCCACGTCTCGCCGCGCACGCGAGCCTCGATGCCGGCGACGAAGCCCGGATGCTCCTTGTCGTCGTCGTCGTCGTCGTCGTCGTCGTCGTCCTCGTCGTCGTCGTCGTCGTCGTCGTCGTC
>CAYMRB010000021.1:0-42992 GCA_964392615.1 uncultured Planctomycetia bacterium | reverse complement strand
CGTTTAGTCGAGAACTCGAATATCAGATTGTGAAACGCCCAGTCGCCTCTGCACTCGCCGGTAGCGCTACGATGTCGACGCAGGTTCTCGACTAGGTCGCCAATAGCGCTGGCCAGATCGCCGGCTTGCACGCCATTGGGCAACGACTGGTCTTCCTGGATGCACAGGCGTACATCCGCGAGCGATATGCCGCGCACGCATGACGACTCGTACCCTCCGTGCCGGTAGATGGCGCGCACTTCGGGGAAATGCCCTTTCAGGTGCTCGTCTTGCTCGAGTGAGCGCAGCTGGCGCTCGTATTCGCGGAATTGTTCGGGGTGCCGAATCGCCTCCGTGAACGCTCGAGCGAATCTGTTGTCATGGCGAGGAAGCTTGACGACCACTCGATCGTCTTTCGATTCTCTGGTGCACAAGTAGAATACTCGGCTCCGGATCTTCCAGCCGACGTACAGGGCATTCAGGTCTCCGAGAAGAACTCGAAAGAGATAGCGGAGAAGGCAAGCATACTGCCGTGTTGAATATGGGCGGACGGGCCGCAGGGAACGCAGGGTTGGCCGGACCCATACGAGCCGGCCTTGCTCATTCTTCTTCCGTAGGGCGTCTCTGATTCTCTTAATCATCTCTGGTGAGGCGCTCGGGTATGGACACGAGACTCTGAAGTGCGCGCTGCCGGGTCCTCGTGAGGAGCCTGCCGGGCCGCACAAACTGACGAAGTCCCCGACGAGCCAATCCCGCTCTAGGCAGCGTTCTGGGGGGTGGAGGCAATATCACTGCGTGAAGAGAGCCGTAAAAGAAACGACAACTCCGACGGCGAAACGCACGCCGTCCAGAAGAGGGCTCCAGACACCGTACCTCCGGATCGCCCACACAACCACAGGGTAGTTTAGTCTCGGCCCGACGGCAGCTCCTACTATAAGTCCCGAAACTCCGAACAACAGGCCTCCCACCAGCAGGCCTGTCAGGGTCAAGCCTGTCGTGACGCCCCTCAGAATCGCGAGTCTGTACGTGTCGCCGGTGCTCAGTAGGACTGTGTCTGGCAGGTTCAGAGGCGCAAACAGGACTCCCGCTGCGAGGACCCGGAGCATCCATCCTGCGTCCGTATATCTTTCGTCGTAGACCAGGTCGACGAGAGTCTGGCCGAAGAGGACGAGAGTTGCGAGCGTGGGAATCGAGAGTGCCATGAACACCAGGCGGATTCTGGTGACTTTCGCACGAAGGTCCTTCGAGCCTCCTTCCATGAGCCGCGCATAGACAGGGAACACGACACGAGTGCTCACGCGGTGAATGGGACGGCTGACGAAGCCCGTGATCTTACGGCCGATGTAGAAGAGGCCGAGCTGGGCCGGCGTCAAGAACGCCGCGAGCAGCAGAGCGTACCCGCGAGTCTGGAAGAACAAGAGTAGGGTGCTCACCGGAATCCACTTCGAGAAGCGAAGGATCTCCCGCGCGTATCCCGAGTCCCAGCCGAAACGGTCGCGGTGATTTCGGTCGAGGAAGTGGCTCGAGACGGTGCGGAATATCGACGAGACGAGCATGCCGCCCACGAATGCCCAGACCGTCGGGTAGAGCCATGCCCAGGCAACGATCGTTGCCGTTCCTGCGAGCTGTGATCCCACCTGGAGAGAGACGACCTTTCGTTGCACCAGCCGTCGGCCGAGAACGAACTCCGCTGTGGACTGGAATCCTTGGAAGACCGCAGAGAACGCGGCCACGGCGAGTAGGGGCGGCAACAGTGGGTGAGCGTAGGTCTGGTCTGCCGCGAGGAGGTTCAGTGCCACTGCCCCCCAAAGGCCTCCCGCGATCAGGAGCGCGATCATCCACAGAATGAAGCCGCGAATCACCTGAAGAGTCCATGCGGTGCGCCGGAACCGTGGGTCCTCACCCGACGGGCTGTGGATCAAGCACGCGCCAAGTCCTATGTCCGAGAAGGACTGGAGCTCGCGCAAGAAGATCTCTCCGCGCGCGATGAGGCCGAACGCCTCGGGGAACAAGAGCCACGCGAGGATCAGGTGGGAGGCCAGTTGAACGACACGGCCGGCTGCGTCGCCCCCGAGAACCCAGGCGCTCGCACGAACCACCTTCGAACGCGTAGGCGCCGCCCCTGCCGTGTCGGCGGTCGAGGCGTCGCAATTCGACGATCCGGCCGAGGCGTCGTTCACCGCACCGGGTCGCGGATTGTCAGAGCGATGTCGTGTACGCATGGGCGGGTCGGGTTTCCACTCCGAAGAATCGGTTTCTTGCGCAAGATTGAGAGGCCGATTCCCAGCGAACGACCGTGCGAGGGGGTCCTTCGCGCCGGAGTGTCTTCTTCAACGGGCAATCAGCTCCTCTTCCTCCAAGGGGGCCGTGCTGAGCATGATCCTTGCCATGATACAGCCTTGCTCACTCGCTTTCCTCAATGCGCGGAAGAACGTCCCTCTCAATGAGGTCGACTAGGACCCCGGAGATGTGCTGGTGCCCGACTCGAGTCGGATGTTTGTCTGCTGGAAAGAACGCGCCTTCCACGTCACGCAGCGCGTCCACTGCGCTACTGTGTGACGCTTCAGCCGCTCTGAGGATCTTCAGGATTCGCTCTTCTGAGCTCTTCGTGTCCTGCGTCGCCGACGGGCTCGTTTCCTCCACCGTAGGGAGGTAGAGAAACGCGCAGGGTACTCTCCGCGACTCGCACAGCCGCAAGAGCGGCGCCACGACTGCGTCACGCATCAGTTCGGCTGCCCGACCGAGTCTGCCGGTGTCGACGGGGACTCCCGTCCGCTCGAGATCCCGGCGCAGCCACGTTCCAGCCTTCTCCGCGAAGAAGCTCGCCGCGTGAGACCTGGAGTTGACGAACGTGCCGCGCTGCCGGCGTAGCCAAGTCGACGGTCCTTTCTTGACGCGGTACTGCCAGGGTTGGGTCGGCTTCGGGAGCTCGTAGTCGTGGCGTCCATGTGCGATACGGACTACGCCGTGACGACGCAAGCAGAAGACGACACCATGGACCGGAGGATACTTCCCCTCCGGTCCGAATAGGGACGGTACGTTGTCTCGGAAGACGAGGTACTGCAATGGCAGGTAGTACCCGCCTCGTCCCATGCTCAGCAGCTGGACTCCGTGCAGCCGCTCTTCCGCCAGAGCCACGAAGCTGGCTCCGATGGGAACCTGGCGTGCCTCGACAAAACTGTCCCCCAGCACGAGGATTCGGATCGTCTTGTCGGCACGACCTGTGAACTCGCGCCAATGATAGCCGTCCGCATTCGTCTCGAGCGGCACCGCGAACTCGTGCTTTCGCCACTTTCGCCCGACGTACGACTCGACGCCGGAGGCTGCCGACACCTTCTCGGCCGTGAATCCCGGCACGATCAGCCCGAAATCGTCGAACGCACGAAAGCCGCACTCCGCGACCGCGATCATGGCGACCAGGCCACAAGATGCGGCCAGAGATTCCTTGGCGGCACTCCAGAGCACGCGTCGGGATGCGCGCGGTCGGTCGCCTCTTTCGCTAGAACTGGAAGTAGACAAAATCGTCTCCTTCGAACGTTCCGAAGGCCAGCACGAGAGCGATGGCCGCCCAGGCTACGAGCCAGAAGGCGTATCGTCTCTCGGTCAGATAGCTCCTGATGTTCGTCTTCATCGCCAGCCAGTCCACCACGACCAGCGGCACGATGTAGCACAGCGGAGCAAACGAAGTCGCGGCTGAATCGCGAAGCGAGAACAGCCCGCGACACATCTCCCATGCGTCTGACAGGCTCTCACACCGGAAGAAGATCCACGTCACGCACACGAGGTGAAACGTCAAGAAGACCTTGATCCACGTGAAGCCGGCTGCCCTAGGAGGGCCGTCAGCCGAGGCCCCTCCGCGGAACGCTACCCACCCATGCTCGCAGATGATCCACACGCCGTGCAGCGCGCCCCAGACGACGAACGTCCAGTTGGCCCCGTGCCACAGCCCGCCGAGCAGCATCGTCGTCATGACGTTGAGGTTCCGCCGCCAAGAGCTGCAGCGGCTTCCTCCGAGAGGGATGTAGAGGTAGTCCCTCAGCCAGGTCGACAGCGAGATGTGCCACCTTGTCCAGAACTCTCGAATGCCGGCCGCGAAGTACGGAAACCTGAAGTTCGTTCCGACGTCGTAGCCGAGGATAAAGGCGATCCCTCGTGCCATGTCGGTGTAGCCCGAGAAGTCCGCGTAGATCTGGAACGCGAAGGCGTACACGCCGAGGAGAATAGCCAGGGCGCCGTGCTGTTCGGGCGCCGCGAAGACGAGATTTGCGAACTGAGCTAGTGTGTCGGCGACGACGACTTTCTTGGTCAAGCCGAGGAGAAAGCACCCGATGCCGTGCCGGAACTGATGGCGCTGGTAGCGCGGCCCCTCTTCCAGCTGGGGCAAGAGCCGGGCTGCGCGCACGATGGGACCTGCCACGAGCTGCGGGAAGAAGGCGACGTAGAGGGCGAATGTCAGTAGGCTCTTCGTCGGCTGGAGCTTCCCTCGATAGACGTCGATCGTGTAGCTGAGGGTCTGAAACGTGTAAAAGGAGATGCCCAACGGGAGGATGATGTCGACGTATGGCAGCGGTTCCGTGCCGTTCATGAACATGCTCAGGCTGTTCACCGATCCGAACAGCCAGTTCACGTACTTGAACGAGAAGAGCAGCCCGAGATTGACCGTGACCGAGAGCAGAAGGAGGCTTCGGCGTTGTGCCTGGCTGCGGGTGCGCACCAACCGCTGCCCGACACCGAAGTCGAGGACGGACGACACGACCAGCAGGCCGATGAGCGGTACGCTGAACCATGCGTAGAAGAGGTAGCTCGCGGCCAGCAGCGTGATCCGGCGGACGCGGGACCCGCCCCAGATCGCCCAGGGCAGGACGGCCAGGAAGAGGACAAGAAACTCGAGTGTGTGAAAGAGCATTGGGGAAGACGCTCTCAGCGTCGAGAATGGAGCTTGGAGCGCCTCAGGCTTCGACTAACGGCAAGATCCCAACCCAGCCGCCCCCAAACGCTTCCTTCGATTGCAGCACTCTGTCTCCACCTCCGTCCGGCTCCTGGCCGAGCTGTCGGAAGCCGGGCAATCCTTACCCGGTGCCCGCCGAGCGGCCGGCCGGCGAGGTCGAGCCACAGCGCTCTCACGCGCGCAAAGATCGGCGGCGCAACCTGTTGAGGCGCCGCTTGCTCGTGGGCCCATAAGTTGCGACGTATCCACGGCAGGTGAAGAGCCGACCTGGGCCAGGGGTGGTCTGGTCGGCACTCTTGGGTCTCTTCAGAGGATATCGCCGTGAGAATCCGCTTCATCGCCTACGTCGCGGCCTTGAGCTTCGGGACCGTTCTTCTGTCCTCTTGTGCCGATCGCCACGAGGATCCCTCCTCCGTCGGCGACGTCGGCGATGTCGGTGGGGTCGGCGCCGTCGACGACCTCGACAAGTCCCTCCCTGCGTCTCCGGCTGATCTGGCGGCCGAGCCCGCCGTAGGCTTGATCGCGCTTACGTGGACCGACGTCAGTGGCGGCGACGTGATGAGTTTCCTCGTCTACCGCTCCCACACGCAGGACACGGGATACGTCAAGATCGCAGCAGTCGGCGAAGGCTTGTCGTACTCGGACCACGATGTCAACGCCGGTCAGACGTACTCCTACGTCGTCACGGCGGTGGATTCGGACAACGCCGAGTCTCCTCGTTCTGCCTCGGCGTCGGCCGCACCGCTCGACACTCCGCAGGTCGGCGTCCTCACGCCACCGACGGGTCTGACGGCTCAGGGGCGAGTCGAAGCGGTAGAACTCGACTGGAGCGATCATTCGGACTCTCGAGTCGAGGCCTACGCGGTCTACCGGTCGACCGTTTCGGGGGCCGGGTTCGCTCAGGTGGCCAGCGGCCTCGGTGCCAGCTTCTTCACCGATCCAACGGCCAGTTCGGGCACGACGTACTTCTATGTGGTGACAGCTCTCGACGCACAAGCGGAGGAATCGGCGGCCTCGAACGAGGTCTTCGCGACACCGTCGGCTCAGGATCCGCAGGTACGGCCCGTGATCACCGTGTTGCCGTCGACGACATCCAGGATGGCGCCGTTCGCGGTGCATGTGAACGCGACGGGGTCCAATCTCGGCAGTGGAGACTGGCATACCGCGCGATTCGAGTGGAATTTCGATGCCACGAACGTCGAGGCATCGCACCTGACCGCTCAGGATCCCAGGACGCTTCAACAAGTCGATCTGGCGCAACAACAGCAGGGTTTCAACGCGTCCTATCTCTACCGCACCGAGGGCACGTACACGATCCGCCTCGTCGTCACCAACGCCGATGGCGAGGCGGCGATCGCGGCAACGACCGTCACGGTCGAGCCGGACAGCCGAGTTGTCCGATACGTCGACTCCTCGATCGGCAACGATGGCAACGCCGGGACCAGCGAGCTCGAGCCGTGGGGAACCCTCGAAGCGGCTGCAGCCTCTGCCGCCGATGACATGACCATCCTCTTCCGTCGCGGGCAGATCTTCGATACGGGCCGAGGCGTGACTTTTGGCGCCAGCAACGTCGTTCTCGCTGCCTACGGATCGGGCGAACCTCCGCTGCTGCGGATGACCGAAGAGCGAGACCTGGTACGGGTTGACGGTGACAACGTCGTCCTTCGTGATCTCGCCATGACCTCCAACACGACTGCCCCGACGATTTCCGGACCCGACGCGTTCTCTCCCAACGGCGACCGGATTACTCTTTGGAACGTCGAGTTCAAGGCCTCCATCGGCGGCCGGCCATTCCGCGAGCTCATCGTCGGAAGTTCCTCTGCCGACGGTCTCCTCCTCATAGGCGTAGACAACCGGGAGGCACAGACCAGGAAGTACGTGCTCATTCCAGCCGGCACCCACACCGTCGCTCTCGGCTGCACGCTGCGACAGCCTGTCGAGGAAGCGCTGATGCGTTCGTTCCACGGCGAGCACATGCAGCTGGCGTACTGCGACTTCATCCAGGAGGGCGGCGCCGGAAAGGATGTCCTGCGAACTCAGACAGGCCGGTGGTTCTGCTACTTCCGCAACAAGATCCAGGGCGGGATCTTGCTGAGTCACAAGCGGCAGGGAGCTCACTACATGGTCATCGACAGCAACCTGTCCATCGAGGACACCGGAAGAAACCAGAACAGGTTCGTGTTCAAGGGCGGCACGGATCACGTGATGATCCGAAACAACGTGTTCCTGGCGAGCAAGCCGTACAAGCCCCTCCTGGTTGGCTGGGATGATCCGGACCCCGGACCGAACACCGTAGACAGCGTCGAAATACTGAACAACACGTTCATCTTCGAGGTTCCGGCCAATCCGAACGATATTCTCGCCCCGAACGGGTTCTGGGTGTGGAGTGACATCCGTATCAGCAACAACCTGTTCGCCGTACATCCGGAATTCGGTATTCGCGAGCGCCAGCTGATCAACACCACGACTGCGACCGATACGCTGTCCGAGGCGAAGTTCAACGTGTTTCCAGACTTCGGCGACAGCTATGGCTACGCGAAGATCGGAACGGAACAGAGCTGGGCTCAGTGGCAGCAGAACTCGTTCGTCGACGGAACAACGAGCCGTGAGACCGTGGGCATCGACGACCTGGTCGCGCCGGACTATACGCTGGACCCCACGGTCTTCCCCGTGACGGCCAGCGGGGCGGTTCCGCATCGCGGAGTCTTCCAGGACTACCACGGAAACAGTCGACCGCGGGGCGAAGGGGCCGCGTGGAGCTGCGGCGCAGTTCAGTTCGCGCCGTGACGTCGAAGCCGAGTTCTGCCATCGCAGCGGGTCGACAGCGAGCTTGACCCCGTGCGGTAGGCTCCCGTATCGTCGCCACTGAAATCGGACGAGGACACCTGAGCTGCGCGGTGGCAAGTCGCCGCGTGGCGGTCCGTGGATGCGGCGAATGCGATGAACCTCTCTGTCTACTCGGCTGCGGGGCGACCGGGCCCGGCGACTCTCGTGCTCGGCTTTCTCGTCGCTTTGCTTCTGGGCACGCCGTTGCTCCGCGAGGCCGCGTTGTTCGCCGAGGACTCCGAGGCCGGGGTTGTCCAGCCCGGCCGGATCCGGCCCGTGATCACCTTCGCATCGCCGACGCCTGCGGGGATGGCTCCCCTTGCCGTCCACGTCAACGCGACCGCTTCCGAGCTGGGCTCGGGCGATTGGCACAACGCGCAGATCGAGTGGGATTTCGACGCCTCCGCCGCGGAGGATTCCCACATGACCGTTCGCGATCCGCGCGGCTCGGCCCAAGTCGATTTGGCGCGGCAGCAGCAAGGGTTCAACGCTGCGTATCTCTACCGCGAACCGGGCGAGTACACGATTCGTCTGAGCGTCACGAACGCCGATGGCGTCACCGCATCTGCCGACGCCACCGTCTTCGTCGCGCCGGACACGCGCATCAAGGTGTACGTCGACGCGGAACAGGGAAGTGACCGGAACTCCGGAGCCAGCGAGGAGAGCGCCCGGCGCACGCTTCGTGCTGCGTTCTCACGGCTATCCGGAGGCGAAACGGTTCTGTTCAAGCGGGGACAGACGTTCGATACCGAGCGCGGCGTGACGATTCGTGCGTCCAACGTCGTGGTCGGCGCGTACGGTACGGGCGCTCCGCCGCGGCTCCGAATGACCGGCAACAGAGACTTGTTGAGCGTTGACGGAGCGAACGTCGTTCTTCGCGACGTCAGCCTGACATCGACGACGACGGCTCCGACGGTCTCCGGGCCGGATGCGTTCTCTTGCCGCGGAGATCGAGTGGCCTTGTGGAATGTTCAGTTCGAGGCGGCCGCTGAAGGCTATCCGTTTAGAAAGCTCATCGACGGTGGGAGCGCCGCGAAAGGCCTGCTTCTGCTCGGCGTCGATGCCCGTAGAGGGCCGAGCAGCAAGTACGCGCTTGTCCCCGCTGGATCTCATACCGTCGCACTGGGCTGTTCCTTTCGCCAGCCGCGTGAGGAGGCGTTGATGCGCTCGTTTCATGGCGAGCACATGCTGCTGGCGCACAGCGATTTCGTACAGGCTGGCGGCGCTGGCAAGGACGTCCTCAGAACGCAGACGGGCAAGTGGTTCTGCTACTTCCGCAATCGGATCCAGGGCGGAATCATGCTGAGTCACAAGCGGTGCGGCGCGCACTACACGGTCATCGATGGCAACCTGTCTCTCGAGGACACCGGTCGAAATCAGAACCGGATCGTTCTGAAAGGCAACACCGACCATGTGATGATCCGCAACAACGTCTTTGTCGCGACCAAGGCTCATAGGCCGATTCTCGTCGGTTGGCCGGATACAGATCCGGGGCCGACGACGATCGATACCGTCGAGATCTTGAACAACACGTTCATCTACGCGGTGGAGGACAGGCCGAACGACGTCCTCGCGCCGAGCGGATACTGGGATTGGCGGAATATCCGTATCAGCAACAACCTGTTCTCTGTGCGCGCCGATTTCGCGTCGCGCTATCGCCGTCAGCTCATCAACACGGGCCGCAGCACGACGTCCTTGGTAGAGGCCAAGCACAACGTGTTTCCAGATTTCGGAGAGCGGTACCGCTACGCGAAGATCGGAGCGGAGCAGTCTCGGGAACAATGGCAGAGAAACCCGTTCGTTGGCAGGACGACGGCGTTCGAGACGGTGGTCCTCGACGACCTCGTGGCCCCCGAGTTCGCATTGGATCCAGCCCGTTACCCTACGACGGCCCGCGGAGCACGACCTGCTCGAGGCGTGTTCCAGGACTACCACGGCAGGACGCGAGCCCGAGGGCGTGGGGCGACATGGAGCGGCGGCGCAGTGCAGTTCACGGCTCCGTGATCGTGGTGCCA
The DNA here is from genome assembly GCA_964392615.1 of uncultured Planctomycetia bacterium. Taxonomy (GTDB): domain Bacteria; phylum Planctomycetota; class UBA8108; order UBA8108; family UBA8108; genus CAYMRB01. The sequence goes on along the minus strand of CAYMRB010000021.1, from coordinate 33,224 downwards.
ACGAAGACCACGACCTTTCCGGTCTCGACTCAGAATCGATCGAGATCGAACGCCTTGTAGGTGCAGGAGCTGACACCCTGCGACGGGGCCCACCAATCGCGCAGGGGGCTGTCTTGAAGCACACGTTCCACCATGGACACGAGCCGCGAGTTGTGGAGGTGTTGCCAAGGCCGGATCTCTCCGCGCCAGCTCTCCCCCTGTTCGGCAATCCACGCCTCGACTCGTTCGTTCCACGGCAGCTCGCACATGTCGAACATTCGTCTGGCGGAATCGGTGGGATCGTCGACGAGATCCTCATCCTTGACGAGCAAGTACCGCGAGTTGTTCGCTCCTGAACCGTGGATGGTCTCGCACGTGTAGCGCCAGAACCAGAGCTCTGTCTCCTCGACCGTCATGACATCCAGATTGCCGAATCTCTCCGCCCACTCCGGCTCGATCTTGGCGATTCTTCGCAGTCTTGCACGGCCAGCCTCGACCATCTCGCTCGCGTCTCGCCGTGCGAGGTAGCGCTGCTGCCACGCTCTCAGGAACCCTCCGGGATGGCGTACGACATGTATGACGGTGGCGTTGGGCCGATGTCGAAGGTTCCATGCTGCCCATGCCGGTACCTGGTTCTGCTTCAGTACCAGACGAGCGTCTCGAAGGGCCGTGCGGTCGCCCAGCCACCGGGGAAGTTGCCATTCCTCCCCCCTGAATGCTGGGAAGACGCTTCCGAGCGCGCGTCGAGCCAATCGACTTCGGAGTATGCGCCACAGACGCAAGGCTCGTGGCAGGCTATAGAGATGCGACTTGGGAGGCGGAGGCAAGAGGTCGTTGATGCTGTATCTCGCCGCAGACCACTCGACGGCCGCATCCCACTGATTAGCGAGATCCCCCTCATCGGCCGGAGTCATGACCCAACGGCAGGGCAACGAGCGAAACGGCGATCCCGGTGAGAGGTCGCCTTCGAGGCGACAGTGTGTCTCGCGGCTGAGGTCCAGCAGGTGAAAAACGCGCTTCGTGCCAGAGCTTCCGTGTCCCACCACATAGACAAACGGCCGGCGTCCAGCGGCAGCGAGAACGGCCGGTGTACTTCTTGGTTCTGCGTTCACACCGAGACGCCGTTCTCACGACTCCACCACAGGAGTACGAAGAGCGACCAGACACTAGACCAGTAGATCCCAGGAGCCTCGTCGAGAAAGGTCTCCCAGAGGGCCGCCACCGAACTTGGATTGAGTCCGACCCGTCGGCACAGCTCGCCGTCGCGAAGAGTCTCCTCGACTTCGGATCGCAACTCTTGGCGGCACCAGGCGTCGATGGGCAGGACGAATCCCGACTTCGCACGATCGAAAATCGAGGGGTCGATCCGGCTTAGCGCCAGCTCTCTGAGGAGTCCCTTTGAGCCGACCGCTCGATAGCGTGTTGCGTCGTTCAGCGCGGTCGCCGCTTCGATCAACTTGTGGTCCAGGAGCGGCACTCGCACTTCAAGAGAAACTGCCATACTGGCTGCATCCGTGTCTCTCAAGAGACGCTGTCCGACGAAGCTTCGAAGCTCGAGATATGAAATCGCTCTCAGCGGCGACTGCTGGGCGACTGTCGTTTCCAACTCGTCAAACGCGTCTCCCGGCAAGCCGTATCTCGTATCTCCCGGATACCAGACGGGTGCAAGCGACCGGAGGAAGTCGTCACAGAAGAGAGAATACGAAACCTGATAGAGGGCGCCGAGATTTCCACCTGTCGCGAGTGCATCGCCGAGTTTGCCCCACCGGCTCTGCGGTGGTACTCGCCCGCTCGCGCCCATCTTGAGCCGAGTGACGACGGCGGCCAGTCGCCGGCGCGCTGAGTCCGGAATCCTGCGGCAACCGCGAGCCCAGGCTGCCGCACGTGGAAGATCCATGAAACTACGATATCCACCGAATACCTCGTCACCTCCGGTCCCCGCAAGCGCCACAGTTATGCCCGCCTCCTTGACCGCCCTGCTTACAAAATACGTGTTGATTTGATCGAAGGTCGGCTGATCGATGCTCCGCAGAGCGTCCGAAAGCTGCCCGGCGAATCGCCGCTCACTCAGTCTGATTTCATGGTGATTCGTGCCGACAGCTCCGGCCACGCGTCGGGCGAAGATCGATTCGTCGTATTCGGATTCCTCGAAACCGATGCTGAAGGTCTGAAGCTCGGTTGAACACGCGCGGGCTGCCAGTGCCGTGACCGCGCTCGAGTCAATGCCGCCCGACAGGAAGATCCCGAGCGGCACGTCGCTGACGAGGCGCATCGATACCGCAGCGCGTAGTTCGTCGCGTAGCTGGTCCGTGGAGTCGGTGGTGGGTTGCCCGGTCGGCATCGTCCAGAAGCGTCTGATGCGGACCTCGGGGTGATCGACGCGTATTGTCGCCACGCTGCCGGCCGGCAACAATCGCACACCAGCTATGATTGTCTCAGGCTCCGCCACGAAGCCGTTCCAAGCGTATGTCGCAAGTCCTGCCGGGTTCAGTTTTCGATCGACCATTCCGCTCCCTAGGAGCGAACGGAGCTCCGAGGCGAACAGGACGACTGGTCCATAGTCCGATGAATCGACTGTCGTGTAGTAGAGCGGCTTGATTCCGAGTGGGTCTCGAACTAGCCGAAGCGTCCGCTCGCGCGGGTCCCACACAGCGGCTGCGTACATGCCTCGAAACCGCTTCAGGCAGTCGATTCCCCAGTAACTGAAAGCCCTCAGAAAGACCTCGGTGTCTGACTCGGAGTGGAACTCAATATCGCTTGCGGCGAGCTCTTTGCGCAGGCCTCGGAAGTTGTATATTTCGCCGTTGAAGACGGTAACGAGGCCCGTGTCGGGGTCGACCATCGGCTGCTCGGCAGCTTTGGTCAAGTCGATGATCGAAAGCCGCCTGTGTGCGAGCACAACGCCAGCGGGCGGCGTGGTGTGGAGGTCCGACCATAGGCCGTCAGCGTCCGGTCCCCGGTGAGCTTGGAGTCGGCTGATCCGGCGGACTCGCTCCATAATCGTTGGCGACAGTTCGCCGATCGCTCCCGCGATTCCACACATGAGGTGTCACCCGCGCTGTCTTGAGGGCCCGTCGGTGTCCTGCGACGCACCGGCGGCGTCGTCCGATTGAGCATGAGGGGAAGATTCGGCATCCTGTTCCATGCGACTGTCGATCCCGCGCAGAGCCTCTTCGTACGAGTAACGCGGCGACCAGTCAACCAGGTCGCGCAGGCGCCGATTCGTGAATCGTAACGGCTTGCATTGAACGTGAAGCTTCGCGGGGACCAAGAACCACGGCATCTTCGCTCGCCCTCGGAGGATGACGCGGTTGACGATCCAGGCCGTGCGGGCGAGCGTTCGCATCAGCCACGCACTGCACGGCACGACGAGGGGCTTGCGGGGCAGGCGGCGTCGCAGCTCACGTGCGTACCGCCAGCGAGACGGGAGGTGGTCGTCGACGATGTTGAAGGTGTTCCCGTATGCTGTTGGCGTTTCGGCGACGCGAATGATCGCCTCCGCGCAGTTCAGCACGTAAGTAACGGGAGCCGTCGAGAGGTATCCCATTCGCACCCACAATCGATCACCGACGCGAATTCCTAACTGGTCCGTCCAAAGATTCCCGGGACCGTAGATCACGCCGGGGCGAAGAACGGCGAGGTCTCCTAGTCGCTGGGCAAATCGTTCCCGCACGAGTCGTTCCTGTAGGATCTTGGCGGTCGCGTACGTCTCGCGGTCGAAGAAGCGGTCTTCAAGGCGAGAAGCCTCGTCGAGCCTCGAGTAGGACCACTGCCGGAGGTAGTCGTAGACGGAGAATGTGCTGATCAGGACCAGCCGCGCGTTCCCTGCATCCTCCATAGCGTCGAGCAGGTTTTCTGTTCCGACAAGAGTTGCCGCGAGCTGGTCGTAGAGCGTACCGGTCTTGGCCGCGGCAAGGTGCACAACCGTATCAACGCCCGCGAGCGCTCTCGTGAGATCTGACGGCGCTCGAAGATCAGCTGCGAAGAATGATACGGAAGGATGGTCGCGCCAATCGAGGTCTGACCGGGCCGTCGCGGGGCGAACGAGGGCATGAACCTCGTGCCCTCCGTCGAGCGCAGCGCGGACAACGTGTTGTCCGAGGAATCCGGACGCACCCGTGACGAGGATTCTCATGAGCAGTGCTCCTCGTCGGTGAGCTTGGCTATCAGTTTGGCTGTGCGATCCATGTCGTCGATTGTGACCGGAGGCTCACCTCCTGACCGGAGCGCAGCGTACGTCAGGCCGAGAAGTCGCAGCAACCCCTCGTAGGGCGTCTTCTGAAACACCTTGTTCTTGAATCCGACGACACTCGACCGGATAAGGTCCAGGCCGTTCGCGAAGTGATTCCAGAGCGGGGTGAGCTGCGGGCCGCAACAGCGCGGTCGCTGGAGGCGAAGATAGGGATGGAAGAGGTCGGTCTCGACCGAGCCTCGCGAACCTCGCAAGGTCAGGGCGAAGCAGTCGGGCTTTGTTCGCGCGGAGAACCGGATTCGCGCATGCGTGGTCCCTCCGATGACCACGGCGTCGAGGTCGTCGTATTTGAACAGATCTCCTCCGCCGTGGTTGGCCCAGGAGGCTCGAACGTCGTCAACATCCGGCAGGAAGCGCAAGCACAGGTAGGAAAGGTGTGAAATGAACTCGTGAATTGCGCCGCATGGTAGCCGGTGGCTCGGATGTGGGAGGTTCGCGTCACTGAATCGGCCCCCTGGGGAGCAGATGTCGAGCGCCAGGCGTATCTCTACGTCTTCTACGGAGCCCAGAGTCCCCTGCTCGACCAGTGACTCGACCGCGAGGACCGGCTCGTTGAAGCGGTAGTTGTGGTCCTCGACAAGCCACCGGCCGCAAGTCTTCGCTAGATCACGGAGGTCGCAGTACTCCGTGTAGTCCGGAGCGACCGGTTTCTCGACGAATACGTGCGCGTCGGCACGAAGGCAATCCGATACGATCGCCGCGTGAGTGTGAGGCGGCGTGAGCACGTGGACGGCATCCGGTCGAATCGAATCGAGCAGTTCTCGGTGGTCCGTAAACGACCGCCCGACACCGTAGCGTTCGGCGGTCACCCGACCCAGCGCGGGTGACAGGTCACACACGGCCTCGAGAGTCGCATCTCGCGAGGAGCTCAAGAACGCCAGGTGCGTCTCCGAGATCGTTCCGGTGCCGATGACCGCGCTTCGCAGCGGAGGTGTCGAATCGTGGGTCACCATGAAAGGGATAGCTCCATTCTCACTCCGCACTCGCGTTGCTGGAGTTCCATGTGCCTGTCGACGACCAGTCGCGCCTTGTTTCTCACGCGCGAGCTCAGCTCGAGTCGTTTCGCGAGAGAGTCAGCGAGCCTCGACACTCTGTCGAGTTGCGGCGCCACGGCGAACGCGAACGTACTGACCAGACGCCCCAGCATCTCGGCGAGGAGGTGGTCGCGAAACAACGATCCTCGACGCCTGCTGCATTCGAGGTCCAGCCGATAGATCGATCTGTCCGGAGCGACGACGAAGTTGAGAACCGAATGGTCGGTATCCAGAATGCCCGCACGAACCATGATGGCGGTCGCGTCGACCAGCTCGTTCTCGATTCGGCCGATCTCCTCGTTCTCGTTTTCCGTGACAAGTCTGCCCAGGTATTCCCCGACCCTCTCGCATACGCCGAGATCCTCGAGCACGAGTACCTCGAAACGCAGCGTCCTGCAGAACCCCAGTACCGCCGGCACACGGAGGCCGAGGGCGCGCAACGCGATCAGATGCCGCCACTCGCGCGCAGCTCCGCTGAGGTAGGCGGCTCGCGCGAGTCGGGCCTTCAGCCCTTCGGCAGCCCAGATCTTCACGATCGCACTGTCATCTTCCACGCGCCAACGCGCCGTCAAGCTCGGGAAGCGCTTCGAACGAAGCACGTCGAAGGCGGGGTCGCCCGCGTGCGCTCGAGCGACGGCGGCGGCGAGCTCGCCCGCTGTCAGGTCTCGAAAACGTGTATTTCCCACTAGGTTCCAGGTCGGATCAGGACGCCTCTCGTCGAGTGTGTTTGCTGACGGCTCTTGCACCACGGTGACAACAGTCCCGCGAGGGACTCAGCCGTCCGCTCGGAAGTCAGCGTCCGCCAGAATATCGCCAAAGAACTCCCTGTAGCTTCGCGCGATTCCGCTCCAGGAGAAGCGTCGATGAACCAGCTCTCTTCGAGCGCTCACCTGCTCGGGACGAGACGCGTCGATGGCGCGGCCGAGGGCGTTGACGACGGCGTCCGTGTCGGAAGTGTCGACCAGAAGAGCCGTGCCGTCGAAGGTCCAGGCGGTCACGAGTCGGTCGTGTGTGACGATCGGAAGGCCCGTCGCCAGGGCCTCGATGTACGCGTTTGCGGACGGCTCGTCCTGACTCATGTGGAGGAAGGCGTCGGCACAGCGGTACAGGTCGGGCATGGCCTCGCGGGGGACCGTGATGCGTCGAAACCGCTCTCCCATCATGTCCTGTCCGGTCCTATCGACCTCGTCCCTCAATGGTCCGTCGCCGGCGACAACGAGGTGGAGGTCATCCACTTGGCTGGCGCATCGGATTCCCTCGACGACCCTCTTGCTCGGGATCAACGCGCTCACGACCAACGCGACCGGGGCAGTCGCGGGCAGGCCGAACCGGGCGCGGTCTCGAGGACCGGGCTCGAAGACGTCCGGATCGACGCCATTCGGGATCAGCGCCGTGCGCCAGCGGTCCTTGTTGCGTTCGTGGTACTCCGGATTCGTGCAGACCAGCCCGTCGCACGAGAACCACTTGAACTCGCGCCGATCGTCGAAAGCCGGCCAATCGCCGTTTTGCGTCACGAAGACGTGCGCCGGCCGGTGTCGTCGGGAATCCCGTGCACGCAGAGCCCAATTGACGTAGGGGAACGTGCACGTGACGGTGACGTCGAAGTCCTTTGGCGAGTACTTCGGCAGCAGGCCCAACGCGAACGACAACTCCTCGTAGGCGCACTCGTTCCGCAGCAACGGAAGGTTCTTGGGCCAGCGCTCGAACCGCTCCCGACGCACACAGCGCGACTGGCGAAATTCGTACGCCCTTCCCGGCTCCGGAGTCCCCGAACCGAAGACCGTGACCTCCCAGCCGGGTGCCGTCGCGATCTCCTGCGCGATCGATTGGAACGCGACCTCCGCGCCGCGCAGCACGCGGTGCAGGCCTGAGAGGGCGAACATGACTCGAATGGGCTTCTTGGGAGAGTCGATCACGATGTAGCTCCGGAACCCCCCCTGCGGTGTCTCACGTCGGTGTTACTCCCAGGATCTTCCGGGCGCGATCGCGAATCTCGATTCTCCGCTCCTCAGGAATCGCGAAGTAGTTGAGAGTCCGGCGAGGGTAGAAGTGCGATTCAACAAACCCCTCAAATCGAAGGCCAGGGCCGTCATGAGCGACACGGTTCGGCACGTGGATCTCGTAGTCGCGATCGGCGAACCAATCGAACAGATCCTGGAGCGAATAGCCCAGTAGTTCCGCGCTGTTGCCGCTCTCGAAGAGGATGGTCGGGCGATCTCGAGGAATGACGTCCTCCGCGCCACGAAGAACTCCTAGTTCCGCGCCTTCGACGTCGATCTTGATGAAGTCGACCTCTGGCGAATCAGGAACCAGATCGTCCAGTCGCCGTATCGGCACGGAGATTTCCACGACTCCTTGCGACCTGGTCCTCGGGGCGAGGGAGCTGTAGCCCGGCCTTCTAGTATCCACGAAGAACTTTGTCTCTCCCTCTACGTCACCCAGGGCGCAGCCGTGGACGGTGACCTCCTGGAATCGACGAGCGAGGTCAGCCGCCTTTTCGGGCACAGCCTCCACGGCAATGATCTGACTCGACGGCTGGTGGTGACGAACCTCGGCGAAAACCGAGCCTATGTGCGCGCCGACATCGATGAAGATCGCCGACGGCTTGCACAGCTTCGACACAAGCAGCTGAGCGCACACGTCCTGCGAGACCATCCCTCCTTGCTCCGGATTGGCCCGCACGGCTTGCCAAAGGTCCAGGAGCTGTCGACAGCGCATGAGGCACCGTCCCACGGCGGTCCCTACGAGCCTGCGTCGTATTCCCAGGAGATTCAAGATCGAGCTCCTCTCCCGGCTACGGTTCGACACGGACAAGGCCTCTTGACATCGCCCTTACCAGCCAGAACACCCTCGAGAGGTTGCCAGGCCTTCACTGCCGACACCGTCCGCAGTGAGTGCCTCAGCGACCTCGGCCGCGGACACCTCCCAACAGCTTCGCCACCCACACGGAAAGTTACCATTCGCGAGCCGACAAGTCTGGCATCAAGGCACATGCGCGGGCGACGTAATTGGGTCAGCGCTCGAGTCGCTTCAGAGGCGCACCACGCGTCCGGCGGCAGTTCGTCGTGATCGGTGCGTTTCCTCACGTTTCTGCCAGTCCGCGACGTTGGCGGAACACGCCTTCCTGTTGCCGGTCCAGTTTCTGCGTCGCTCTTGTCTTTCCCCGGAACAGGCATCGCCATTGATATCGCCGCAAGAACCGGCGGAACTCAAGGTCGTCATACCGATCTTTCGCGGTCAACGCGCTCCGCACGTAGCCCCACAGCATCGCCAATGAACCCGCCAGGAATGGAGGCCGTGCCAAGTTGCGGACACAACTCGCCACCATGTAGGCCAGGCCCGTGCCCATGAAGTACTGCCCGAAACCATGGCGGGCCCGCCCCGTCAGGATCGATCTGTGGCTCGACCCCATGGGGCGCAAGTGCAAGAAGCGGAGATCGGATTCGCCCCAGCTGCATGCGATCCAGCCGAGCATTCGGCACCGGTGGCAGTCGATGCCGTCCCACATCACCTCATGGACGAAGCCGCCGATCTCCTCGAAGCACTCCTGACGATAGAATTTCGTCATCCCCGCGGACATCTCGTCCGAACAACCCTCGCTCAGAAGCTCCTCACTGCGTGGATGGAGGTAGAAGGCATGGCCGCTGCAAGTGCCTATCCGCGGGTTCGCCTCCATTCGATCCATGAGGATCTCGAAGTATTTCGGCGGAATGTCCAGATCCAGGTCGAACTTGCAGACGTAGTCGAATCGACTCGGATCGACCGCGCCGTAGCCGCAGTAAAACGCGTCGATCACGCCCGGGCCCACGCGTCGCTCTTCTCGCGGCTTCCCGCCGATCACCCGGATGAAGTCGTAGCGATCTGCGTACTCCGCGAGTATGGCAGGCGTCTCGTCGGTCGACCCGTCGTCCACGATGATCCAGAGCGAAGGACGTTCGGTCTGATGGATGACGCTGTCCAGCGTCCGTCGAGCGTACTGAGCTTCATCCCGACACGGAGTGACCAACAGGTAATCACGCCCAGCCTTCTTGTGCGTCATGTCTCACCGATGCCCAGCATTGTGATCGGCTAGAAGAGAGGGCCGTTTCCTCTCGGTCGTCTGAGCAGGCGCCTTCGGAGAATGTACCACGCCATGCGAAGCAATGTCGGGGGGTCGTCGATGAGATACCGTTTTGTATACCGGCGTGGAGAAAACAGCATCTGAACGGGGGACTCAAGTCCGCATTTCTGGACCCACTCCGGCACTCGGCGCATCGTTCCGGCGGCCACATCGAGCACGCACCCGACGCCAACCGCCACCGGAACGTTGAGCTTCGCGCAGTGATTCGCGATCCACAGATCCTGCTTCGGAGCGCCAAGCGCGACGAAAAGGAGATCGGGCTTGAACTCGAGAATCTGCTCCTCGAGCTCATCTTGCCGTTCAGCGTGCCCGTCAGCTGCAAACCGACCGTGAGACGTCCCGCGAGCTCTCAGTCCGGGGTGCTCGCTCTCCAGCTTCTCCGCGACACTGCTCGCAACCCCGGGCGCGCCGCCCAGGAGGAAGATCCCGTAGTCCCTTTCAGCGGCGAGCTTGATGCTCTCACGAAACAAGTCATGTCCGGTGATTTGCTCTGGAGCCGGCTCGCCGAGCAGCCACGTCGCCCACTGGAGAATCCTGCCGTCGACAACCGACAGGCCTGCGCTGTTCAGTGCCTCGCCGAAAGCCGGGATCCTTCGGCCGATCGTGAGGAAATTGAGATTGACCGTGACGATCTGCAGAGGGGTCTTCGTCTCGCAGGCCTCGCCGATTCGCGCCATCGCCTCGCGAAGATCGACTCGGTCGAGCCATGTATCGAGAATCCTGACTCGATTTCGATGATCTGGCTCGCAACCGTCGCCTGGCGCGGAATGATTCGGATCTGGAGGTTGGCTCTCGGTCATGGCGTTTTGACCTCGATGACTGGTGCCTCCTCCCAGTTGGTGGCCTCGACGGCCGGGGTCAGGCTGACGAACCGAAAGTCGGCCAAGAGCTTGCTGAGCTTGTCGAAAGAAGTCGCCAGGCCATAGTACGACTTGAAGCGTCGTGTGGCCGGCAAGTTGGGGAGCCGGGGCTGCTCCGCGTCGAAGTCGCGCGGGTGAAAATACGTCATCACGTAGTCCCGGCGAGTCATCAAGCTCTTGATCAACCGGTAGGGGAGGAGTCGGAAGTACCCGCCGCCCGAGAAGACGATGCTCGCGCCGAGGCGTCGAAAGACGTTGATGGGCAGCTCCTTGAGCCGCGCGCCACCGCACTCGATCCAGCCTGGCCGTGCCTCTCCGTACTCTGGAAACCCGCCGTGAGCCCACCTCGCAGGGAACACCGGGCAGTCGATCTCGATTCCGTTTCGAAAGAGGATATCAAACGCCCAGGTGTTCGTGGAGGTGATGGAGAAACCTGGAGCCCGGTAGGCGCGCACCTTGCTGGAGCTCAAGTCCTCCAGGATCGTGATCGACTTCCTCAGGTCGGCCTCGAACTCCGCCGGTGACTGCTGATACACCAATTGGTGGGCGTACGAATGCGTCGCGATTTCATGTCCTTCGGCGACGATTCTCCGTATGACCTCAGGGTGCTGCTCGGCGACCCAGCCGAGGCAGAAGAAGGTGGCGGTGGTGTCGTGTCGAGCCAGCAACTCCAGAATACGTTCTGTGTTGTGAGCGAGCCTCGATGGAAACTGGCTCCAGGAGCTCACAGTCTTGGTCGAGTCGTGGTCGAGGATATGAAACCAGTCCTCGATGTCGAAAGTCAGAACGTTCACTCGGTGACCTTTGCGGGCCGGGTTTTCCCGGGGCCGCCTTCGAGCGCCGGAGGCTGCTCGGTTCGTGGTGTCAAAGTCCCTTGCCTTGCAGGACGACCTTGACTCCTTTAGCGACTATTGTGAGATCGAGCCATAGCAGTCGAGTCGCAGGCAGATTGACGTAGCTCTCGATGTAGTCGTATTCGCAGCGAGGGTCTCCCACGCTCTCCGTGCCTTTCAGGACCTGGCCGGCTCCCAGCAGGCCTGCCTTGAGAAGCTTCCTGCTGACGTTGCCCTGAGCGAGGTCTCTCTCATAATGGAGCTGGGCCAGGGGCCTCGGACCGATCAGGCTCATGTCGCCAAGAGCAATGCTGAGCAATTGCGGGAGCTCATCGAGATAGAACTTCTTGACGAAGCGTCCCGTGTACGTGCGAGCGCTCGGTTTCCATTCTGCGGAGAACGCCCGCCAGTCACCCTGTTGCGCTCCCTGTTCGTCGATGTGCTTCAGCTTGATCACCCGAAGCTTGCGCTTGTTGAACACTCTCCCGGCACTCACGGCCTTGTAGGCTATGGTGAAAGGGCCCCGATTCTCACGTATGACAAGCCCTTCGATCAGATTCGAGAGATACAACGCGAGAATGATCGGAGACGTGAGGACGAGAGCCGCGACAGCCACGATGACATCAATGCTGCGCTTGAGGAGTCGATCCTTCAGCGGGCCTTCGAGCGCGAACAGGTGCTCGTACGTACACCTCAGCTCTGCACTCGGTGGCTTGTAGATGAACGCCTCCTTGGGTTCGTCGCGATCGGCCGCGCTGTTGGGCGTCGGGGCCACGCTGCTTTCTCTTTCCATAAGGCCTGGATTCCGCACCGGTCTTTGGCCGAGCCGGCCAAACAATGGGGGCGTAGTGGGTGATTGTCTTCCAGTCGGGGCGCCTTGTCGCCGCGCGTTCGGGCGCGGTTGAGCCGCTGGCGGCTCGCGAGCGTCCGTCGAACAGCGCGGGCATTCGGCCGCGCACATCGAGAGGCTGTCAGATTGCCGCATCGGTGGGACTCACGTCCACACGCGCAAATCATGGCAGACTCCGTCCCTGTTGGTGCCGCCCACAAAGCCCGCAAACCCAATTCACAGAAGTCTATCCGTGATGAGTTGGCGGACAAAGCAAAAAAGCACCCTGGGCGCGGAGCCGCCACGTACGCCTTCGACCGCGATTTGAGCGAGGCGTACTACGGGCTTACTCGGCGCTCACGACCCGCGGCGTCGGAATCGGAACGATGAAGCGGCCGCCTCGCGCGAGGTACTCGGACTGCTGCGCGATGATCTCGTCAGCGAAGTTCCAGGGGAGAATCAGGACGTAGTCCGGCATGTCCTCGAGGAGTCTCGCCGGGTCCAGAATCTGTATCCTCGCTCCGGGCATATAGCGCCCGTGCTTGTGGGAGTTCCTGTCGACAACCCACTCGATGGTCGAGCGGTCGAGGCCCAGGGCATTGAGGAGGATTGTCCCTTTCGCGGCTGCGCCGTAAGCGGCTATGCGCTTGCCTTGCTGGCGAACATCTTGCAGCAGCGCGAGCAGGTCACGCCGCAGCCCCTGCACGCGAGCGGCGAAGTCTCGGTAGTAATCGAAGCGGTCGATGCCCAGCTCGACCTCTTCGCGCAGCATGGCCTTCACCGCGTCGCCCACGGCCTCGACGGGTTGGACCCAGAGCCGCAGCGAGCCGCCATGGATCGACAGCCGCCGGATGTCGTTCAGATAGAGCCCGTGCCGGCGAAGGAGCGCGTCGACGCTCGTGACCGAGAAGTAGCACAGGTGCTCGTGGTAGATCGTGTCGAACTCGCAGTGGTCGACCAGATCGCGCACGTACGGGAATTCGATCGAGATCCCCCCCGTCGGCTTCACCAGCCGGCGAAGGCCCCGAACGAAGTCGTTCGTGTCGGAAACGTGTGCCAGGACGTTGCTGGCGAGAATCAGGTCCGCCGCGCGACCATCGGTGGCGAGCCTCTCCGCCAGATCCGCCGTGAAGAAATCGCAGAGCGTGTCGATGCCCTTCGCTCGAGCCGCGGCAGCCGGCGCCGGCGCAGGATCGATGCCGAGGACGGGAATGCCCGACTCGACGAAGTTCCGCAGCAAGTAGCCGTCGTTGCTCGCGACTTCGACGACGAAGCTGTCCGCGTCGAGTCCGCAGCGATCGACCAATTCCAGCGCATTCGTCCGCGCGTGTCGGAGCAGCGCGTCCGAGAACGACGAGAAGTACTGGTAGCTCTCTCCGAATAGCTTGTCGGGCGGTACGGTCTCGAGAATCTGCACCAGGCCGCACGACGCGCAGAACGCGACCTCGAGCGGGTAGCGGGGCTCAGGCTCGTCGAGCTGCTCGGGGAGCAGGAGCCCGTCCGAGGCGGGCATCATGCCCAGGTCGAGAACGGGTCGCAGCTCGTCGCGGCCGCACGAGCGGCAACGCGCCGCAGCACATTTTCGCGTCAGGTTCTCGTCCACCGCGGCGGAGCTCATGCGCCGCCTCTCTCCGTATTGGCAGTGTCCGTGTGCCGTAGCGTCGGTGTCAGCTCCCCGGAGGCGATGAGCATCTTGATGTGCCCAATGCGCTGGTAACGGGGCCCTTCGAAGTCCTCCGTGGTCAGGCCTGCCTTCATGTAGGCGTCGTAGACCTGTTGCGCGCCAGCGCGAGCGTTCCACGTCGGCTCGAACGATGGCAAGGCGGACCGAATCTTGTCGCAGTTGACGCGATAGCAGCGGAGGTCGGGGCCGGCGCCCGGCGCGAACTCGATACGACAGTCGGGTACGATCTCTGCGACGATCTCCGCTAGGTCGCGGATGCGGTAGTTCTCTTCGGTGCGGCCGACGTTCAGAGCCTCACAGAATACTCGCTCCCGCGGTGCGCTCAGCGCAGCGACGAAGGCCCGCGAGATGTCCTCGATGTGGACGATGGGCCGCCACGGCGTCCCGTCAGACTTCATCAGGATCTCGCCCGTCGTCACCGCCCAGGCGACCAAGTTGTTCAGGACGAGGTCGAATCGAATGCGTGGAGACAGTCCGTAGGCCGTCGCGCTGCGCAGGAAGACAGGGCAGAACGAGTCGTCGGCGATCTCCGCGAGCTCTCGTTCTGCGTCGACCTTCGACCGCCCGTAGGGAGTCACGGGATTCAGCGGTGCGGTCTCGTCGATCGGAAGGTCTCCGCCGGCGCCGTAGTTGCTGCACGACGAGCTGAAGACGAAGCGCTCGACTCCAGCCTCCTTCGCCGCGCGCGCCAGGTGAACAGTGCCACGGCGATTGATGTCGTCGGTCAACTGCGCGTCGAGGTTGCCTAGCGGATCGTTCGACAGGGCCGCGAGGTGAAGCACCGCGTCGATGCCCTCGAAGTCGGCGGGAGCAGCGTCACGGACGTCCTTGTGGATCCAGTCGACGGATGGCACATCTCCGCCGGGAGCGAACGTGCAGCGGCGATAGAGGTCGCTATCGAGCCCGACGACGTCGTGGCCCTCACGAACGAGGAGCGGTGTCAGAACCGTGCCGATGTACCCTCGGAGTCCGGTAACGAGAACTCTCACTAGTGATCTTCCTTCCAGGTTTTCCAGGGAGCTTGACCGGACTGCCAGAGCTCCTCCAGCCGACGCTTGTCACGAAGAGTGTCCATGCATCCCCAGAACCCGTGGTGGCGATAGGCCATTAGCTCGCCGTCCCTCGCCAGGGCTACCATCGGTTCGCGCTCCCACTGCGTATTGTCGCCCTCGATGTAGTCGAGGACGCCCGGCTCCAGCACGAAGAAGGCGCCGTTGATCCAGCCTTCGGCTGTCTGCGGCTTCTCGTCGAATCTGCTGACGCGGTCGCCCTCGAATTGCATGTGACCGAAGCGAGCCGTCGGTCGAACAGCGGTCACCGTGGCCAAGCGACCGTGCGAGCAATGGAACTCGAGGAGCTCCTTGAGGTTCACATCGCTGACGCCATCGCCCCAAGTGAGCATGAACCGGGAGTCGCCGATGTAGGGAGCGAGCCGCTTGATGCGTCCGCCCGTGAGGGTGTCAGCTCCAGTGTCCACGAGCTCGACCGTCCAGTCCGGAAGACGGGTCTCGTGCTGGACGACGCGGCTATTGTCTCCCAAGCGGACGGTCAGGTTCCCGCTGAGCGCCGCGTAGTCGACCATGTACTTCTTGATATCCGCTCCTCGGTATCCGAGGCCGATCGAGAACTCCCGAAAACCGTACGTACTGTAGTGCATCATGATGTGCCAGAGAATCGGTCTGTCGCCGATCTCGACCATCGGTTTGGGGCGTACGGTGGTCTCTTCGAGTAGGCGAGTACCGAAGCCTCCCGCGAGAATGCATACCTTCACGGCTCTGCGCTCCATCCAAACGCTACCCAAACGATCACGATCGAACCTACTTATCCGGGACGGAAGCTCCCTCAGGGCCCCGAGTCCTCAGGCCATGCTACCGCCGGAAGCCTGGCGCGCCGAGCATGGGGCTCCACGCCGCACGGAATCGCGCAGTCTCAGACCTGGCCGCACTTCGCGTCCAGCAAATTAGCTGAACGGTTAGGCCTGTCAACGGTTTTCCTGGCTCGGTACGCGTCAGTTGCCGCGACACCGAGCGGGGCAGCTGAGCACCACGGTCTTTTTCTTTCGCATGCGCCGATTCTCTCTTATTCTGGCAGCGGGATCGTGGGTAGGCTGGTGCGCGTATTCTGGGCACCGCGAATGGTACGCGGAGAGGTCCGGTAGGGTACCGAAGTCGCGATTGGACAGGGAAGTCGATGTGTCTGGGGACACGGTGTTTCAGAGTGTCGAAAGACTGATGGTGTCATTGTCCTCGGGCGCGTTCGCCGATCGCATGTACTCGCTCGTCGAGCGCCTCTACCCGATCTGTCGCAGCATCACCGGTGAGGGGTTCCGCGAGACGCAGCGCATTCTCCAGGAGTATGTGCCAAGTCTCGCTCTTCGGGGCGTGCCGAGCGGATCGCAGGCATTCGACTGGACTGTCCCCAAGGAGTGGAACATCTCCGATGCGTACGTCCGGGGCCCGTCGGGCGACAAGGTGATCGATTTTCGCGACAGCAACCTTCACGTCGTCAACTACAGTGCTCCGGTCCACGAGCGATTGAGTCTCGAGGAGCTGAAGAAGCGCCTGCATTCGCTGCCGGAATCACCTTCTCTGATTCCCTACCGAACTTCCTACTACAAGCGGGACTGGGGATTCTGCTTGGCGCACGAAGACCTGACGAAGTTGGCCGAGGGCACGTACGAGGTCTTCATCGATTCGACGCTCGAAGATGGCGAGCTGAACTACGGCGAGTGGGTCCACCAGGGCGAGACCGACGAAGAGGTCCTGTTTACCGCCCACGCGTGTCATCCGTCGCTGTGCAACGACAATCTGTCCGGAGTCGTGGTCGCTGCGTTTCTGGCCCACTTGCTGGCGAGGACGCAGACACGGTACACGTACCGTGTCCTGTTCCTTCCGGGCGGCATCGGCTCGGTGGTATGGATGAGTCGAAACCAGGACATCCTGCCTCGCATTCGCCATGGTCTGGTGCTGAGCTGTATCGGTGATGCAGCTCCGTTCACCTACAAGAAGACTCGACGCGGCGACGCAACGATCGATACCGTCGTGCAGCACGTTCTCAAGGCTGCCGGTGCAGAGCATCAGGTCATCGATTTTTCTCCGTACGGTTACGACGAGCGGAACTTCTGCTCGCCGCGCCACAATCTGCCGGTAGGGTCGTTGACCCGGTCGACTCACTCGGAGTTCTCGGGGTACCACAGCTCCGGTGACAATCTCGACCTCGTGAGCGGATCGCGACTGGAAGAGGCGCTCTTCGCGTGCCTCTCGGTCGTCTCGGTGCTCGAAGGCGACTGTCGGTATCTCAACCTGATACCCGACGCGGAGCCCCAACTCGGTAAGCGTGGGCTGTACGGCATGATGGGGGGGCTTCAGAAGAGAGCGGCGATGGAGATGGCGCTTCTTTGGGTGATGAACCTCTCCGACGGCAGGCACGGACTGCTGGAGATCGCAGAGCGGTCGGGCTACTCTTTCGATCTGATCCGTGAGGCCGCGGAGCTGCTCGTGACGCACGAGATTCTGCGGCGAGCAGCACCAGGAGAGACTCTCTGAGATGAGTGCGGTCGAATTCGTCGAACGATCCGAAGACGCGCGCATCCTCGTCGTTTCGCAGCGAGCGCTTCGTCCGGTGATGTCGCGGTGCACGATCTTCGCGTTCGAGGACCTCATTGCGCGATTTGACGACGCGGACATTTGTACGGTCACCAAGTCCCTGGACCGTCCGTGGGGCCGCAAGCTCAGATTGAGCCGTGTCCCGTTACCCGCGGCTCGGCAATCGTGCCTGGATCGCAGGTACGACTTGTTGTTCGTGTCTTGCGAGACTCTGACGGATTTGATCCACCTGGGACCGCTGAGCCGCTGGACCGCGGCAGCGAACGTGTCGGTGTGCTACGTGGAGGAGCTCTGGGCCCCAGATCTCCCCAGGCGGTCGCATGAGGTCGCCTTGCTGGAGCATTTCGATCACGTCTTTGTATCGTGTCTGGGAGCAGTAGATGCTCTCTCGGCGGCTGCCGGTGTGCCGTGTCACTACATGCCACCAACGGTGGACGCGGCCGCGTTCTGTCCGTATCCGGATCCGCCGGAGCGGGTCATCGACGTCTACAATATGGGGCGTCGATCTCCGAGGACCCACGAAGCTCTTCTGAAGCTGGCGGAGCGCTGCGGCCTGTTCTACCTGTTCGACACGACCGTCGGGAACGTGCCTGTCAATCCCGCGGAACACCGGCGCCTTCTCATGAGCTTCCTCATGCGCGCGAAGTACTTCATCGCCAATCGTGCGAAGGTGAACCTCGCAGGGCCGAGCCAGAGTTTCCAGGAGGTCGGCTCGCGTTTCTTCGAGGGGGTGGCCGGCGGGGCTGTCATCATCGGCGAAGCGCCCGATTCGCCAGCGTTCGACCAGTACTTCGGCTGGAAGGACTCGGTCGTGCCGTTGCCTTACGACTCCGGCGATGTCGCCGAAGTCATCGAGGAGTTGGAGTCCGACCCGGAGAGGGTCGCAGGGATACGCGCCGCCAACATTCGCGCGTCGCTGCTCGCTCATGACTGGGTCTACCAATGGCGGGATTTGCTGCGAGTCGTCGGCTTGGCTCCACGTCCCGGCCTGGGGGACCGCGTAGCGGCTCTCGAGGGGCTTGCGAAGTCGGTAGGCGAGCCCGCGAGTGCTGATTCTTGTGTCTGAATCGCCGTCCCTTTTCTTTCACGCGACCGCGGTTGAAGGCGCGTTCGTTATCGAGCCTAGCCGCGTCGAGGATGAGCGCGGATTTCTCGCGAGGACGTTTTGCCGGGATGCGTTCGCCGAGCGAGGCCTGGAGACCGTATTCGTTCAGTGTACGGTTTCGCACAGCTTGTCGAAGGGGACGCTGCGCGGAATGCACTTCCAGGCGTCGCCGCACGAGGAGGTCAAGCTCGTGCGGTGTACCCGTGGCGCCGTACACGACGTCGTGCTGGATCTGCGGCCCGGATCGCCCACGTTCAAGAGCTGGATCGCGGTCGTGCTCTCCGAGGAAAACCGCCACCTGATCTACGTGCCGAAGGGCTGCGCACACGGATTCCAGGCGTTGACGCCACAGGCCGAGGTGTTCTACCAGATGTCCACGCCGTTCGAGCCGTCGGCGGCGTGCGGCGTTCGCTGGGACGACCCCGCATTCGGTATTCAGTGGCCCGAAGGCGATCGCGTGATCTCGCCTCGCGACCGCGAGTATCCCGACTTCTGCGGCTGAGGTCCCGAGTTCTCGAGCCTCGGCTTAGTGCCGTGTTTCGCAAGTTCCTGTGCATATCGAGCGAGCAGATTCGTTCGCTGGCGCGGCGCGCGAAGGAGTCCATGCCGGAGGCGCATAGTCGACTGAGCGCAACAAAGCCAGCGGGCGTAGATGCCGCTCGTATGCACAGGAACTTGTGAAAGGCGGCACTTAGAACTGGAAGTAGAGGAACGGCGATTCCTTGCCGAGTTGCGTCAGGGTAGCGAGAACTACGCCTCCCAGCGCGATCGCCCAGAAGAGGGACCGGGGCTTCCGCATGTCCTCGCTGTTGGGCGCGAAGAAGGCGACGGCGAGAGCGCCGATCAGAAACACGAAGCGCCGACCGTGGACCCAGCTCATGACGTCCGGGACATAGATCCCCGGGCCCCATTGGTGCGAGAACGACTCCATGCCGTTGAGGCCGGTCATGCTGGCGACGAGCGCTCCTGCCTCTCCGAGCGTGTCGGCTCTGAAGAGGGCCCATCCGAAGACGACGGCGCAGAATGTGAGTATCACTCCTGCCGCACGCGGAACGGCGATGCCGAGGCGTCTCCAGGTCGCATGAAGTCCGAGCAAGGTTCCGTGATACAGGCCCCAAACGACGAAGTTCCAAGCAGCGCCGTGCCACAGCCCTCCCAGGAACATCGTGATGAACAGGTTGCGAATCGTCAGCACGCTGCCGACGCGGGATCCTCCCAGCGGGATGAAGAGATAGTCGCGAAGCCAGCTCGAAAGCGAGATGTGCCAGCGCGACCAGAACTCGGCGATGCTTGCGGACTTGTACGGCGAGTTGAAGTTCACGGGGAACTGGAATCCCAGCATCTTTCCGAGTCCGCGTGCCATGTCGCTGTACGCCGAGAAGTCGAAGTACAGCTGCAGCGTGTACGCGAGAACGCCGATCCAGGCGCCGAAGAACTGCATTTCATCGGGGAACTGGAACGCGTGATCCGCTACCGGCGCGAGGTAGTCGGCGACCCAGATCTTCTTGACGAGGCCGATGACGAATAGCCAAGTCCCGGCGGCGATCTCGTCCATCGAGACGCGCTTGTGCGGCAGCTCCTCGAGCTGGGTCTCCATGTCGCGGTAGCGAACGATCGGTCCGGCGACGAGCTGCGGGAACATCGACACGTACGCGGCGAAGCGCAGAAACCCCTTCGTGGGTTGGCACTGGCCGCGATAGATGTCGATCGAGTAGCTCATCGACTGGAACGTGTAGAACGAGATTCCGACGGGCAGGACGATCTCCAGTGTGGGAGTCGAGATCGCGAGGCCGAGCAGGTCGAGTCCGCGGGCTGCCGAGTCGACGAAGAAGTCGAAGTACTTGAAGAATCCCAGCAGGCCGAGGTTGCCGCCCAACGACGCGATCAGCCACGAACGTCTTACGCGCTGATCGACGGAGCGGTGAATCCGCGCGCCGCATACGTAGTCGAGCAGGCTCGACGCGAACATCAGCACGATGAACCGGTAGTCCCACCACGCGTAGAAGAGGTAGCTGGCGAACGTCAGAATGAGGAGCCGAAGCCGGAACCCTCTGATCGAGTACCAGCACAACAGCACCAGTGGAAGGAACACCAGGAGGAAGATATAGCTCGGGAAGATCATCGTTGCTCGACGATTGCGTGCAGGTGTTCCAGCATGAGGTCCGAATTGCGGGTCGACGGGTGAATCTCGTCAAAGAACCCGTCGGGATCGCCGTCGAATCTCTCCACTTGTGTCGCGTCGAGCACGCCGACGACGGTCTCGCCGTGTTGGCGCTCCAGTGTTGCGAAATGTCGTCGCAGCCGTGTCACGTCGTCGAGATGGTCGGTGTGTTCCGTGAGAACCCGCCAGAACAGCGGGTGAATCGGGTTGAGGACGAACGCCAAGCGGATGTCGTGAGTTGCGCACAGCTCGACCAATTGGTCGATGTAGCCGAGGCGCTTCGCGCTGTGCGCGGGCGAGCAGTAGTTCTTGAAGTGGTGTATCTTCCCGAACTCCGTCCTGTCGCCGAACGGGTGCAGGCGATCGGTGAGGGAGTAGGTTCCGCGGTCGACATGCTCGAAGATATTGTCCGACCACTTCCCGTAGACGTCGTTGAACAGGATCCGCGTGCCGTCAGGGGCGAAGATCCCGGCTCCGCCCAAGGGGAGCTGCTTGCGGCGCTCCGCGCCTCGGCGGACGATACGCCAGGCCAGGCTCAGCTGCTGGCTGGAGGCCAGCTCGAGAGAGCGCTTCCACAAATAGCGAGCCGTCGGAAGATCCGGGTGCTGTCGAATCAGCTGCGGCGTGTTCGAGAGGTTTCTATGGGCGCACGTCTCGTCGTCGCCGCGAAACGTCCAGGTGTCGATTCCGACGATGAGGAGCTCCGGACGGTGCTCGAGGTCGAGAACGACATAATTCGCGATGCAGAGCGCGTCCTCGGCCATGCCCCAGAACACGCCGAAATTGAAACACGTGCCGCCGAACAGCTCTTCGACCTTGGCGGGACGAAAGCGCATGGTGTTCGATGAGCCGAGCACCAGAATGTCCGGACGCTGAGCAGGCGCGAGGGTCTCCAATCTCTCGGTCTTCGCGAGGCGCGCGTTGTAGTAGTGCACGTCGTTGACGGGGAAGCAGCCTACGGCGCCGTAGTTGCCCCACGGATTGACGTAGACGACGAAGCTCAACAGGAGGCCGGCGCCGACCAGGATAGTCGCCAGCAGCGTCAGCACGAAGAGTCGCGATCCCTTCGGGCGAGTGAACAGAGCGGAGAGCAACTCGAGCTTGGTCGACGCGGAGCCCATGTCCGAACGAGCCGATAGCGGTTTGGATACGTTGGAATCAGATACGGTCGGATTTCAGATGGCAGGCGGTCGGAATCAAGATCACGGACGACCTTGTCGCGCCGCAAAGGCTGTCCACGCCGGCAACGACGTGATCCTCTCGTAGACGAGACGAGCCACGACCTCGGCTTCCTTGCTCTTGTAGTGACCCATCACCCAGTCCCGTTTCTCCGCAAGGAACGCCGGCCTCGTCTCGAGTGCGCGTACATCGTGTGTACTCACGAATTGGCGCAGAAACTCCTCTCCCTCGTCGGCGTGTGGCCCTCTGATCGCGTCGCTGTGGGCCAAGTGAACAAGCAGGAACTCTGCGCCGACGCCGTCGCACGCAGCGATCATCGCCTCCACGATCCTCGTGTTGAGCGGGCGGTGATCTTCGACTCCGATTCCCAGCTTGTGCAGTACCTTGCTGACGAAGCCGAAGGTCCTGACGTACCGCCAGGCACTCTTCGTGGAGTGTCTGCGCTTCACTTCCTCGTAGACGTCTTCGATCGCTCCGATGGGAGTATTCGTGAGTTCGAGGTCGTCGCCTCGCAACACGTATCGGGGCTTCTTGTAGTCACGAAACGTCAGCTGTGAGCGAACGAGGTCGTTGTCGATGAAGGCGACCACGACGAGTTCCGGCTGATACCGTGCGATCTCGTCTCTGAGGGTCAGGTACATCTGGCCCATGCCGTAGCCTCCCACCGCAAGATTCGCGATGTTCAGCCTCGCATCGCGAGCCTGCAATTGGATGGGCCACGCCTCGGCATCGTCTGCGTCGATGCCGAAGGTATATGAGTTCCCGATGATGACGACCGGAAAGCGCTTCGGATCGTTCTCGTAGTCCTCCAGCGAACGGTGCCCGTGGTTGTTGATCGTGAAGTGACGGCTCTCGGAGTCGACGATCGACTGATTCGGCACCGTAGTCCAGCCTCGAGTCGGATGCGGCTGGTGTAGCCCCTTGTAGATGAACTCGTCTCGCTCGTAGCGCTGAAGGAACTTGCGTTCGTAGAAGGCGGATTCGTCGAAGACCTCGAAGTAGTTCGGCTTGATCAAGCCGATCAGTTGAAACGAACCCTCGAGCAAGACGAGGAAGAACGTCGTGCTCATCAGGAGTTTCAGGAGTCTTCGGTTCTTGTTCATCGATCCCGGCACTGGGTCAAACGGTCTGTGTCGTTCGGCAGCCCCGCCCTCGCGAGTCCCATGAGGCTTTCTCCGAGGGCAACCCGATCGCGGAGGAGTCGGTCGTACAGCGACGCCGGCGGAGCGCGGGTGGCCACAGCGTCGAACCGTGGCCCCAGGCTCCCTGCACGAGAGCGGCTCGCCCCGAGGATACACACCCTTGTGGCGGTCTTCTACTCTTGGTTTGTCGATCTGCCGTCGAAGCCACGGCCATCGCATCCGGGCGACGCAGTCGAGAGCGGGTCGATGGTCCAGCGATCGATGCGCGTTCCCGTTCTGCCTGCTCGCGGCTCGTTCAGGAGCGAAGTCGGGTCATGTTCGGGGCGAGGGAGGCCTGCTCGCGGATTCACGTGTCTTGCGCTTCGAGGCCCGCTCTGCTCTTCTTGTTCTCCGGAGGCCTCCAGGCGCGCATTTTCATGAACATCCACAAAGCCGTTATCACGGCCGCCGGGCCCGGTCAGGGCAAGCTGCCGCTCCAGACTCTCATCGATAGTGACGGGACGGAGAAGTCCGTCCTCACGATCCTCATCGAGGTCGTGCTGCACGCAGGGGTGGAGGAGATCTGCCTCGTCGTCCGGCCGGAGGACGAACGACTGTACGCAGACGAGGCCGGGTCCCATGCCCGGCGGATTCGCTTCGTCCACCAGAAGCAACCACTCGGGTATGGCCACGCCGTCTTCTGTGCGCGCGAGTTCGTCGGAGACGAGTTCTTCCTCCACCTCGTGAGCGACCATCTCTACGTCAGCCGAGACGGCCAAGGCTGTGCGCGGCGACTCGTCGACGCGGCGCGTGCGGAGGAGTGCGCCGTCTCCGCGGTGCAGTCCACGCGAGAGCACCTGCTGCCCTACTTCGGCGCGGTGGGCGGCCAGCGGCTGCACGATCGAACGGATCTCTACGAGGTGGACGCCGTCATCGAGAAGCCCACGCCCACTCGAGCCGAGCAGACGCTCTTCGTGCCTGGGCTGCGCGCTGGTCACTATTTGTGCCTTTTCGGCATGCACGTTCTCGGGCCGGTCGTGTTCGACCTCCTGGAGCGGAGGATTGCCAATGCCGGCGAGCGTGGCGGTGTCCTGCTTGCCGACGCGCTCGATGATCTCGCGAAGAAGGAGCGCTACCTCGCCCTCGAGCTGCGCGACTCCCGGTACGACGTGGGCGTGAAGTACGGCCTGCTGATGGCACAGTTGGCTCTAGCGCTCAATGGCTGCGACCGCGAGCAAGTACTCGCGAAGATCGTCGAGCTGCTCGCTTCGCGAGAGATGAGCCGGGACCTGGACGTAGAGTAGGAACGCGCTGTGGGAGAGCTGATAGAGATCATCACCTCCGACGACCCGGACGTGCGCAATCGGTCGTTGGACGCGTTCGCGGCTCGCGTCGAGACGGTTGCTCGATTGCAGGAGGAATGCGCTGAGCTCGAGGCGTTCCGACGGCGAAGCGACAATCTGTACCATCAGGTGCGGGCGCTCTTCTTCCTCTACGCGCTGCATCGATTCCACCTCCCGCTGAGGCCGGGATTCCGCAAGAGCGGCCCGATACCGTTCGACGGTTACCTTCATCTCCTGAACCGCCGGTTCGAGGAGGCCATCGACACGTTTCTCGTGGCGGAGGCGACTCACGGGCCGAACGACAGCATCTCCAGCGCGCTGGCTGCGGCCTACCATCGTCTGGCCTTTCAGACGCTCGCCGACCAGGTGCGAAGCAGCGTACGGGCTGTGCGAGGCAATCAGTGGATGTTCCGGACGGGGCATCCCGCGGAGCACCCGCTGCGCGTGCGACCGGAGTTGCTGGAGCTGCGCTCCGGTCGATTTCCGATCTTGCGCGAGGCCGCGCCGGTGCGCATGGACCTGACCCACAGCGGGTGGAGCGACATCTTCTTTCTCGGGATGGACTTCCCCGAGGGGGCCCGCGTGATCAACACGTCGGTCGATCTCAGCGTGCGCGGGGACGGCCATGCCGAGGCTCCCCGGCCGCCGGTCGAGGCGTGGTTCAGAGTGATTGACGAGCCGGTGTTGCGTCTGGTGAGCGTCGACCTGGGCGACTGCGCCGAGATTCGTTCGCTGTCCGAGGTCTTCGACTTCGCCCGGGATCACCTCGGTCTTCTCAAATCAGCCGTCATCGCTGCCGGCATCGTGCCTCCGGGCATGGAGGGCGCCGGCGGGTCATTGGAGAGAGTGCTCGTTCAGCTCGTCGGACCAGGGCGCGGGATCGAGATCGCGAGCAACGTCCACGGCATCCCCAAGGGCTCGCGGCTGGCGGTCTCGACCACTTTGCTCGCGTGTCTCATCGCGGTTTGCATGCGAGCCACGTCGCAGGCCCGTTCGCTTACGGGACAGCTCGAGGAGGACGAGCGGCGCCTGGCGGCGGCGAGGGCGATCCTGGGGGAGTGGTTGGGCGGGTCCGGGGGCGGCTGGCAGGACTCCGGCGGCATCTGGCCCGGCACGAAGCTCATTCACGGCGAGCCCGCGGCCTCCGGCGATCCCGAGGCCGGCATCAGTCGCGGCCGCCTGCTGCCGAGCCACCGCGTATTCACGGAGGAAGAGATCTCGAGTTCCACGCGGCAGCGGTTGGAGGAGAGCCTCGTGCTCGTCCACGGCGGCATGGCGCAGCCCGTCGGGCCGATCCTCGAGATGGTGACGGAGAAGTACCTTCTGCGTTGCGAGGCGGAGTGGAAGGGGCGCCAGGAGGCCATGGCGATCCTGGACGAGATGATCGAGCTCCTTGGGCGAGGCGACGTCGCGGGCATCGGTGCGCTCACTGATCGCAACTTCCACGGTCCGATTCGAACGATCATCCCGTGGGCCGGCAACCACTACACCGACGTCCTCATTCGTCGCGTTCGCGAAGCCTTCGGTGCGGATTTTCACGGCTTCTGGATGCTGGGTGGAATGGCTGGCGGCGGTATGGGGTTCATCTTCGACAGCCATCGCAAAGCCGAGGCTCAGGAGCGGCTCCACGCCATCATGGGCGAGGCCAAGAGAGAGCTCGACGCCGCCGTACCGTTCGCGATGGAGCCTGTCGTCTACGATTTCGCGATCAACGAGCGGGGCACGCACGCTGACCTGCTCGCGGGCGATGTGGCTCTGATGCCACCGGGCTACTACTCCATCGTCGTTCCGCGCCTGCTCCGACTCGATCCGCAGGAACTCTCGAGGGGGCGAAGAGCGGAGCTGGGACATTTCGGCGAGGCCGTGCGAACGGATCCCGCGAAGGCCGGAGCGGTGGACGAGCTCTTCGATCGACTTCTTCCTGCCGGTGCGGACGGCGATGGGCGCGGTGATGACCTCGAGGCCCTGCTCGCGCGGTACGGCTTCGACCGTATCCAGCACGAGCAGATTCGCGGTGATCTTCGTGGCGGTCGAATCGGGCTCGCGCAGAACCGCTTGCCCGTGAGCACCAGGATCGAGGACGTTCGCCCCGCCGACGTCCACGACATGAGTTCCGCCGTCTCCGCGCCCGAGCGAGGGCCCGGGCTCGAGGCGCTCGAAGCCGGCGCCGTGGCTGTCGTCTCGCTGGCTGGCGGCGCTGGCAGCCGGTGGACACAGGGCGCTGGGGTCGTGAAGGCGCTTCACCCGTTCGTCCGATTGAGCGGGCGTCACCGCAACTTCATCGAGGCTCACCTGGCGAAGAGCCGCCGCACGAGCCGGTCGGTCGGCACGCCGCTGCCGCACGTCATCACCACGAGCTATCTGACTCACGAGCCGATCGCGGCGTGGCTCGAGCGCGAGGAGAACTACGGCTATCCGGGTCCGCTGTTGCTCTCTCCGGGTCGTTTCGTCGGGTGGCGCCTGATCCCGACGACGCGCGATCTGCGGTTCGCGTGGACGTCGACGCCGCAACAGCTCCTCGACGAGCAGGCCCAGAAGGTGGTGGAGAGCCTGCGTGCAGCTCTCATCGCGTGGGCCGAACAGATGGGTGAAGGGACAGATTACACCGAGAACGTACCGCTTCAGTGCCTCCACCCGGTCGGGCACTGGTACGAGGTCCCGAACTTGCTGCGAAACGGCGTGCTCGGGAAGCTGCTCGCGCAGCGGCCGAGCTTGCGCTATTTGATGGTGCACAACGTCGACACGCTCGGAGCGGATGTGGACCCGAACGTTCTCGGATACCACATCGAGCAGGAAGCGGCGTTGACGACGGAGGTGATTCCGCGGCGCATCGATGACCGCGGCGGCGGACTCGCGCGTGTCGATGGCAAGGTGCGTCTCGTCGAGGGGCTTGCCCTTCCCCGCGAGGACGTCGAGTTCGATCTGTCGTACTACAACACGAGCACGAGTTGGGTGACGATCGACCGGCTTCTGGATGTCTTCGAGCTCACCAGGGAGGACTTGGTGACTGTCGACGATCCAGAGCGCGCCGCGAAGGTGACCGCCGCGATCCGGAACGTCGGCGCTCGTATGCCGACATACGTCACGCTCAAGGACGTGAAGAAACGCTGGGGGCGCGGACAGGAGGACATCTTCCCGCTATCGCAGTTCGAGAAGCTGTGGGGGGACATGACGGCGCTTCCCGAGCTCGATTGCCGCTACGTCGTCGTACCGCGGATGCGGGGCCAGCAGCTGAAGGACATCGACCAGCTGGACGGCTGGCTGCGCGACGGCTCGGCGGCGTATCTGGAATCGATCTGCGATTGGAAGTGAGGCGGCGCCCCTCGCGCGGACCTCCTCACGCCTCCGCGCCGATGTACCCCTCCCGCTCGAGGTGCAGAATCACCTTCTGCGCGGCCTCCTCCGGCGAGTACTCCGTCGTGTCGATGACCATCTCGGCATCGGCCGGCTCCTCGTACGGATCCGAGATGCCGGTGAACTCCTTGATGATGCCGGCGCGAGCCTTGGCATAGAGGCCCTTGCGATCACGCTGCTCGCACACCTCCAGCGGCGTCGCGACGTGTACGAGGATGAAGCCGCCGCACCCCTCGATGCTGTCGCGCACCTGGCGTCGCACTTCGTCGTACGGCGCGATCGGCGCGCAGATCGCGATGCCGCCGTTCTTCGTGATCTCGCTGGCGACGAAGCCGATGCGCAGGATGTTCAGGTTGCGGTGCTCCTTCGAGAAGCCGAGCTCCGACGAGAGGTTCCTGCGGACGATGTCGCCGTCGAGCAGCGTCACCGGCCGGCCGCCGCTCTCGAGCAGCCGCGCCATGAACGCGTTCGCGATCGTCGACTTGCCCGATCCTGAGAGCCCCGTGAAGAAGACCGTGAAGCCCTGCTTGTGTCGCGGCGGGTGCGATCGCCGCAGCTCGCGCGCGACCTCGGGGAACGTGAACCAGCCGGGGATCTCGCGGCCCTTCGCCAATCGCTCGCGCAGCTCGGTGCCCGACAGGCTCAACGTCCTCGACCCCGCGGGGATTTCGTCTTCGGGCAGGTACGCGTCCTTGTCCTCGACGTATTTCAACATCGAGAACGGCACCATCGTGACGCCGAGCTCATCGGCGTGACGGCTCAGCAACTCCTGCGCCTCGTACGGTCCGTAGAACGGCTTGCCCGCACCGTCGACGCCCGGTCCGGCGTGATCTCGTCCGACGATGAAGTGCGTGCAGCCGTAGTTCTTGCGGATGATCGCGTGCCACACAGCCTCGCGCGGACCCGCCAGGCGCATCGACAGCGGCAGCAGCGCGAGGTAGACCGTGTGCTGCGGATAGTGCAGCAGCAACGCCTGGTAGCAACGCACACGCGTGTAGTGGTCGATGTCGCCCGGCTTCGTGAGGCCGACCACCGGGTGGAGGAGGAGGTTCGCCTCGTGCTCGCGAATCGCTCGCAACGTGAGCTCGAAGTGCGCCCGGTGCATCGGATTGCGCGTCTGGAACGCGATCACCTTGCTCCACCCGAAACGCGAGAGCTCTCGGCGCACACCGCTCGGCGTCAACCGCAGCGCCTTCGAGTCGAAGTGAATCGGCAACTGCACACCCTGGACAGACCCGCCGACGTAGACGTCGTACCCGCGCAGCAGCCGGTCGACTCCCTTGTGCTCGGGGTCGCTCGTTCCATACACCGCCTCGGCGTCGGCCTTCTTGTCCGGCCGCCACACGTCGCTGACGGTCAAGACAGCCAGCATGACGCCCTCCGGATCGCGCAGCGCGACGCGGTCGCCCGACGACAGCTTGTCGCCGAACTCCTCGCTCACGCCGAGCGTGATCGGAATCGGCCACAACGTCGAATTCGCGTCCAAGAGGCGCATGTCCCGACAGACCGATTCGTACTCGGCTCGCGACATGAATCCCCGCAGCGGCGAGAACGCTCCGTTCAGCAGCAGCTCGATGTCGCACATCTGCCGATCGGTGAGATCCCACGACGGCCAGTCCTTCGACTGCGCCTTGAGCTCGGTCGCCGTGCTCTCATCCACCACGAGGTCCACCAGCTTGCCGCCATGCGGCTCGATCAGTCGGCTCATGTCACCTCCGCTGCGGTTTCGTGCCCCTGGTTGTCTGCAGCCTCATGCTCCGATGCCGCGGGCCGTGACGTCAATGGGGCAGCTTGCGGTTGTCGACTCGCACTGCGGGAGACCCTACGGCCACAACTCCCGGATCCGAATCTTCCGGAACTTCATCACGAACGGCCCGCGCCCCTTGATCCCATGCACCTGCAGTGCGATGAAACCACGCGGGTGCGTCGCGTAGACGTCGTCACGCGTGATGTCGTCGATGGGATGCCCGTTGAGCCACGTGCGCATGCGCGGACCTGCTGCTACGAGGCGTAGCCGGTTCCACCCGTCCGCGATGTGATGCTGGTGTCCTGCGCGGATCTTCTGCTGCGACGACAGCCAACCCGTACCGAGCGCCTCGCCGTAGAACACGCCCGTCGTCGGTACCCCTTCACCCTGATAGCGGCGGATCTCCACCTGCGGGCCGTACACGCGACCCGCGGTGCGGCTCCAGCCGCGGCCTACGGTGACCGGTCGAGCCTTGGAGCGGAACTGAATCCCGGAGTTCGTGACGTCGTCGACGTAGACCTCGGCCTCCAGCTCGAAGTCGCCGAACTCGCGAGTCGTGCAGAGGAACGAGTTCACGCTGCCGTCGACGATCGCTCCGTCCTCGACGGAGTAGGTGTGCGATCCGTTGAGGTGCACCCAGCCGTCGAGAGTCTTCCCGTCGAACAGATCGATCCAGCGCCCGTCCGCGTTGCGATTCGGTCGGCGTGGTGCGCGAGCCGTGTCCGATTCGGGCAGCGCGAACGCGACCACCGAATCGCCGGACTTCGTGGCGTTCTTCCCCCCGCCACCGGCCGTGACCACCACGTACTGTCGCCCGTCGACCATGTAGGTGCTCGGCGTGGAGTAGGCCGCCACCGGCAGCTTGTACTCCCAGAGCAGCCGTCCCGAGTGCTTCTCGAAGGCTCGGATCTTCTCATCCGGCGTCCCTGCGATGAAGACCAGCCCTCCCGCCGTCGCCACCGCACCGCCGAAGCTGCGCGCGCCCGTACCGCGGATTCCCTTCGCGACGAGATGGGGATACTCGCCCAGCGGAACGCGCCAGAGGATCTCTCCCTTGACCAGATCGATCGCGTTCAACGTTCCCCACGGCGGCGTCAGCGCCGGCTCGCCGTGCGGACCGCTGAACGCGTCGTAGCCCTGGATCAGGTACCGCACCTTGACCTCCTGGACGGGGATCGTCAGCTGCTCTTTCGTCGGCTGCAGCTCGCGCGCTCGACGGGCTCCGCCTTCGCGAATCTCGATCACGTAGCGCACCAGATCGAGAAAGTGCTGCCGGCTCGCGAGCTGACTCACCTGTCCGGCCGGCATGATCGACATCGTCCCCTTTTCGCGCGCCGCAACATCGCCGCTCGCGATCCGGACCTTCGCGCCGTCCGATGCCGTATCCCGCAGCACGACCGCATCGGGCCCCTCCTGTGCGATGAACCCGGTGAGCGTGCGACCGTCGCGAAGCACGACGGTCACCGGCTCGTATCCGCTGCGGATCGTTTTCGACGGCTCGAGGACGGACTCGACCAGCTGCGCGCGCGTGGCGTCCTCGGGGAGCTCGGTCAGATCGGGCCCGAGCGGGTCTTCCTCATCACCGACGACGTGACATCGACCACAGGCCATGTTCGGCCGGTGGAAGTCGATCGCGCCGCGTCGGGCATCGCCCCGCTCCATGGCGGCACGCACGATGCTCTCGGCGCCTTCTGCCACGAGCTGCTCTTGGAGCGACGACTTCCCGACCGTCTTCCCGTCAGGGTCTGCGGGACTCCGTATGAACGCGACGAGCGCATCGACCTCGCGATCGGAGAACTGGCTGAACGCCGGCATCAACGCTTGCCCGTTGCGGATGATCTCCTCCATCTGCTCGTCCGTTCGGTCGGAGGTGAGCAGATTGCGGATCAACGGCAACGTGCCCTGCCGATCCGCCTTGTGGCAGCCGACGCAGGCCAGTTGGTAGAGCAAGGCCCCGTGCTGCACTGGATCGCGCGGCACCTCGCCGACCCGTTCGACGACCTTGCGCAGCCGGAAGATGCTCGGCGACTCGTGCGCGTTGACGTAGATCGTGCTCAGAAACGGATCGAACGCGCCGCCGTGCCACTGCACGCCACCCAGCGTGCCCGGCGTCAGAATGTTGCCGCGCAGCGACGGCGGCGTGTAGATCGCGCCCTTCGCGTAGCGATCGAACATCGACTTCGCTCTCGCGTAAGCCTCCGGCGAGATGCGCGTCAGATCGGCCTCCGTGACCTCCAGGCGAGTCAACGGCGGCGGCCGCAACGGAAACGGCTGCGTGGGCCACGCCTCCTCGCCCGGCACGTCCGACGCGGGTACCGGCAGCTCCGGGGTCGGAAACAGCGGCTCACCGGTCTCCCGGTCGAGGACGAAGGTGAATCCCATCTTGGTGAACTGCACGACGGCGTCCCGCTTCTTGCCACCGTCTCGGAGCGTGACCAGGATCGGCGCCGGCGGGTTGTCCATGTCCCAGAGGTCGTGGTGCACCGTCTGGTAGTGCCAGATCCTCTCGCCCGTCGTCGCGTCGAGCGCGAGCACGCAATTGCCGAAGAGGTTCTTTCCCTTCCGGAAGCCGCCGTAGAAGTCGTACGTCGGAGAGCCCGTGGCGCAGAAGACCCAACCCCGCTTCTCGTCGACCGTGAAGCCGCCCCAGGCGTTCGCCCCGCCGTAGAGTTCGCCGTCGACGAACTCCCATGTGTCGTAGCCGAACTCTCCGGGCTTCGGGATGGTGTGGAAGATCCACCTGAAGCTGCCGTCGACGGCGCTGTACGCTCGAATGTGGCCGGGCGTCGAGATGTAACCCTCCGGCACCCTCGACGCGACGATCAGAAGATCGCGATAGACGATGCCCGGCGACGTGCACTCGATCGATGCTTTGCGGGGATCGATGCCGAGATCGTTGCGCAAGTCGATGTGTCCGCCATCGCCGAATGCGGTGACGAGCTTCCCCGTCCTGGCATCGACCGCATAGACGCGGTTCTTCACGAAGACGAAGATGCGCCGACCGGCCTCGCCCTCCCAGTAGACCAGCCCGCGATTGCGCCCCTGCAGCACGCGCTGCTTCTCGTTGTGTCGCGACGAATTGAAGAACCAGACCTGCTCACCGGTCGTCGCGTCGATCGCCGCTGCATTCAGTGATGGCGTCGAGACGTACACCAAGCCGTCGACCATGATCGGGTTGGCGTACATCGACGTGCGAGGCCCAGCGTCGCCGGTGTGGTACGTCCACGCGACCCGCAGTCGATGGGCATTGGCCGCATGGATCTGCGCCAGCTCCGCGAACTGGTTGCCCTTCTTGTCTCCTCGGTAGATGGCCCAGTCCGTGGTGTTGTCGCGGGGATCCGGCTCGTCCGACCAGCCAGGAGACGCGAGAGCGACGAGCAAGACGGCAAGACGATTCAGGTGCAGATTCATGGATCGCGTTTCAGGGGTGGTATACTGTGCGGCCGCGTGGCTGCGCATTGTACTACCGTAGTCGCGAGTCCATCCGCATCGCATCCGCAACCCATGAACGCCACTGCCGAGCGCCATGGCTGACAAACCCGAGCCCTGCCTGATCGTGATCTTCGGCGCGTCAGGAGACCTGACGCGACGCAAGCTCATCCCGTCGCTCTACCACCTGTGGTCGCAAGGGCAGACGCCGGAGGACTTCGCCGTCCTCGGCGTCGCGCGCACACCGCAGACCGACGACGAGTTTCGCCGTCGCATCTTCGACTTCGCCCCGAGCACCTACGAAGACGACCTCTGGGCCGACTTCGCGCGGCGGCTACACTACGTCGGCACCGACTCGACCGACGCGAGCGATTGGCCAGCGATCACGAAGGCGTGTCATTCGCTCGCCGAGGAGTTCCACACGGGCGGCAACGTCCTCTTCTACCTCTCGATGGCGCCGCAGTTCTTCGAGCCCATCGTGCGCGGGATCGGCGAGTCGGGCCTCGTCACCGACGGCGGCCGCGCTCGCGGGCCCGAGGGCGATGGGGCCTGGCAACGCCTCGTGGTCGAGAAGCCGTTCGGCTACGAC
>CAYMRB010000020.1:0-43007 GCA_964392615.1 uncultured Planctomycetia bacterium | reverse complement strand
CCCAGCGCCTGGCGCTGCATCGTGCGCGCGCTCTGGGCGAGCCCCTCGGTCTGGGCGACGGCCGCGTCCATAGCATCGCGATAGGAGTTGAGGTCTCCGACTGTGTCGATCCCGGTTCCGGCATCGGGAACCTCGATTGCAGAGCCCTGGTCTGTGCTCGAGTCGGCCAGGCGCTTCATGTGCTCGAAGGACTGGCCGGTGCGGGCCGCGATGTCGGCGGCGCGGATGGCCTGAAAGTCGCCTTCGACGCGGTCGTGCATCGCTTCGGCCGCACTCACGGCGCCTTCCAGGCTGCTCAGGTCGAACGCGGAGCTGTCGAGTGGCGGTTCGTCGAGCAGGGCGGCAGCGGCGTCGGCATTCTGCCGGGAGAAGCCGGCCTCCGCCATGGCCTCGGATAACACGCGAAGTTTCTGGCGGGCCTCGGCCATCTGTTGCTGCCGCAGCGGCGCGGCTCCCGATGCCCTGTCGAGCCACTCGCGGGCCTGCTGCTGGGCGCGAGCGATCCGGTCGGTGAAGGTCTGTCCGACGGCCTGATCGTCGAGCAGCTCGGCGGCCGTATCCGGCACGGGCGTCAGAGTCTCGGCGATGGACTCGGCCTCGGAGCTGTCGAGTCCGGTCGCCTCGGTCGTGGCCGTCTTGATGCCGTCGAGCGCCGTCTGCAGCCCCGCCTTCTGGCGCTCGACCGCTTGCTCGTATCGCGCGGCCTGCCGTGCGATGTCCTGGCCCTTGCGTCCCAGGTTCTTGGCCAGGTTGGCGAGGTTGCGATCCAGCCGGGCCGCTTCGTCCTTCGACACGCCGTTCTGCATCTTCTTCTGCGTCTGGTTGAGGCGCGTGGTGGACTGCTTGAGCTCGCCGAGGCTCTTGCTGCGAGCGTTCAGCTGCGCGGTCATGCTGTCAGGATCGAGCCCGCCGTCGTCGAGCATGCGCTGGCTCTGGGCATCCAATTGCCGGAGGCCATCCCTGACCTCGGCCAGGTCGGGGTCGCGGGGCTCTGCGGTGGATCCCGGCTTGAGAGCGGCTGTGGAGCGCGCGGCCTTGTCATTCAACTGCTTCGCCGCGTTCCGCCATTCGTTCCGGATGCGATGCAACTGGCGGTCTCGCTCCGCAGCGTGCTTCTCGGCGGTCGCCGCTCCGTCGCTGCGCTGGGCTTCGGCGGCTTGCCTACTCTTCAACTGTTCCCACTGCTTCCGCTGATGGTCGGCCTGCCGTCGCTGTTGGTCGAGGGTCCCCGCCAGCCCCTGGGTGTGGCGCTGATCGCCCAGGTCGTGGATGTCGCGGATGTGCCCCTTGGATTCGTCGGCGGCCGCCTTCAGATCGTCGAACGCCTCCTCGAGCTCGGACGGGTCCCAGCGGTCTTCGGCTCTCTGTTGCTGGCTGGTCTGCTGCATGGCGTCGAGCGCCTCGGCCAGCTCGCCCACCTCGGGCGAGTGAGTCCTCTGTGAAAGCAGCCCGCGGTGAGACTGCTTGATGCGGTCCACCTCACGCCGGATCTCCTCGAGGAGCCGGTCGCGTTGCTGCTTCATTCGGGTGTCGGCCAGGTGCTGCTGTCGCTGGGCCTGCTGCACCAGGCCAGGCACGTGGCGCAGCAGGTTCACCATCTGCTGGGCAGCGTCCAGCTCCGAACTGACATCTCCCGCCCAGGAATCACGGTTGGCATCTTGCAGGGTCTTCAGGCTCGACTCGGTATCGGTCAGCCGCTCGCTCATGGCATCGCGGTCCCCGGGGTCCAGGCCGGACGGCTCGTTGGCCTTGCGTCGGGTGGCCTCGGCCCGGGCGAGCAGCTCGTCCGCCGCCCTTCCGTAGGCTTCTCGGTCCTCGATCTTCTCGTTGGCCTCGATGCCGGCGGAGACCGAGGCGAACTCGTCGAGAGCCTTCGCCAGCTCGATTCGCTCCGCTTCAGGAACGACCGCCGGGGGGACGTCCAACAGCCTGGACAACTGCTCGTCGCGCTTCTCGCGCATGCGCTCGGCGATGGCCTCCAGCTCTCGCACGTGGTCGAGGGCCTCTTTGCGTCGCTTCTCTCGCTCCTGCTTCCTGAGGGGCTCGAGGTGCTCCTCTTGAATCTCGCGCTGGGCGCGCTCTGCCTCCTCTCGCTCCCGGTAGGCTCGAGCTCTCTCGGCGACCGCCGCCTCCTCGGCTTCCGCGGCGTCGCGGTCGAAGAACAGCTGCGTCGTGAAGAGGGGCATCGCCAGGTAGCCACCGATCAGCACGACGGCCTGCGAGACGAGCACCCACGGCCAGACGCGCCTGTGCTTCGGCGTCACGACGCCGTGCGCGGCTTGCAGAGCGGCCTCCACCGCGGCGTCGGAGCCCACGGCGGCACGCCGGCGTTGGCGCGGGCTATCTGTTGTAGTTTTCGTCATAGGTTCTCAACACGACATCGGCGAGGTGGTTGAACTGGCAGATGTCCACGACCTCGACCACGCGGGCCAACGGTGCGTCGGCATCGGCGTCGATACGAATCTGACGTCCCGGATTGATGAGAGCCACGGTCCGCAGCGCGTCGTGCAGCACCATGATCGAAGCCGGCTTGCCTTCGAAGTAGACGTTGCCCTGCTCGTCCACGCCGATCACCGCCTGATCGTCCGTGGCGAGTCTCTTGACGGCAGAGGTGGACTCGGGCAGGCGGATGTCGACGTCCTTGTTCGCCTTTTTGGTCATGGTGGCGACGAGGAAGAAGATCAGCAGCAAGAAGACGCAGTCGATGAGCGGGCTCATCGAGACCTCGGCCTTGTCGTCGTCTTCGAAGTCGATCTGCATAGGGCGAGCTCAGCTCGGCATCGAGATCATTTCTTTCTGGACCGGGTCTTGAGACCCACATCGGTGAAACCGAGGATCTTGCAGGTGTCCAACACATCGATGGCCTTCTGGAAAGGCGTCTCGCGGTCCGCGTCGATGCGCAACGGTCGGCGCAGCACGTCCTGCCCCTGCACGCCCACCACGCTCTGCAGATAGATCGCGAGGTCCGGGACCGGCTCGTAGAGCAACTGGCCATCGCTGCCGATACGTTCGAGGACGCGGTAGGTCGTCCCCTCGGCGTCCATGCCGATGATCAACGAGTCATCCACCGACGTGCTGGCCACCGCGGCGCTTTGGTCGGGCAGCTTGATGGGAATCAGCATCTCCTTGCGCTTCAGCATGCTGGTGACGAGGAAGAAGATCAGCAGCAGGAAGACGCAATCGATCAGCGGCGACATCGCGACCTCGGCATCGCCGCTTTCGCGCAGGACGCTTCCCAATCGCCGTTTGCGCCTCATGACTCGGCGATGTCCGGAGCGGACCGAGATGCAGGGGATGCGGCGGCCGGCGTCTTCACGTCACCGGTGACGTCCGGCTCACCGAGGGCCGGTGCCGGCACGCGTGCCTGGCTCGCGGCCAACGACTCCGGGTTCTCCTTCAGGAACCAGGCATTGATCAGGATCTCGATCTCCTCCTCCAATCGGTTGCCCAACGCTCCGATTCGAAACTTGAAGAAGTGATAGATGCCCAGCGCCGGGATCGCGATGATCAGCCCCATCGCGGTGGTGATCAGGGCCTTGGATATGGCGCCCGCCAGCATCGAAGCGCCGCCGTCATCGCCGTACACCTCGACCAGCTTGAAACTCTCGATCATTCCGATCATGGTGCCCAGAAGCCCGAGGAGCGGAGCCATGGTGGCCACCACCGCCAGAGAGTAGGTTCGCTGGCTGTGACGGCGAAGCCCGCGTACGGCGATGTCGTTGACGCCGGGAATCAAGAGCTCGGGATCGGCGCCGCGGTGCTCGACGAAGTAGAGAGTCATCTTCGCCAGCAGGCTCGGCCGCTTCTTGCAGGCGCCCACGATCTCCACGAAGCGTCCCTCGCTCCACAGCGGCAGGACCTTGCCTACCAGTCCGTGCGGGCAGATCGCGCCCGCGCGTAAACGCAGCAGGCGCTCGACCGTGAAGCCGATCATGGCCAGGAAGAGCAGCATCAATGCGACGCCGACCTTGCCGCCCTTCTGGAGCTCCTCCAGGTAGTTGACGTCGGCCGAGAGCACTTCCCCGCCGGCTGCGTTGGCGGTCGCTGTCGAACCCGCCTCGCCTACCGCCAAGAGCTCACCCAGGATTGACGTGAGGCCGCTCAGGGTCGCCGCGATGTCATGCCAGGATTCAAGCGCTGCGAAAGGAAGTTCCATTTCTTCTGGCTCTATTACTTGCTCGGAGGAAGACTCGGTCGCGACTCGACACGACCGGGTTTTCGCTGTCGCTCGGGTTTCCAGCCGTCGACGGGCCAGATGATGATGCCGGCGCCCTCACGCGGGTTGGACTGGGTGCTCTCGGTCGGGACCTTGGCCGAGAGCATCGGGTTTTCGATGTTTCTGTACGGCCCCAGGATGTCGGACGAGACGGCATGGACGATCTCGCTGGTGGTCATCCAGTTCGCCATGTCGTTGATCCGTCCCGGGACGACCAGCCAGCGACTGTAGAACAGGTGGTAAGTGTCGCCGACCTTGATCAGTGCCGGGTCCCAGCAGTGATAGCCGTCCTGATAGACGCGATGCGCGTAGACCGGCTTCCCCATCGCTTCCTTCAGCGGATTGCTGCCCTTGTACAGCGCAGCGTCCATGGCCTCGGTCGCGTGGGTCAGCGCGGGAAAAGCTGATGCGACGAGCATCAGGTACAGGATCGATTTCATCGCTGCGCGTCTCCGGTCTCGTCGTGGCTCATCGCGTGATCACGCTGATCTCATCGAAGAACGCACGCTCGTTGTTCCAGGCGTTCTTGCCGCCGCAGGCCACCTCGATCAGGACGGTGGCTGTTTTGCCGGCGTAGTTGCTCAGGTCGTAGTCGAACGTCTTCCAGCCCTTCGGCGAGGGAGCAGCGCCGGAGGAGACCACTTCGGCATCGAACCACTCGGCCGACTCTCCGTCGTCCACACCGGCCCGCAGGACGAAGTCGACCTCTCCGCTCCAGGGATCGGCGGATGCGACGACGCGTAGGCTGGGCCGGCCGTCGTTCGGGACCTCGACCTCGCGGCGGATGACGCAGGGCACGTCTCGACTCCTCGGGTGTACGGCGACGATGCCTTGCCGCCCGGGGTTCGGGTTGAACTTGCGTCTGGCCGGTCGGTCGATCCAGCGTGGCCGGTCGTTTCCGCTCGTCGACGGGTCAAGAATGGTGAGGCGCAGGAAGTCCTTCTCCGTATCGAGACGATTGGCCGGAGTGTCCCGATCCACCGTACCCAGCACGCGGGCGCGAAGTTCGTCGGCAGGGATGCCCTCGGGGCCGAGGAGCAGCGTCTCACCGGCCACGGTCTTCAGGGCGAAGCGTCCGCCCTCGACAACGCCGGCGGACTCGCCCGTCCCGTGCCACATCGCACTCCGGCCCGGCCAGGGATTGACCATCACGCAGTTGCCTCCGCGTTCGCTCTGCAGCCGGACATACTGCACCTCGCCGTCCTCGAGTCTGCTGGACACGAGGAAGGCCCCCTTGGCGCGGAGGCGGACGAAGCTGGCGTCCCGCTCGCGGGGCCAGACGGGAAACAGCCGGATGATGTCCTCGTGACCTTGCATGAGCATCGAGTGAATCGCTTCGGTGCCGCCGCAGGTCTCGATCCCGCCACCCCATTCGTAGACCGTCAAGTTGCGCCGCATCTCGGCGAAGAGGCGCAGCTTCAGGCGCTTGAAGAGATCCTCCGCGTCCCAGCCGACGCGCGCCGCCTGGGTGAAGATCATCGGGAAGTTGTTGTGTTGGTACCAGGAGTAGCGGTCCGGCTTCGAGTTGAGGTATGCGATCGTGTTCCGCGCGACCTCGAGCCAGCGCGGATCGGAGCCGAGACTGATTCCCTCACCCGGATGGATCGTCTGCAGCAACGAGCAGTTGTCGCCAGGACCGCGAATCGTGACCTCAGAGAGGCTCTCCGCCTCTTTGAGCACCGTCTCTCCCGCGACTTCCGTCGTGGGGAAACCGCTCATGTGATCGATGATATGCCGCCATTTCCGCTGGCGGCGTTGCGGTACGTCCAGCAGGTCGGCGACCTGGAGGCAGGCGTCGAGCACGAACGACACGTAGGCGAGCGGATAGCACGGGTTGGTGTCGCCGCCGCCCTCTCGGGCCGCGCTCTCCTTGAAAACGTAGCGGCCCTCTTCGAAGACGAGGTAGTCCTCGTAGAAGTCGGCGCAAGCCAGCATGACCGGCCACGCCTTCTCTCTCAGGAAGCGTTCGTCCAGTGTGTAGGTGTAGTGGTTGATGAAGTTGATCGCGACGAACGCGGTGGAATCGAGCTGGTCGTTGGGAAGCCGGCCCCGATCCTTCGTGGCGGCGACAGGCCGTGGAACCGCCGGGACAGGTACGGTGCCCTGCGGGCCCATGATGCGAGGAAATACGGCCCCTCGGTATCCGGCGCGGGCGGCGAGGTCCTGCGCCCAGGAAAGATGGTAGAGGGCATCGCCATAATAGGGCTCGGCGAGCTCCGGTCGGTTGCCGCTGTATATGCCGTAGAAGGGTGCCTGGTAGTTGTAGTTGAGCGTCTTGGCATTTCCCCAGCCCGTGAACTGGAGCGTGATCCATGCTCCCCATAGCCCCGGGCATTCGTTGTCGCCACGGCTGGTGCAGGCCAGCGCGTAGAAAGCGCCATACCAGTACTCGTTGAGCAGATCATCCCCGAGATCCACGTAGGACTTGAGCCAGAAGCTCCGCCACCAGTCGAGGCGTTCCTGCGTCAGTCCCGCGAGTCGGGCCGGTGTCATTCCGTCGACGCGAGCCTTGGCGCGATCGAGGCAGACGGGCAGGGGCTGTCGTCGACCGCGTCGATCACCGTCCCCGTCGACGGCGATGACCAGCTGCAACGTCTTCCCTGCGGGTAGGACCACCGTGGCGGACGCGTCTCTCGTGACGACCGGCTGGTCGCTGAGAACGCGGGTCACGATGGCGGCACCGGCAGCATATCCCGATACATGTTCGCGCTGCGCCCAGCAGAGGTTTCCGACACTGCCGGCCACCCTCGGGTCGAACACGCGCTCGGGCATCTCGATCGTCCAGGTCAGCGCGTTGCGGTTGACCGGGAGGTCCTCCTCGACGGTCAGCGCATCGTTTTCGAAGTGCAGCACCTTGCCGGTGAGGACGTTCTCGAGCCGAAAAGGGAGGCGCGTGTCAGGCATCTCCCAGGCCGCGCCGGGCTGCCCGGCGGGATCGATGCGGCCCGCCTGCACAGTGGGCGCGGCATCGTCGGGGACGAACAGATAGCGCCCTGTGCGGACGTTCTTGAGGTGGACACCTCCGGTCTTGCTCGGTCCGCCTTCGAAAACCCACTGCCCGGAGCCGTCCGGCCCCGAGGAATCCACGAGCACCTGATCGCCCGTGTCGTGGAGCTTGTTGGGACGGGAGCCCCGACGAAGACAGTACGGGGTCTCCGGGCTGTTCTGGGGACCCTTCGTCCAGGTCTCGACCGTATAGGTGACAGCTCGATCCGATGGGTTCGTCAGCTCGCAGACCAGTAGCGGTTGGTCTGCGGCCACCCAGGTGTTCATGACGGTCGGCTGCCCGCCGATGGTCACGTGGGAACGCACCTCGGCGCGCTCGATGTCTTGCACGTAACGAAAGGCGTCTGGTGCAGAGCCCTCGTCCTCGACCGTGATCGTCACGCCGCCCAGCCCTTGGTTCCAGAAGTCCAGACGATTGAGGTAGATCGTCTGGGATGCGGTATCGCCGCCGATGGTCGCGCCGATCTCCCCGTTGCCGAGCAACGGCCCGCCGCAGTAAGCGGACGTCACGACGTTCCTGGGCAGGTTCCGGTACACCCCTCGGGATCGGCGCAGTAAGGCCCGCACCTCCGACCAGCCATCGAGCGTGGCCGCGGACTGGGAGCCGCTCTCGGGTGCCGCGTCCGGTGGTGGTGGTGGCGTGTTCCAATGCGCTTGAATAGCCTCGTAGAACTTCTCCGCCATCTTGCGGCCACCCGCGTCGTTCGGGTGCATTCCGTCGTAGGTGTCCACCCCGTTGGCGGCATCGAAGCCCTCGTTCTGGTCGACCACGATGACGCGCGAGCGCACGTTGTCGCGGTTCTTCCTCTCGACGATGTCGTCGACCCTGCGGTTGACGTAGTCGACCAGGGCCATGCGAACCGTCTGGTTGTTTTTGATCGGGATGATCTTGCAGAGCAGGATCGTGATGTCCGGGTTGTGGGCGCGCAGCGCGTCGATCGTCTGCTCGATGAATCTCACGGTGGTCGAATCGACGTATCTCCTCCCGTGATCCGCATCGCTCGTGTTGATGTCGTTGGTCCCGATATGGAACGCGACGATGTCGACGAGGCGTCCGGCGTTGTCCGCCTGGATCTTCTGCAAGCGCTCCGTCAAGCTGCGGCCAGCGGCCTTGCGGAACAGCCACTCCGCGCTGATGCCCCAGTAGCCCTCGTGGTCGGCGTCGAACTTGCGCCCCTTGTAGTCGGGACGTCCGCCCTTGTTCCGGGTGCCGACCATGTCGATCGAGTGGCCGTCATCCAGGAACCTCTTCCACAACGGATAGCGCCAGTGGGGGTTCTCGGTGATCGAGTCCCCGAGCGGAAGAAGCGTCACATCGCGGGTCGGAAGCAACTGGTGTTCCGTCCGCCACGCTGCGGCGACGCGCGCGTTGGGCAGCCACACGGTTTCGGCTCGTCGGTCGTAGCGCCCCTCGATGGAAACGTCATCGAACCGGATCGCGGGAGAGTCGAGGTTCGATGCCGTGTAGGCCCCCTGCCAGCTGTCGGCGATGGAGACGGGCTCGAGGGAAGAGCCGCCGAGGCGCCGGGCGATCACCGCGTCGAGCCACAGCAACGGGAAACGTTCGTCGCCCGTGCTGTTGTGCCGCGCCCCTTTCTGAACGATCAGCGTGACGCAGTTTCCATGCTCCTTGCGCATGGTCTGGCGCACATAGGGCTCGATCGCGGGGTTTCTTTCCTTCGCAGGATTCTCGCGCTGAGCCATGGCGTACAGGATGGGAAACGGCAGCGACGGTGAGGAAGCTCCACGTATGGAGATGCCGTGATAGCCCACGCACGCGATCGTGCGCTCCGGGTGCCTGGCCGCCAGGCGGATGAACCTCGAACCCGAGGCGGAGACTCCGAGGAAGACGAGGGGAGCGTCCGCAAGCTCCTCGAATCCCGAAGCGGTGGCGAGATCTTGAATCGCCTGAATGAAGGCGCGGTCCGGAGTGGAGTGCACCCTGTGGGGGCCTCCGCCCTTCAGGCCCGCGTACTTCACGAAGCCGAGTCCGTGCTTGGCAGCCAGTGCGCGCCAGTCGGGATCGCTGTAGAGCGACCGCTCGGCAGCGTAGTCCGAACAGAACAACGCCCCGTTGAGAGCGCCGGGGCGGAGCGCGTCGGGAACCCAGAGCCGATGCGAGTTCGCCGTGTGCTCGGCACCACACAGACGCGGCGACACGACGCTCAGGCAGAGAAGAGCTCCGATCAGGGCTTGGGTGGGCATGGATCGCGGGCTGCTAGAACAGATCGAGTTCAGACAGTTGGAAGTGCGAGTCGCCATGGTTCTTGCGGAAGACGAAGCGGTAGTGCGAGTAAGCCTTGTCAGCGTCGAGGGCGAATCGTTTGTGCTGTCGCCGCTTCTGGTGGCGGGGGTAACCGACGCACCGGGAGAGGGTTTTCCACTCGTCGCCGTCATCGCTTGCCAGGACTTCCCAGTCTTGCGGGTCGCGGCTCGGAACATCTTCAGCGGAGACAAAGGTGTACCCGACGGCCTTCAGCGGGTGGGGGAGAACCAGGTCGATGACCACTGGTTCGCCCTTGTTCTCGATGCACAGCTTCGTCTTCGTATTCCCGTCGATGAGTTGGGCGAGGCCTTGATTGGCATTCGGGCGTGGATCGCTGCGCAGCCCGGCGCGCGCGCCCTCGAGGAGCGACGGCCTGTTCTCGGTGGCGGCAATGACCGTGTGCAGAATCTCGGGTGCCTGACCTGGATGGTGAATGACGACCTCACAGTCGTGATCGAGAATGGGGCGGCGCTTCCACTCCG
The DNA here is from genome assembly GCA_964392615.1 of uncultured Planctomycetia bacterium. Lineage (GTDB taxonomy): Bacteria > Planctomycetota > UBA8108 > UBA8108 > UBA8108 > CAYMRB01. Next base: position 33,037 of record CAYMRB010000020.1, on the reverse strand, counting down.
ATCGGAGAGCGACGCCGGTCTTCTCGTAGGGCGCCAATGCGGAGATCGGGGCGTCCATCGCGACGGCGATCTTGTTGGCGCCATCGAGAATCCTGACCTCGAGTCGCGCGCGCTCCGAGGTCACTTGGCCGAAGTTCTCCACCTCGACGACAACCCGTGTGCGATCGCCGTCAGATCGTACCTCGGGGGCGCGGGCGGAGAGGGCTGGCTGCGAGTAGTCGAACCAGGGTAGCCGAGCGTATCCGAAGAGAAGCTTGCCCGCGGCGGACCGGCCGAGCAGTTTGGCGGTGAAGTTGCCCTCGGTCAGCCCGTGCCCCTTGGCATCGAAGACGACGATCAAGTCCCTGCCGGTCTTCTCGTTGGTGAGCGAACGAGCGCCGCCGCCGAAGTCCACGGCTTCCGGGGCGCCGAAGCGGAGGGACTCGACATTCACGTCCCGGTGCGGATCGAAGCCGGGCTCGGCAGCGATCCGAAGGCGAATCCGCCTCGTCGCGGCGGTGATTCTCTCTGGATTCTCGATCGTAAGAAGGCGGCCCACAGTGAGGGGGATGACGATGTTTTTCGAGCTGTGAATATCGTTCGGCTTGTCCTTCCACTTGCTGTAGTCGATGACCGCGAAGTTGGCGTGCGTGGCCCGGCCGTGGCGGTCCTGGAAGACCTTTATGCGTTCGTACTTGTACCAGTCCGAACTCGTGCCGTCCTCGTAGACGGCGATTCCGGGAAGGTAGGCCTCACCTGCGTCCACCTTCCAGTGGATGCCGTCCGGCGAGCGCAGGTAGTAGGCGATGCGGCCGAGCCAGTCGTTGACGATCATGTGGTACTGAACATGTGTGCGCCACATGACCGGGTCTTCGAAAATGCCTCTGACCTTCGGATAGACGCTGCCGTCCGAAAGCTGCTTGAAGGGTGCCCGGCCATCTTGGCTGATCCAGATGCCACCGCCGCGGCAGACCATCGCGAACGATCCATCCTCACGCCGGGCGAAGCTGAGGTTCGATAGCCCCTCGACGATGCGCCGGCCGCGCGGATCGAAGGTGAACTGCTCCTTGCTCCACGGACCGTCGATGCATTCGGCGCGGAAGCAGGCCCCCATGACGTAGAGCGCATAGCTGCCATCCTCGAGCCGGAAGACCTCCGGATTGTGTCCCCGGCCGATTCTGCGTCGCACCTTGAACGGACCGTCGACCGAATCGGAGACGGTGTGCACCACCTCCGACCCGTGCCAGGCCATGTGGCCCTTGGCGGCGTTCTCCGGCCAGCGGCACACGAAGAGGTGATACTTGCCATCGTCGCCGAGGACGATGTTGCCGCCCCAGTACGACCACTCCTTTTCCTCGATGCCGTTGGTGACGTCGCGTGGTTTGACCGCATCCACGCCCCAGGTGTTCGTAGTCAGCGGGCTGCGGATCGGCATCGGAAGGAAGCGGTCCATGAACCGGCCGCCGAGTACGAGATTCTCCCAGCCGTCCGGTCGGGGGCGCTGGGTGTCCTGGGCGAGCGTGGTTCCGCAGGCGAGGCCGAGGATCAGGATCAGTGGTAGACGAAGTACGTTCGTGTTCATCGCTTGTCGGACCTGTTCAGCCGCGGAATCACTGCTCTTGGAGACTCTCGTACCTGTCGCAGATGGCCACTTTCAATTCGGACTGTTCGCCGAGACGGCATCCCAGAGGGTTCTTGAGTCTGAGGGTGAACTCCTCGATGGGCTCCTCGAGCCCGTCCCGAAAGATCAGCACGCTGGCTGAGCGAAAACGCTGCAGGGGACGCCAGGTCCAGCGCTGGGTCGACTTGTCGATCCCATTGGCGACCACCCGGAAGTCGACGCCTTCCCGAGCAGTGGAAGACACGACTTCCAGCTCTACGGAAACATCGCCGCCGCTGTAGGCGTCAGACAGGCAGACTGGCACGACAACAGGCCGGTTGCCCTCTCCTACCGTGATCTGCGACTCGGCAAAGCCCACACTGACTCGAGATCGGTAGGGATCGGCGGTCAGTTTGATCGGGTTCACTTCCTTCCTGTTTCGAAGTGCAAACCACTCCTCGAAGTCGAACGCGGAATTGGACCGATCATCTATGTAGTAAGCAATGCGGTCGCCCACCCGGAGTGTCTCGTAGTCGGAGGCGTTCGGAGCGGTCACCGTGACGCGCGTCTCGAGGCCGTCTTGTCGAAGCGGCCAAAAGGAACGCGTTGGTCACCGTCTGTGTTCGGTGCATTGCTATTACCGTGTGGGTGTAGGAGGAGAGTCTCATCGTCGGAGGATGGGCCTGCAAGCTCTCGACAGCGGCTACAGGGTCCAGCCCTCCCGGTATTCACGTCGAATCAGCGCGTCCGCTTCCGGGCAACCGACCGCGCTCAGGGCTTTCGCGTCCCAGGCGAGCTTCTTTCCGGTGCGCAGCGCCACGTTCGAAAGCAGGGCGGCCTCGCTCAATGCTCCGGCATAGTCGAAATTGCAGGTCGTCGGTCCGCCTGTCTTGCAGGCCTCTATCCACTCCCGGTGGTGCCCGATGCTGTCCGGGATGAAGGGGGCGGGTCGCTCGAAATCGGCGAAGTCCGCTTCCGGCAATAGAAGGTGCTTGCCGTAGTCGGAGATCAACATGCCCTTCGAGCCAACGAACAACACCGCGTTCTTCCACTGTGGAATGGCCTGCTCCTTCACGATCGCGGGATAGCCGCCGCCGTGATACCAGGTCAACGTGACCGGAGGCAGATCGCCCCGTGCAGGGTACTGCTGACGGGCGATCGTTCGGTGCGAAGCGCTCTCCGCGTGAAGGGAACCCTCGGCTTCCACGGTGGTGGGATGTCTCAGGTCCAACGCCCAGAACGGCAGATCACAGTAGTGGCAGAAGAAGTCTCCTAGTACCCCGTTGGCGAAGTTCCACCAGTAGCGCCACCCGAACGGAGCGTACCACGGGTGATAGGGGCGGTACGCTGCCGGTCCCAGCCACAGGTCCCAATCCAGCTCCTCGGGAACGGGGGGCTGTTCCGAGGGTGCATCCCGCTGCGATGAATTCGTCGGTCGGGGCGGCCCCGCAAAGTTGGCGCCCAACCAGACATGGACGTCCCGAACCGGTCCGATGGCTTTTGTCTGGATCAACTCCACGACACGTCGGTAGTTGTCACCAGCATGAATCTGGGTTCCCATCTGGGTGACCAGCTTCGCGTCGGTCGCGACTTTCGACATCGTGCGAGCTTCAAGCACCGTGCGAGAGAGGGGCTTTTCACAGTAGCAGTGCTTCCCCAGTTTCATGGCCATCACGGCGGCGGGGGCGTGCGTATGGTCCGGGGTGCTGACGACGACCGCGTCGATTTCTCGATGCATCCGGTCGAGCATGCGGCGAAAGTCCTTGTGCCGTTTCGCTTGTGGGAAACGCGCGAGCGTCTTGGCTGCGCGCTTTTCATCCACGTCGCACAACGCCACGATGTTCTCGCCGGCTACGCCTCCGACATTGGCGGCTCCGCGGCCTCCGATGCCGATCGCGGCGATATTCAGCGTCTCGTTGGGTGACTTGGATCGTGCGTGCAGCAGCGGAGCGGAGGTCAACCAGACCCCGGATGCCGCGGCGGTCGTGCGGAGCATGTCGCGTCGGCTGATTCGATCTGTCATGGCTCTTTCCTCGGTGGTCATGACCATGTCACGTCGGTCGTGGCCGGTTCATCGCGAGACCGGAGAGAGGTACTCGCCTTCGACCGGCACGAACTCACCCTCGCCGGCGAGTTTCCACGCGATCGTGAAGTGCGGTGCGTTCTTCCGCAGGTGGAGGCGGCAGCGCGCTCGAATCCGATAGCGCCGGCCCTCTTCGAGGTCGACCGGGTTCTTCTCCACCTGGCCCCAGTGATAGGTGAAGTCTCCTCGCGGCCTGAAGCCGAAGGTCCACCCGAGCTTGCGCAGGTTCGACTCGTCCTCGTTCGTGCTCAGGAACAGCTCGCAGTTCTCGATGGAGGACACGGCGAACTCGTAGCTTGCGGTCTTCGGGGCGGTCAGATAGCCGTCGAAGAGCAGACCGACGTCTCCGGTTTCAGGGTTCAGTCCCTCGACGCCGTCGAGATCGATCGCGGTGGCCTTCAACTTCCGGTCCGGCGTGTTCGGATAGCCCTCGGCGTCGAGCATTCCCTTGACGTGGTCGCCCCTCAACGACTCCGACCAGACGCCGACGTCGAGGAAGCCGCGGCCCGTTCCCGGCGGCATGCTGTTGACGACGATGGTCGCGAGGGCCGGGACCCGAAGACCGCCGCGGGTGACGCGCAGGGTGACCGGATAGACACCGGGCTCGTCGAAGGCGTGGTCCAGTTTCCGCCCGCTCCCGTCCGGCTTGCCGTCCTCGGTGCAGTCCCAGGCAAACGTGCAGCCGGCGGCCTCGGCGGGCTGTTCGAACTGTGCCTCGAACCGAACAGGTGTGCCCGGCGCGACGTGACGACTCGATGTCCGGATTCGTACCAGCGGGGCGCGGCGCGCGTGGGGGAGCACGCCTCGTTCGTCGAGGATGTGGTTGAGCCACATGATCTCGCCGAAGTTGTGCAGTCCCGTACCGAGATCGTAGACGGGGGGGGCGTTGGTGATGCCCTGCCGGCGTTCTCGTTCGGTTATGTGTCCGTCAAAGAGGGTATACAGCTCCGGAACATAGGCTGCCGTCCAGCTGTGCACGATCGACGGCCCGCCGCGAACGTGGCCGCCGGAACCGTCCACGTTCTTGGACTGATAGAAACGCCCGTTCTCGTCAACCGCGCCCCGAACGCGCAGCAGCCAGGTATAGCCGAGTTCGAACGCGTGGGCGTCGGTCAGCGCTTCGCCGTAGGTGTCCTCGTGGAACGCGCCGAGGTGGACCACATAGTCGAGGGAACTGTAGCCGATTTTCTCCGCGCGGCCGCCCCAGTAGATTTTCCCCGGAGCGTAGGGAACGGTCATCACGGGCACGAGGTTGCCGCGATGTCTCACGTAGGAGCGTCGGTGGCCTCCCCGCGCATCGTCCGCCATGTAGCGGATATAGGCCTCGACGACGTCGCGGTACAGCTTCCGGCGCTCGGCGTTCCTGAACCGCGGGTCGTCCTTCTCGAGCGTTTCGTAGATCCGGGCCAGCATCAGGCAGGAGTCGATGAAGGCGGCGTAGCGGTTCCACGGCTGGGTGACCCGCTTGGTTTCCGGATCGACGAAATGCTCGATGGTGTAATCGATGGAAAGCTCGGCCTCCCGGACGAATTCGATCGCTCGCTCGAGGTGAGTTACCTCGGCGGTATCGCATCGCCGGTTCCACAAGTCCGGTTTGGAAGACACGTAGTCGGCGTAGCACAGCATGGGAACGAGCGGCGGGCCGATGCAGATGGTGGTCGTCGTGGGGATGCCATCGATGTAGCTACGCGCCCGGTTGAACATCGGCCACGCCGGGGCCATGGCGTCCGGCAAGGACATCGGCGTGACCGCGTTGCTGGCCGTCACCGGGACCCTGTAGCGCTTGTCATTGCGGTGGCTGAGGATACCGGATGCCCACTGCTCGAGTGTCTCCAGCAGCTCCGGTCGGTCCGTGAGGCGGAGGGCGTAGTAGATGCCGCGGGCGCCCTGTTCGACCCCGAAGATGATCTTGTTGTTCCAGTTGCTCGCCGGCTTCGGGTAACGCTGCGCGAAGGTGACGAACTTCTCGAGCTCCTCCGCGGACGGACCCCGGAGGCGATCGGCGATGCCGAGGGTGGGCAGCTCGATTTCGTGGGATCTCTTGATCTCTCGGATGATGCGGGGCGTGTTCCAGTGGTAGATCGAGGGCTCCAGCTCCGGCCAGGCCCGATGCCTCGCGGCCGCGACGAGCGAGGGCAGGTTCCTTCGCGCGGTTCCGTGTGCGATTCCCTCGATGCGCACGGCCGGGCGCTTCTTGCCACCGCCGGTCGCGGTGTCGATTCGGACTTTCAGGGCAGCATTCCCGACGTCTTGCAGCGTGGTCCGGCCGCAGTTGTCATGGCGAATGCCGAATACGCGCCAGTCGATGCGACCGACCTCCGGGCCGCTGCCCCGGCTGAGCAGGATGGTCGTCGCGACCGGGCCGTTTCCCATGCAACGACGAGCATGCCAGGCGGAGCCGTCGGGCACGGTGAACACGGTGTGGTCGGTCAGCTTGAACTCGTGGCCGCCGAGCGCGATGCGGTAGGTGTCTGCACGATGGGTGTTGCTCCCGTCCTGGTTCCAGCGCACGGCGATGCTTTCCCCGGGAGCGAGGCTGAGTTCGCTGCTCTGGTCAGGGCGCAACTCCGGTCCGTTCACTAGCGCGCCGAGGTCGGGGTGACGGTAGACCTTCACGGTCGGGGCGTCGTCCAGCGGTGTGACGCGCTTGCTGCGCAAGTCGATCCGGTACGCCGGCGCCGCCGGTTGGCTGGCGAGGATTTCGAGCGACTCGTCGAAGATTCGACCCCAGTGGGGATTGTTGAGAAGGACCCGCACGCCCTTGAGGGCCTTCGCGTCCGCGGTGACCACCACCATGTCCGATATCGCGGGAGAACGCAGGACCGTCGATCGGGTCGAGGTGCCCTTCGCGGGATCGATCTCCCACGTGGTTTCGGGATCGCCGTCGAGAACCGCATAGGCCCCGCTGCCGGTTCCGTGGGGAGACCCGAGGCAGAGGGGGACGTGCTGCTCACCGTCGAAGAAGATGATGTCCCGGAGCGCTCCGCTGGGGACGCGCTTGTCGGCGGAGAACCTGAAGTCGTAAAGGTGCATCGCCATCTCGGCGGCCCGCGGAGCCATGACGGGCATGGGGCGGTTCCGGTGGGGCTCGTCCAGCGGGCGGGGAGGCTCGAAGGCCGAGTCGTCGGCGCTACACGGTGTGAGGACGCACCCGCAGATTGCGAGGATGGTGAGGTTCTTGATCTTCATGGGATGCGACTTCGTCGGCGCCTACTTCATCTCGCCCAGAAGCACACGTTGGCCAGGCTTGGTAGCCTGTTGGACGGTCTTGTTCCCGCAGCGCACGCGCAGCGGGTTGCCGAGGGTGGAGAGAATCTCGGCCTCTAGCAGTTGACCTTCCGTCCAGCGCATCGCCACCTCGAAGCCGCCTCGCGCGCGGAGTCCGGACACCTCGCCGCTCGGCCAGGCGGCAGGAAGGGCCGGCAAGAGCTCGATCTCGAATCCGTCGCGGGTATCACCGAGGTGGGACTGCAGGAGCATCTCGGCGATGCCGGCCGTGCCGCCGAAGTTACCGTCGATTTGGAACGGCGGGCAACTGTCGAAGAGGTTCGGCAGGGTGCGACCGGGACGGAGCAGATTCCTCAACATCTTGTGTGCGTGATCTCCGTCGTGCAGTCGCGCCCAGAGGTTGATCTTCCAGGCGAGGCTCCAGCCGGTGCCGCCGTCTCCGCGATGCGCGAGTGAGACCCTGCATGCCTTGGCGAGCGACGGCGTGCCACGCGGCGAAATCGAGCTGCCCGGATGCAGCGCGAACATGTGGGAGACGTGGCGATGGCGCGGCTCGGGCACTTGCATGTCCCAGTCGTCGATCCACTCCTGGAGTTGGCCTGCCTTGCCGATCTGCATCGGCGGCAGTCTGACCAGGGTCTTCTCCAGTCGATCCCGAAAACCGGGATCCAAGTCGAGAAGCCGCCCGGCCTGAAGGCAGGCGTCGAACAGCTGGCGGACGATCTGGGTGTCCATTGCGGGCCCGGCGCAAACACTGATTCCGGGATGGTGTCGATTCTCTGGTGAGTTCGACGGCGCTGTGACCAGCCAACCGTGCTTCGGGTGCACTACGAGGTAGTCCAGATAGAACAGCGCGGCGCCCTTCATCACGGGCCAGGCGCGCGATGAGAGGAACCAGCGGTCGCCGGTGAACAGGTAGTGTTCCCACAGGTGCAGGCTCAGCCAGCCGCCGCCGCCGACCCACATCCCCCAGGTCGCGCCATCGACCGGTGCTGTGCCCCGCCACAGGTCCGTGTTGTGGTGCAGGACCCAGCCGTCGCAGTCGTAGTGGGTCCGGGCGGTCTTTCTGCCGGTGACGGTCAAGTCATCGAGCATTCCGAACAGAGGCAGGTGGCACTCGGAGAGGTTGCAGACCTCGGCCGGCCAGTAGTTCATCTCGGTGTTGATGTTGACCGTGTACTTGCTGCCCCAGGGCGGTCTGGTGTGCTCGTTCCAGAGTCCCTGCAGATTGGCCGGCTGGGTGCCCGGGCGGCTGCTCGAGATCAGCAGGTAGCGTCCGAAGTGGAAATACAAGGCCGCCAGTCCCGGATCGGCGGCTGCCTTGGCCGCCGAAACGATGCGGCGGTCGGTGGGCAATTGGACAAGGTCGGAAGGGGAACCGCCCAGGTCCAGCCTGACGCGCTGGAAGAGTCGCTGGTGTTCGGCCACGTGGTCGGAACGAAGCTGAGCAAAGGGCTTCCTCTTCGCGGGGGCGAGATCGTCCCGACAGCGCCTCGCCGGATCGGCGGTGATGTCGCGGTAGTTGCTGTAGCTGGTCGCGGCGACCAGGAGCAGCGTCGCGGCGTCGGCGTTCGCGATCTTCAGGACGCCTTCCGCGGCAGCGACCCGCCCGCCAGCCGTTGTCGCGTGGACATGGGTCTCGTACTTCAGGCCTGGCCCGTCGACGCCCGCGATGAGGTTGCCGGTCTTGCCGTCGCCGATCCACTGGCCCGCCATGACCAGCTGACCCCGGCCCGCCGCTTCGGTGGCATGGCGATGCGGGCTCTCCAGTGTGGCTTCCAGAGAGACCCTTCCCGGCCGACTGCAAGTGAGTCGCACCACGATGGCCTGGTCGATCGCGGAGGAGAAGATCTCACGGGTGAACTTCGCGTCGCCGATCCGGTAGGTTACCCGGACGATCGCCTCGTCGAGGTTCAGCTCGAACCTGTAGTCGGTGACCTGCTCGTGGCCGGGGAATATCAGCCGCAGATCGCCCAGGGTTTGATACGCCTGCAGGTTCCGCGGCGAGCCCATCAGGTGGGCGTCGGCGAGCTTGTGGGCTTCCGCGTGTCGCCCTTCGAAGATGAGCTTCCGGACCTCGTCCAGGTGTTTGCGCGCTTCGGGATGGGTGTAGTCATGCGGGCGGCCCGACCAGAACGTATCCTCGTTCAGCTGGATCCGCTCGTCCGCGGTCTTTCCGAAGACCATGGCGCCGAGGCGACCGTTGCCGATCGGCAGAGCCTCGGTCCATTTGTCCGCGGGGCGGTCGTACCACAGGGTTCGATCGCTCGGCATGCCATCGACGTCGGAGAGTGACACGGCTGCACACACGAGCAGCGCGCAGGCGCCGAAACCAGGGATCTTGCGCCGTTCTTCCAGGCGTGTGGTTCGCATCAAGGTGAGGCCCTTTCGCAAGACAGAACCGACTCGTAGCAGCTGCCCGCCGGTTCACCCGGGGAGGCCGTGGTGGCGGAGAGGACGGCCACGAGAGCGGCGAGCGCGTTGAGAAGCGTCGGGGAGCGGACTGGCGGAAAACCCCGCCCGAGTTTCGAATGCTGCTGCATACGCGGCCTTCTCGATCGCTGGATTCAACTAGCTTTGTCGCGGTGGTGCGGAACGTGACACGGTTTTTCGACAGGGATCAGGAAAGTGAGTGCTTGTGTGTCACACTATCCTGCAGTCGTGACAATGTTCTCGTGTGAAGGGGGTGTCCATGAGTGACGCGAAATCAGCCGTTGACCATGCGTTCTCGAGCCTCGTTGCGGAGCAGCACTCGCAGCTGAGGGCCTTCGTGCGCACGCTGGGTGTCGATCCCGATTGGGTCGACGATATCGCTCAGGAGGCCTTTCTCGTGGCGCTGCGCGAGATGGACTCGTTTGATCGCCAGAGAGATCTGGGCAAGTGGTTGCGGGGGATAGCCAGGAATCTCGTCCGCAACGAGGTCCGCAAGCACGCCCGTCGGCAGCGGATACTGCATCGTGGCCTGACGGAGCTTCTGCTGAACGCTTCCAGTCCGGAAGAACCCGCCGATTGGGACCAGCCACTGATTCCAATGCTGCGCAACTGCGTGGAGCAGCTACCGTCCAAGAGTCGCCGACTGGTGGCAGGTCGATACGGCGATGGCTGGAGGGCGCCTGACCTCGCGGATCACATGGGCATGACGGCTGCTGCCGTGCGGCAAGCTCTGACGCGCATCCGGCAGCAGCTCAAGCGCTGTATTGAGCTTCAGGTGGCGGAGAGCTAGCCATGACGATGAGTCGTTTCGACGAACTGGTCAGCATGCTGCTCGACGATGATCTCGCTGACGAGCAGATCGACGAATTGGTCGCCATCGTCGCCGAGGATCCGGAGAAGCTGCAGATGCTCCGCGAGCATCTGAGTTTGAGCGACCGACTGTCGCAGTACGAGGACGAGCTGCGCGACGACCAGCGCTTCCTCGATGCGCTGACGCTGCGCGTACGAACGGTCGACGGGTCCAACGACTTCGTCGAACGCGTGGTGGCCTCGGCCCAGCACAGCAAGGCAGGGGCGGCGGCGACCGATACGCGCGCGTCGAGGCTACGGAGCTTCGGCTGGCTGGCGGCAGGCATCGCAGCGGCGTTGGCCATCATCCTGTTCGTGTCGCAGGCCGGCGATCGTCCTACGGGTGACGTCGATCCGCGGACCGGAAGCGTACCCGGGCGAGGTTCCGACGGTTCGGAGGAGCCGCTGGACAACGGTGTCGCAGTCCTGACTCGTGCGGTCGGCATGCAGGGTGCGGATCCGACGAGATGGCAGCCTGGCGCAACGCTGCCTCGAGGAACGCTGGCATGGGAGTCGGGAATCCTCCAGCTGGAGTTCTACGGCGGCGTGACGGTCATCGCCGAGGGGCCAGCGTCGATCGAGCTGGTCGACGAATCGCTGATCATCTGTCGCAACGGCAAGCTGCGAGTCCGCGTGCCGGAGGTCGCCAGGGGATTCGCCGTTCGTGCACCGGCCGTGGAGGTCGTCGATCGAGGCACCGAGTTCGGCGTGGAAGTGACGCAGCGCGGTGCCACGTCGGTGCATGTCTTCGACGGCACGGTAGAGCTCTTCGACGCCGCCACGAACCGGGACAGCGCGACGGCGCGCGAGTTGACCGCCGGTGAGGCCGTCGCCGTTGGCGTCGGGGGGCAGTCCACGGCCATCGCGACTCGCGACGCAGATTTCATCTCGTCGGATCGTCTCGGGGAGCGGACCACGGCCGAAGACCGCCACCAGCTTCGGCGTTGGCAGGAGTTCCGCGAGCGGATGAAGCGTGATCCTCGGGTGGTCGCCTTCTTTCCGTTCGAGCACGATCCTGCATTCGATCGGACTCTGATCGGCTATTCGGGTCGCGGCGAAGTGCTCCATGGAGCCATCGTCGGCTGCGAGTGGTCCGAAGGACGCTGGCCGGAGAAGTCCTCGCTGGACTTCAAGCGTCCCGGCGACCGCGTGCGGATCGATATCCCCGGCGAGTATGAATCGCTGACGTATGCCGCATGGCTGCGTCTGGATGCGCTGGATCGGGAGTTCAACTCGCTGCTGCTGACCGACGGCTTCGAGGACCATCGACCCCACTGGCAGATCCACCGCCTGGGTTGCATTCTGCTGGGTCTTCGACGCCCGGGATCCGCCACGCTCACCTTCCGCAGCGACACTGTTTTCGACATGACCCAGCTGGGGCGATGGGTCCACGTCGTGACGGTTGTCGACACCGAGTCGTCAGACGTTCGCCACTATGTGGATGGATCACTTGCTGGTTGGGAATCCCTCGGAGAGTCCAATGGCGCTCTCTTGACGATCGGGAGCGCGGCGATAGGGAACTGGGGGCGACCGACGGATCGACACAAGGTGAAGATCCGCAATCTCAATGGCCGGCTCGACGAGCTGATCGTGTTCGGAGAGGCCCTGACGGACGCAGAGGTCCGCCTTCTCCATGCCGCAGGGAGGTCATGACGCAGCAGCGTTCGGCCGAGTCCTCAGAGCTGCGCATAGCTGGTCGCGTCGAGATGAGAGGGGCCGGCGGGGCGTCAGAGGGTCGAGCTACCAATGATCGGTGTACGACCCGGACGGCACCGGCTCGATGCGACGGATCGTCGGTCGATGGGGGGCAGCTCGTGTGGTCGCGTTGTCGACGCGGGATTCGGAGTGCCGCCGCGTTGAAGACGCGGGCCACGGGGAGGCTCAGAGGTCGATTCTCAGTACGTCGACATGGCGGGAGAGCGCGTCCGCCGGGACCTCGATCGACAAGGTGCCGTCCTCATGCCGGGTCCTCAGGCAGGCTGCTGACCGACCGAGAAGCACGATCGAATCGGGTTCGCCGATGCCCACGAAGACCACGGTTTCCTGACGCGGGAGGCGGTCCTTGCGCTTGTCCGCCGGCATCAGAAACACGTAGCGAACGTCTCCCTTCCGGACGGCCGGGAACGAGCAGGACTCTCCCTCACCGAGCTCCCGCACGCCATGGGTGGCCTCGCCGTTGACGTCCATCCAGTCCTTGAGCTTCTTCAGCTCGTCATAGGCGCGGTAGTCGAGGTCGCCGTTGCCCTTGGGGCCGATGCTGACGAGGTAGTTGATCCCCTGCGAGCGCGACCGGACGAAGTCGTCGAGAAAGCGGTTGAAGTGCATGTAGTCCTTGTCGACATACGGCCAGGCGCCGTTCCACGGGTTGCAGAACTCGCCCCACTCACCCTCTGGCAGGTTGATGTCGTCGGGTAGGTGGCGCTCCCACGTCTTGAAGTCGCCCGCCTTGTGCATGCGTGGATTGATCACGATGCCGGGTTGCAGGGTGCGGATCTCCTCGATGCCGATGATCTTCTCCTTGCCGACCCGCGCCCGTCCATCGAACCAGAGTACATCGATCGTGCCGTAGCGTGTCAACAGCTCCCGAATCTGCCCGTTGGTCATTTCGGCGTAGGCCTTGAAGTGCTCCGGGCTGGCCTTGGGGATGCTCTCGACCCGCTCGTGGCGGTAGTCGAGCTTGGGAATCCACGGGTTGGTCTTGCGGGCGTTGAAGAACGTGAAGTCGATGTGCTCCTTGTCGAAATACCAGTCCGGCGCGGAGTAGTAGAGTCCTACCTTCAGCCCGACCTTGCGGCAGGCCGCGACGTACTCCTTCACCAGGTCGCGGCCTTCCATGTAGGTCTTCGTGTTGAAGTCGCCGTAGGCGCTCGGCCACAGGGCGAACCCCTCGTGATGCTTGGCGGTGAGCACCACGTAGCGGAAGCCGGCCTCCTTGGCAGTGCGCAGCCAGCCCTCAGGATGGTACTTCGCGGGGTTGAAGCGTGCCGCGTAGGCCCAGTAGTCGACGGGGGCAATAGTGAGGCTGCCGTAGTCCTTCTCGCGGATCCGGCGCTGCTGATCTGCCGGATCGGTGACCGGGCCGTCGTGGATCATGGCCATCATGGGCCAGGAGATGTTCTTGCCTTCGACGCTGGAGATTCCCCAGTGCAGGAACAGCCCGAGGCCGGCGTCCGGGAACCACTGCGCGTCGGGATGCGCGGTGTGTGAACCGGTCGCCTCACCGGCGTTGCCGATGACGGCGTGCTGGCCGGCGACGGTCTTGCGAGGGGGCTCGTCCCCGGCTACCGAGACGGAGACCAGTGAGGCGGCGATGAACAGCGTCGCGATGGCCGTGGGGTGCATTTCTTGTTGTTCCGGCGTTGCCCTTGTTCGGAAGTCTGGACGAACGGGAGCCATCGGTACCTTGTCGCGACCGCAGAGCAGTGTGACACACGAGCAATCGCCTCGCTCGGTCCGCGAGGCCCGCATGGACGCGAGAAACCGTGTCACATTGTGTTCCGCCGCGACAAGGCAAGTTGGCGCCGCCGTGCCCGCGTTCAGGACAGGAATCAGCAAGTTGCTGATGCGCGTCGAGATCCGACCTCGTTTCTGGCAGTGCTCGCTGCTGCTCTGTCCACTTCTATCTGATCCCAGCCCATGAAGATCTCTTGGTGACAGCGGACTCACCTGCAACGGGGCGTCCGGCTGTCTTGACTCTGGCGACGTCGCTACTCGCACTGTTGCTGGCCGGCCCAGTTGCAGGCGAGGTCACCATCCTCGAACGGCTGGAGAGCGTTCCCGACGGCCTGCCCTTCGATGAGCGGCTGGAGCATATGTACTCTGATCTGCCCTCCCGACGGATCGAGCCGGCTGGGTGGATCCGAGAGTTTCTCGACCGGCAATTGACCGGGTTGACGGGCCACCCCGAACAAAGCGGGTTTCCGTTCAACACCGGAATGTGGACGGACGAGATGGACGTGCGCAACCGCGAGTATTCCGCCGACGGCTCGGACTGGTGGCCATACGAGCAGACGGCCTACTACCTCGATGGCGCCCTCAGGGTCGCCTACCTGACCGACGACGGGAAGCTGCTCCGCAAGGTGCGGGGGAACATTGCCAGCGTGATCGCACGGCAGCGGAACGACGGCAGTCTGGTTCCCGCCATGTTGGGCGTCGACACGCCCATCATGCCCATCTTCCTGAGAATGGTGTTGGAGGAATACGAAAACACCAGGAAACCGAAGCTGCTCGCGGCGATGGAGCGGCACTACCGCGCGTTCTACGGCAGCGACGAGAGTTTTGGACGGCTTCCCGATACCACCTTCGCTGACCGGACCGTCCTCAGCGTCGAAGTCCTCTGTCGTCTGGCCGCAGAAACGGGAAACTCCGAGTACGCGCGGATTGCGGAGAAGCTCTACCTGACCTTCTGCGGCGAGCATCCGGACGACAGCAAGAGCCTCGGGATGCTGCGCAGCCAGTTGGACAGGAAGCAGCCAGCGCACGGCCATGCGGTGGTCTATCACGAGTTCCTGAAGCTGCCCGCCATCCTCTACCTGTTCACGGGAAAGCCGGTCTACCGGGACGCGGTGGCCCATGCCATAGCGGCTCTGCATCGGGATCACGTGCTGGCGGACGGATTGTCGAGCGGCGTCGAGTCGCTATCCGGAAACGCGTCTTGGCAGGCCCACGAGCTGTGCAACGTGCCCGAGAACATCTGGGCATACGGCTGGGCGCTGAAGGCCCTGGGCACACCCGCCTACGCCGACAATATGGAGAAGGTGCTGTTCAACGCCGGCATCGGAGCCATCACCAAGGACTTCAGGGCGCACCAATACTATTCCTCCCCGAACCAGCCGGTCGCCACGATCGGTTCCAATCCGTTCCAGGACGAGGAGGGCTGGGGCTACCAGGCTCTGGCCAGGCTGTGCTATCGGCCCGGCCACGGCACGGAATGCTGCTCGGGCGCAGTGCACAAGATGATGCCGCTCTACCTCAAGCGGATGTGGCTGCAGCGGGGCGACGAAATCGTGGCGGCACTCCACGGCCCGTGCTCTGCGCAGTTCGATTCGGTCCGGGGGCGGACTGTCACTGTCACCGCGGAGACTGCCTATCCCTTCGAGAACCGGATCCGGTACTCCTTCAGGACATCCGGAGATCCCGAAGACTTCGCTTTCACCATGCGGGTGCCAGAGTGGGCGACGGGCTGTACGCTCCGCCTGAACGGGGCTGTGTTGCATCGGGGGCGCCATTCCGGTTGTTTTCTCCGGGTGCGAAGGATCTTCCACACGGACGATGTGCTGGAGCTCGCATTCGACACCGCGCCCGTGGTTCGTCTTCATGGTGACCCCGGGCCCGCGGGCAAGGGGCGTGCGAGAGGAATGTCGGTCCATTACGGGCCGCTGCTTTTCTCCCTGCCCGTCGAAGCCAAGCGGATGCTCGTCACCGACGACGCCGGCGTGGGCAAGTGCAGTCCTGAGTTTCCCATGCATTGCCTGGAGCCTCGTTCACCCTGGAACTTCGCCTTGCCGGAGAACTTGAAGGGGGACGCGATCCGAGTAGAGCGCAAGGAGCCAGGGGGATACCCATGGGACGTAGGTAACCATCCGCTCGCTCTCCGGGTCACTGGCGCACGACTCGTGAGGAACTGGCGGCTCGCCCAACACATCCGGCTGCCGGACATCCCCTACAAGCTCGAGTTGGAGGACCGTGACCGGCAGATCGTCCTCGTTCCGATGGGATCAACCCTGCTGAGGATGTCGGTGTTTGCGGTCGAGACTGGAAAATGAGGCGCGTGCGCCAGGGCTTCGAGCGCGACAAGGAGCCTATCCGTTCCGCGCGAGCGGACGCGGCCGCCGCTGGCCTCGTCTGCGCGGAATCTCTTTTCCGCCGCTACGGCGTCTCGGCGGGCCTGTAGACTGTGAAACACCCCCGGGAACGGGGAGAGTCGTCGGTTTCGACTCACGCGAGGCCCCATGAGCGACGTCACCCGGATCCTCTCCGCCATTCACGATGGAGATCAACTCGCCAGCGAACAGCTGCTGCCGCTCGTCTACGATGAGCTGAAACAGCTGGCCGCCGCGAAGATGGCTCGAGAGCGGCCGGGGCAGACGCTTCAAGCGACCGCGCTGGTCCACGAGGCCTACCTCCGTCTCGTGGATACCGAGCATGCCCAGCGTTGGGACTCGCGCCGGCACTTCTTCGCCGCGGCTGCCGAAGCGATGCGGCGCATCCTGATCAACCGGGCGCGCGACAAGAGCCGGCTCAAGCGAGGCGGGAACCGGCGTCGCCTCGACTTGGACAAGCTCACGACGGTGCCGGGAACTTCCTTGGTGGCGGCCCCGAGGCGTCGGCCGAGAACGACGACGCGGCGCCAATCCTCGAAGCGGTCGGCACCAAGATCGGTCCCTACAAGCTCCTGCAAGAGATCGGGGAGGGGGGCTTTGGCGTCGTCTACATGGCCGAGCAGGAGGAGCCGGTCAGGCGTCGAGTCGCGCTCAAGATCATCAAGGCGGGCATGGATACCCGTTCGGTTGTCGCGCGCTTCGAGGCCGAGCGTCAGGCTCTCGCGATGATGGAGCATCCCAACATCGCTCGTGTCCTCGACGCCGGCTCGACCGCCAGCGGTCGACCCTACTTCGTCATGGAGCTCGTCAGGGGCATCCCCATCACGCAGTTCTGTGACGAGGCCGAGCTCGACACGCGTCGACGGCTCGAGCTCTTCCTCGAGACTTGTCGCGCTGTGCAGCATGCACACCAGAAGGGTATCATTCACCGCGACCTGAAGCCCTCGAACGTGCTGGTCACGCTTCGCGACGACACGCCGAACGTCAAGATCATCGATTTCGGCATCGCCAAGGCCACCGAGCAGAAGCTCACCGAGAAGACACTCTTCACCGCGTTCGGCCAGATCGTCGGCACCCCCGTCTACATGAGCCCCGAGCAGGCGGTGATGAGCGAGCTCGACGTCGACACGCGAAGCGACGTCTACTCTCTCGGCATCCTTCTTTACGAGCTTCTCACGGGCGCGACGCCCATCGATCCCGAGTCGCTGCGCGGGGCGGCCCTCGACGAGATGTGCCGGATCATCCGCGAGGAGACGCCTCCGAAACCGTCCACGAAGCTCAGCACGCTCGCCGAGGGCGTCGACTTCGCCGCGGCGGCGCGCCGCCACGCCAAGCCGCACGTCCTGGCGCGAGAGCTCCACGGCGATCTCGACTGGATCGTCATGAAGGCGCTCGAGAAGGATCGCACTCGACGCTACGAATCGGCGAGCGCGTTCGCGCAGGACATCGAACGGCACATGATCTCCGAACCGGTTTCTGCCGCGGCCCCGAGTCGCATGTACCGGCTGCGGAAGTTCGTCGAGCGACATCGACGCACGGTCGTTCTGACCACGAGCGTCGTCCTGATGCTCATCGTCGCGACCGTGGTGAGCACGTGGATGGCGATCCGTGCAACCCGATCCAGCTTGGCCGAATTCGAGCAACGCGAGATCGCCGAAGCCAACGAGAAGAAGGCGGTCGAGGCGGCGAGCGTCGCCAAGGCTGCGAGCGACCGCGCGCAGAAGCGTCTCGAGCAGATCGAGAAGGCCAACAGGATCCTCGGCTCGATCTTCCACGGTCTCGATCCGGAGGCGATCGCGGAGAGCGGCAAGCCGCTGCAGGCCGTTCTCGTCGAGAAGCTCGATCTCACGGTCGAGGAGCTCGAAGGCGATGCCATCGGCGATCCGCTCGTCGTCGCGTCGATGCAGTTCACGCTCGGGCAGTCGCTGCTCAACCTCGGCGAGCCCGACAAGGCCGTCGTGCTTTTCGAGAAGGCCCGACACACCCAGGTCCGAGAGCTGGGCAGGGGCCATCTCGATACGGTCGCGACGCTGGTAAGTCTCGGGTGTGCATATGACGACGCGGGCAGGCCGGATCAGGCGGTGTCGCTTCTCGAGGGGACGCACGCCTCCCTGGCGTCGAGTCTGCCTTCAAGCCACGAGGCCCTGCTCGGTTGCAGGAGCGTTCTCGCTTCCGCCCTCGCGAGCTCCGGAGACGCAGACCGAGCCAGACGAATGTTCGAGGGGCTCCTGCCGCTGCGGGAAGCCAAGTTCGGCGAGAGTCACTCGACCACACGAAGCTGCAGAAACAGCCTTGGACATACCTACTGGTCCACGGGACGTGCGGATCTCGCGCTGCCACTCTTCGAGAGGAACCTCGAGCTGACGGTCGACGAGTTCGGCGAGAGCCACCCGGAGACGATCGCGTGGAGACACAACGTCGCCTCCGCCTGTCTGGACCTCGGCGATTCGGAGCGAGCGATACGGCTCCATGAGGGAAACTCGATAATCGCCCGAGAGCATCTCGGCTCAGACCACCCGTCGGCGCTCAAATCGGGGATGAACCTCGCCCTTGCCTACGAGAGAACGGGACAGCTCGACCGTGCCATTCGGCTTCTCGAAGAAGTCCTCGAGGCCATGGAGAGAAAGCAAGGCGACGACCATCCGCTCACGATCCAGGCCAGGGACAATCTCTCGAGAATGCACTTGGGCCGCGATATGGATCGGTTGCAGGCGCTCTCCGAAAAGAACTTCGTGCTGTCGGCCGAGAAGCACGGTCCGGACCACTCTTCGACACTTCGTGCGGCCGCCTACCTCGGTCTTTGCCATATATCGGGAGGTCGGCCCGAGGAGGCGCAGCCTCTGCTAGAGCAGGCCTATCGTGGCAAGGAGGCCTTGGTCGGGTTTCACTTCATCGGCGGAGCGCTGATGGACACGTACGTCCGGCTCGGCAAGCGCGAGAAGATCGCGGCCCTCGCGAAGCCGCTGCTGGACGATGTCCGTTTGTGCTGTCCCGAGGGTGGCCGAACGCTCGGGGGCGAGCTGGCGGTCATCGGCTCGATGTTGCTTTCGGGTGGTGCACACGTGGAAGCGGAGGCGTTTCTACGCGAGTGCATCAAAGTGCGCGAAGAGGTGGAGCCCGACGCTTGGGTGACTTTCAACGCGCGGTCGATGCTCGGGGGGGCGCTTCTCGGACAGAAGAAGTACGTCGAAGCCGAGCCGCTACTTATCGCGGGCTATCAGGGAATGAGAGAGCGCGAAACGACGATCCCTCCGGCGGCCCGCGCTCGCCTGGCCGAGGCTCTCCAGAGGCTCGTCGATCTCTACGAATCCCGCAACGCGGAAGGCGACGCCGCGAAGGCGCAGAAGTACCGCGATCGTCCTGCTCCTCGGGGGGACGGAGATGCCCGTTCCTCATACCGAAGCGGGACGGAATCCGACGACTGACGCGCTGCTGTGCTTTCCTCGAGGGGGTAGGCGTCGAGGGCTTCGTGGGATGCCGCGGGGTTCGTCCTGGGCGCGGCGATGACAGTCCCTCGAAGAAGGGCTCCGAGCGCGAGGCACTTCGCCCGGGGCGATACGTGGGCTGCCATTCTTCTCGAAAAGCCTGGCGCAGTTTCGTGAGAGACGGGGCATCGAAACGTAGCCGCAATACGTTCTCGTTGTTGTCGCCCCGGCGAGGGGCGAAGTACGGAAGATGGCCAAGATGCAAGGGAGGCATCATGCGACGACCGATCGATCCGCTCCGGGTTGTGGGCACGTCACTGGTTCTGCTGTTGGCGACCACCGTAGCCGTGGGCCAGGGGGAGGGTCCGGACGAGTGTCAGGCGTCGTGCGAAGAGCGCGCCGAGAGGGCGCGGCAGGCATGCCTGGCGGAGGGCGGGGGACAGGAGGGCTGCGACGTGATCTTCCGCGATGTGCTCGAGCGCTGCGTCGCGCGCGATTGCGAGGAGCCGCCGCCGCCAGGATGCAGGGATGACTGCGACAGCGCCTTTCAGCGAGCGGTTCGAGACTGCCGCCGCGGCGGGAACGGTGATCCGGATCCGGATGGCGATGTCCTGGACGGCGAGTGCGTGAACGCGGCCGAGAACGCGCTCGTCGTGTGCATCGACGACTGCGGGGCCGGGCCGCCGCCCTCCCCCGAAAACTGCGAGGATGAGTGCCGCTTCGAGTACCAACTGGCACTGCAGGCCTGCTTCCGCGACGAAGACAGCAACGGCACGTTCGACCTCGACGAGGAATGCCGCCGGGCAGCCGTAGCAGTGTTCGAGACGTGTCGGCAGGAGTGCGAGGGTGAGTCTCCCTCTCCGGATCCGTGTCGCGAGTGCTTCGCCGCGTTCGAGCTCTCCGCGGCCGAGTGTGGCGGGGGTGACGGAACGATCGACGAGGAGTGTCTCGCGGCGGCTCGCGACACACTCGTCGACTGCACCGCCGAGTGCCATGGCGAGCTTCCGCCGGACGACGCCCTCTGCACGGTGGGCTGCGAGCTGGCCTACTCGGCGGCCCTCGAGCGTTGCGGTGGGGGGGACGAACTTGACGACGAGTGCGTCACTGCCGCGCAGGCGGCGCTCGAAGCGTGCCAGCAAGGCTGTGGGATCGAGGGACCCGACGAGACCGAATGCGCCAACGACTGCGATCGCGCCCTCGACGCCACCCTCGGCGACTGCGCCGGCGACGAGGACTGCATCGACCAAGCGCGAGCCACGCGCGACGATTGCCTGCGCGGATGCGGCGTGGAGGTGTCCGACGAGGCATTCCTGCGTGGCGACGCGAACCGCGACGATGACGTCAACCTGACGGACGCGGTCGTGATCCTCGGCGAGCTGTTCGGTGGCGCCGAGCCGAGCACTTGCCCGGATGCGCAGGACGCGAACGACGATGGCGAGGTGAACATCTCCGACCCGGTCGTGATTCTGAATTACCTGTTCCGCGGCGGCGAGTCCTTGCCACCTCCGTCGGAGCGTCCCGGTACGGATCCGACGGCGGACGCCCTCGCCTGCCACTCGTAGGTCGAGCGCCTGATCCATCCCTCCCCGCGCGAGCCGCGCCAGTTCGGCCGGTTCGCGACGGGGACCCTGCGCACCCCCGTCGCGTTCGCGATGCGATCGCCCGGGGTGCGTGTTTCTTGTCTGACAGCGCAATTGCAGGGGCGGATCTACGGCGATCTCACCTACGGGCAATCCCCAGCGTACTGCTCGCACGACAACGCGTCGTCGCCCGTCTCGGCGTCGCACTCGGGGAAGGGCGGTCGCGGCGAGGGGCCGCCGAGGAACAGATAGTTCAAGATGTAGATGCCGTCGGTGATGACGACCTCCCCGCTGTCGTCCGCGTCAGCCGCGTCATCGCATTCTCCGGCGTCTGCACCGAGGAAGAGCCTGCTGAAGATGCCGACGGCGTCGCTGAGGTTGATCGCTGAATCGACGACGACGTCGCCGCGGACGAACCGCACGGCGTCGCCGCAGACGAGCGGGTCCTCGCATTCATCCGGAATCGCGTTTCCGTTGCAGTCGCGACTGGCGGCAGGTGCCGTCTCGTTGCGGAGAAGATGAATCGTAGCTGTCGTTGCATCATCGTCGGACGTCGACGTCGCGAGGTCAGGGAGGCCGTCGCCATCGATGTCGGCGACCGCGATCGTCGCCGGAATCCGGTCGACGCCGACCTGGATCGCCGGGTGCAGCGTACTCTCGCCGCCGCGGAGCAGGGAGAAGCTCGGCAGGTTCAGGTGGTGAACGAGGACGTCGAGCCGTCCATCGCGATCCAGATCGGACACCAGCAGCTCGTCGGCGATCACGGCGAGCGGCCCTTCCCACAGCGTGAAGAACTGCGGCTCTTCCAAGCCTCCGTTTCCGTCGTTTCCACGGACGCGCAGCGAGTCGTTGCGGCCGGCGATGTACAGCAGGTCCCGGAATCCGTCGCCGTCGACATCGAGGGGCGCGAAGCTACGTACCGAGGCCTCGAGTGGCTGGCGCCGCTCCGCACCGAATTGACGCGCCCCTGATCTCGGGTACACGGAGAACGTCGAGGAGCGGCCGGACGTGACGATGTCGCGCAGGCCGTCGCCGTCGAAGTCGACGATCGCGGCGCCGACCGGCCATCTGGGACCAGTCAGCACAGCGACCTCGCTGAACGTGCGCCCTTCCTCACCCCATGATACCGCGATAGCGTGCGGGAACTGCTCGGCGCTGACCACATCCAGGTGGCCATCCTCGTCGAGGTCATCCACGATCAGCGCGACACATCGGGAGCCGACGCGCCATGGCGGATCAGAGAAGCCGAACCGACCTCGGCCGTTGTTCTTGCCGATGCGGATCCCCTCCTCATCTCCGATGAGAAGATCCACATCGCCGTCCGCGTCCAGATCGCCGCTTGCTGCAGACCACGTCCGCGTCGCGCGCGTCGACTGTCGCTCCGATCGCTGCCAGCCGCCATCGCGCTGGTAGTAGAAGCACACGTCGGTCGCCCCGACCGCAGCGAGGTCACGCGTGCCGTCACCGTCGAAGTCTTCGGCCAAGAGGGCCTCGTCCCCGGCTTCCACGCCGATCTCCTCCGGCACTCGAAATCCCAGGCTGGACTGCACGATATCGCAGGCATCGGGTATTCCGTTGCCGTTGCAGTCGACCGCGGCCCCGTCGGAGAGCTCGCATGCATCGGGTACTCCGTCGGCGTCACAGTCGGGGTCGCACTCGTCGGGTATCCCGTTCCCATCGCAGTCCGAGCTGCGTCCCGAGTCGATATCCGTCGCATCATCGATTCGGTTGCCATTGCAGTCGGCGCAGAGCGGAAACTCCCGTTCGGCGAGGTCGAGCGCGGCCCAGGCGTTGAGGACGACAACGGACACGCCGCCGTCGCGACATTCGAACAGCGTCTCCGTTCCCGAACGCCTCATGACGTCGAGCATCTGCTCGGGGCTCATGCAGCGCCCCGCGAGAAGGGCTGCCACGGCGGCGGCGTGTGGACTCGAAAACGAGGTGCCGGAGGCCTCGAACGCTCCGCCGCCCAGAGACGGCACGAGGATCGCGTGTCCCGGCGCGAGGAGCTCGATGCACGCGGTGCGATCGGTCCAGCAGATCGTCTCCCCGGGACCCGACTCGGCGTCGAAGCAGTCGGGCGTGAACACGCAGAACTCCGGTGGCAGCTCGCGCTCACATTCGCTGCGCCATGTGCCGGAGGGTGGCTGGCGACCGACGTCGCTGTCGAAGCATGCGCCGACGGCCACAGCGGAAGAGACGCACGCGGGAGCGCCCATCTCGCCCGTCGCGCCGCAGGAGCCGCGGTTCCCCGACGCGGCGAATGGCAGTATTCCTGCCTCCCTCGCCGCGTCGAGAGCTCTCGCGGTAGCGAGGCGGCTGGCGTCGATCTCGTCGCACGGGCAAGTCTCCGCACCTCCCGCAAGAGCGTACTCTCCGAAGCTCATGTTGATGGCTACGAGGCTCTCGTGACGAGGGGCTCGCGACACCACGTAGTCGATGCCCGCGATCCAGTCCGACGACCAGCCCCCGAAGGCGTCGAACACGCGCACGGCCAGAATCGACGCGTCCGGCGCGATGCCCAGAGGTGCCACGACGCCGTCGGAGGTGATCACGCCCGCGACGGCCGTACCGTGGCCGAGATCGTCGACGGCGCCCTCTCCGACGTCGCCTCCTTGCTCGAGGAAATGGTACGCGCCATCCGCGATGCTCGAGCTGAGGTCGGGGTGACGGCTGTCGATGCCCGAGTCGAGGACGGCGACGGTCGCGCGGGCGCCGGTGAGGCCGAGCTCCTCGTGAACCCGATCCGCGCCGAGATACGGGCGCGACTCGTCGAGGCGTAGTTCACCGCGAACGTCTGGTCCGACGCGCTCGACATCGGCATGCTCGGAGAGTGCCTCGAGAGCCTCGATCCGCGCACGACCGCAGAACACGGCGAAGTTGCCATAGCGGTAGACGAGCTCGAACGATCCGGGAGGCAGCGACGAGAGGACGGTGGCTTGAGCCGCATGCACCGCGCCGCGAACGTCGCGGGCGGTGGCGCGAACACGGCTCACGGCCGATTCGGCGAGCACGACGATCACGAATGCACGACCGTCCGAGTTGCCGCGCAGCTCCTCGTACACGGCCGGGGCGACGAGGTCGTCATCGCGACCGTCGGCGGGCTCCATGCCGAGAGCAGTAACGGAAAGAGAGAAGGTCACGGCGACGATGACAGCAGCGGAGAGGAACTGCATACGCCCCTCCAGGCGAGGTGACACGAATCGAGTGGGGAGACGAGCGGCAGACACGGGAATCACTCGCAGACGGCGGGACAATTGGCCAAATCGATGCACGCTGAGAATCCGCGTGCGTGCGGGGTGCCCCCGCGGAACAGCCAGTTGAGACCGCCGACGACGTCGCTGACGTCCACGTCTCCGTCGCCGCTCCAGTCGAGCAGTGCGACGTTGCTCGGGTCGTCGCCGTCTCCACATGGCAGCGATCTTTCGCCGAGGAAGAGGTGGCGCACGAGACAGACCGAGTCGCCGATGTGGAACGAACCATCCGCCGTACAATCGCCCGGCAACATCGCGCCGGCTCCCAGGCATTCGATGGTCAGGGTGTACTCCCCGCTGTCGGAGAACAGGCTACTGACGCCGATGGAGTACGTTCCTGCCTCGAGACTCCGTTCGAGGCAGGAGTCTGTCGTCGTCCCATCGCAGTCGTCGTTGCGGGAGATCTCCTCGCACTGAGCGTCGAAGAGCGCGATGACAGGATCGATCTCGGCGGATCGCACGCGGATTCGAACGGCACCGGGATCGCCGACGGTGAACCTCCAGTACTCGATCGGTCCCGCGCCGACGAGCTCGCACGTCGAGCCGTCGATGATCGATCGCACATCGCTGCCGCAGGTGATCTCTCGCACCTGGCACTCCACGCAGGGAGGATCGGGTGGCGGGCAGTCGCCCGAAGTGACCGAAAGGGTGTACGGACCGATTTCGGCGACACTGTAACTCGATGTGAGGAGGAAGTAGGTGCCCGCACTCAGGCGGAGATCGATACAGCTTCGATCGAGGTCGAAGCCCTCGCAGTCGTCGTTCGAATCGAGGGTCAGCGCGCAGTCTTCTGAGATCACGTAGAGGTACGTGTCGATCGGCACGCTCTCCATCGTGATGGCGACGCGCGCGTCTCGATCGAGATTCAGCTCCCAGGCGTCGAAGTACTCGCCCGTGGACAGCACGCAGTCCGTCGCGCTCAGGGTGCCCTGGGCGGTGTCGTTGCAGTCGATCTCGCCGACGCGGCAGGTGTCGCAGATCGATGCGCACGCGCCGGGTTCGCAGCGGACGGAGAGCTCGTAAGGCCCGAGCCTGCCGGCGGCGTTCGTGACGAGCACGAGATACTCGCCCGGAAGGAGCGTCGAGGTCAGAAGCGCGTCGGTTCCCCCGGCGCCGTTGTCGTCGGCAGCGAATACCTCGCAATCCGCGACGCCTTCCTCCGCCAGCGCGACCATTGCATCGAACGCGCGGGAGGTCAGCTCGATCGACACGCAGCTTTCTTCCGTCACGGACAATCGGAACGCATCGGCGCGGAGCAGCCCCAGGGAGAACTGACAATCATCTTCGGCGAGCTGCCCCGCGACCGTCGATCCACACTCGATGGTCTCGTCCTCGACGCAGCGCGGGTCGCACGGAGGCGGCGTGCCTTCCGAGCATTCGAAGACGAGCGCGTACTCACCCACGGCGCCGTCGCGCGTGCTCACGCCGAGAGCGTACGTCCCGGGGGCCAGCGTGACTGGCAGGAGCGCGTTGCCACCACCACCACCTCCGTCGTCCTAGGCGACCATGCCGCAATCCGCGTCGAAGAGGAGCAGGACGGGATCGAACTCTGTCGAGTCGAGGGTCGCGACGACGGCGGAACGACTCTCGAGGGCGAACGTCCAGACCTCGATCGGCGTGTCGGCCCCTGGCAGGACGCACCCCTCGTCTTCGAGCCTGTCCTCGAGCGACTCGCCGCATGCGATGGTTCCGACGGCGCAGTCCACGCACGGATCGACACCTGTCTCGCACGTTGTCGACAGCGAGTAGGGCCCCGTCTCGCCGGCGGCGTACGAGGTCACCATGAGGGTGTATTCCCCCGCGAGCACGTTGACGGTCACGCAGGAAAGGTCGAAGTTGCCGACCTCGCAATCATCGTTCTCGCCGACCAGGAAGCAGTCCGCGTCCGCGATGTAGAGGTAGGTATCGAATGGAACGGAGGTGAGCTCCACGGTCAGGAGCGTCGGTTCCTCGACACGAAACGACCAACACTCGAAGAACCGCCCGTCCCCAAAGACGCATTCGGACGTGAGCCGGCCCGTGACGGTGTCGCCGCATGCCATCCGCCCGCGGGGGCACATCGCGCACGAGTCGACGCCCGCGGCGGCTCCGTCGCCCGCCCGCGCCGGGCGCAACGCGTCCGCCCGTGCGATACGCGCCGGCGGAGATGCAGAGAAGAGAGGCGTCGTCGCCGCAACGGTCAACCACAAGGCGACGGTGTATCGATGGGGCCGCGTCGTCATCGTCTCCCCCTTTCCGAAGAACCCACGCTCGGGAGCCTCACATGCGCTGAGGCTTGCCCGCGCTCCGAACGACGGCCGAGCTCGCCCTGTCTCCCGTCGCCGGCGTAGACGACCGCCATGCCGGCAGGCTCGAGCGGAGCTCGAGTCGCGTCTCAGTCACTCGCCACGACTGTCTGATCTCAACAACCGCAATACCGCCTCGAGAAGTGTCGCCCGATTGCGAGAGCTTCCACGGGCTGGCAGTCACTGCGCGGACAATCTCTCACAGACGACTATCACGATCCGCGCATCGAGCGCGGAAGTCAATCACAACCATCGAGAAGTCGAGACGCGAGAGCGCGGCACTCGTTCACGCGGCTCCGCTGCGCGTCATTATCCTGTCTACGTCATCCTGACTACGCGAGCCCGCATCACGAGCACGGCGCGAACCCGACGCAACCGAGAGACTGCGCCCGGTCTTCCCCGCAGTCGGGAAAGGGCTCGGGCGGCGGGGCTTCACCGCGGAAGAGCCAGCCGAGCAGCGCGACCGGATCGCTGAGCTCGAGGCGTCCGTTGTCGTCGACATCCACGGCGTTGGCGCACAGCGGTGCAGCAGCCCCCGCGAAGAGAAAGCGTAGCGCGGCGACAGCGTCGGAGAGATCGAGCGTGCCGCTCGCGTCGATGTCTCCGCGGATGAACGAGCTCTCACCGCAGCTGTCGAGCAGGCCGTCGTGGTTCCGATCGAGGCCCGTCGGTGGCGCGACCTGAGACAGTCCTGTGAGGCCTCCCTGCCGATGGACCACCGCGAGATCCGTGGCGCCATCGAGATCGAAGTCGCCGAGCGCGACGTCGAGCAGATCGTGGCCCAAGACAGCGACTTGCGAGATCGCGAACGCCCCGCGGCCGTTGTCCATCGCGACGAATACGCGGCCGGTCTCGTGCCAAGACGTCATGACCAGATCGAGCCGGCCGTTTGCATCGAGGTCTCCGACGGTTGCGTGGCGAAGGGCTCTCGCGCGGCGGGGGGCGCGCCAAGTGCGCTCGAGCGCGCCCGAGCCGTCGTTCTCCCAGAGATCGAGCCTGTCGCCGAGGGTGATCACGTCGACATCGCCATCGGCATCGAAGTCGCGCGCGACGACAGAGCCCTCGATTTCCGCGCTCTCTGGCACCACTTGAAGCGCGGTGAAGGAGCCGTCTCGACGGTTTCCCAGGATGGCCAAGCTCCCCGCTGCAGCGAGCAGTAGCTCAGCGTATCCGTCGCCGTCCAGATCAGCCGCGGTGATGCCTCGGAGCTTGACGCCGAGCACGGTCGGCAGGCGTGCGAAGAAACCGCCACTGCCATCTCCCAGGAGCACCTCGATCCGGTCTGTGGAGCGCGACAACCAGTCGTGTCCCGTGACCGCGATGTCGGTGTCTCCGTCGCCGTTGAAATCGCCTGACGCGATCTGTTGCGGCTGTGTATCGAGCGTGATCGTGGCGATGAGATCGAGCCAGTCCTCGTCGCGCGCAATCCAGACGCTGACCTCGTTGCCGCATGCGAGAACGAGCTCGTCGACGTCGTCAGCGTCGAGGTCGACGGCGGCGAGCTCGGCCGGCGGACCGCGCAGCGCGATCGAGGTCACTGTCGACAATCGCCCTGAACCGTCGTTGCTACGGAACGACAGCGTCGGAGGCTGACTGGAGATCGTCGCGAGGTCGACGTCTCCGTCGCCGTCGAAATCGGCGCTCTCGAGGCGCTGCGGAGATCGCGCATCGGGATCGTACGCGCCGAAGCGTCCGGCGCCGTCATTGAAGGCGATGGAGGCGGGCCGGATCGGGTCGTTGACGACGAGGTCTTGGTCGCCGTCGCCGTCGGCGTCGAGCAGGACACAGGCATTCGGCCATGCGATGATCGGCGAATCGGTCGGTTGCGCAAAGGAGCCGTCCGGTTTCGCGAGGAGGGTCCACGCCGCACGCTCTCGCATGACGACGATATCAGGCCGCCCGTCGAGGTTGACGTCGCCGGCCGCGATACTCTGTCGCAGCGATGGCGGCAAGCTCCGCTCGACGGGCAGAGGGAATCGGGCCAACAGACCAAGCTCCGGTCCGCCGTCATCGCGGAGAATCGTCACGGCGTCTCGTTCGAGGAGGACGAGGCCGATCCGGCCATCGTCGTCGGCGTGGATAGCACGGATCTCGCGGACCGGAGAACCGGCTTGATCGTCGAAGGGGCGCGATGAATCGAACGATAGGCCGCCTCGGTTCCGGCGTATCCACGATTCGTTTCGGGCGTCGTGGCTCGACAGGATCTCCGGAAGGCCGTCAGCGTCGAGGTCGATGAAAGCGCGAAGGCCTCCCTGAGTGGTCAGCGTGCGATCGGGGCGCTGTGGGAACCCGCCGCCGCCCGAGTTCCGGAAGACCGCCACACGGTCGCCGTCAGCGTCGGACGCGATCAACTCCGGCGCTCCGTCTCCGTCCAGGTCGACGAGGTAGACATGAAACGGCGCGACTGTGACGAGCGGACCGAAGGTCAATCCCAACGAAAAGACTCCGTGGCCGTCATTGAACAAGAGGTACAGGAGATCGGTAGCGGTGGAGGCCGCGGCGAGGTCGAGATCGCCGTCCTGATCGACGTCGCCGAGTGCGACGGTATCCACGCGCGCGACGTCGAGGCGACCGTGCAGTGTGAGACCGTCGTCAGTTGCGAGGAGAAGAGAGAGGCCTTCGACGTCCGACTGTCCACTCGGACGGCCTCCCACGACGAGGTCGCTTCGTCCGTCGCCGTCGAGATCGCCCACCGCGAGCGCTCGCGCATGGGTCGAGAAGCCGATCTCGCCGCGCCAGCCGAATGCAGGGCTTCGTTCGCAGGCGTCCAGCATCCCGTCGCCGTCGCAGTCGAGTGTCGGCGAAGCGGCGATCTCGACCGCGTCGGAGCGGCCGTTACCGTCGCAGTCATCGGCGATCGTCGGCGCGAACGCGGTCGCGACCAACCACGGGATGGGTAGAATCCAACGCGTGCCCATGTGGACCTCCGAGCTGCCTTCTCGATAAGATCGCCCCACATGCCCCGAGCATCATCGCCGATCGTCGTAACGAGGACGAGGCGATTTCGCGAGCCGTTGCTGCCTTTTCCGGAAACCTCGAAACGGATCCGTTCGATGCGCGCCGTGCATCTGTCTCGGCCAGTATCACGTGCTGTAATGGGTGCTCCGTTTCCGTCTTCCTCGCCCCGCGAACCGAGAGGAAGAGGGGGCCACAACCGCCCCGGATGGAAAGGATCTTAGGTCGATCGCATCGACTTGTCTCGCGATCTTACCGCCTAAGCGAGGAGCGGTACTCATGACGGCGTAGTCAAGATGGACCATACTGGGGGAGATCGAGCCGAAGAGGGAATCTCCCTCAGATGCCTTCGTGACAGTCGAAGCTACTCTGCCACAGCGAACCCGGTAGAATGATCTGCCTAGCACTGCACCTCTCCCGAGCGAAAGGAGAGGTGGCTGGCCGGGTTCCTTCGGAGGTTTCCACGCACCTCATTCCACGGCGACAGCCACGTGAGCCACGACGCCGAGACCTATCGCGAGATCGTGACGGCCTTCTCCGAGGTCTATCTGCATCAGGCAGACCTCGACGGTGCGTTCGACGTTCTCGAGGGCGTTTCGAGCTACTCCGCCGACGCCCTCAGGGGCCGAATTCGCTCTCTCCAGTTGAGGAGCGAAGAGGCTGTCGAGTATTTCTCACGGGCCCGAGGAGGCGCCAGGAACGCTCCGGACACAGTGCTCGATCTCCTGCGTCGGATTCAGCTGGAGGTCTTTCGGGTTTCTCACGCCATGACCGAAGGCACTGCCACGCGCCTCGCGCTGTCGGACCTGGATCGATGGCTGACGACCCATGAGGGCTTCGGAGGCGACGGGGCAGAAGGGGCGCGAACTCTCGAGGTGCTCAAGCGAGAGAGTCCTCGAGTTCGACGTCAGCTCAACGCCCGCAAGCAGATGGAGAGCGTCCTGTGTTTGAACGCCGGTCAGTTCGAGGAGGCGGCGCTTCTCTGCGAGGACGTTATCGAGGAAGAAGGGCCGCGCCTTTCTTCCGGCCTCGGCTACGCGTATCTCGTGCTCGGAGCCGCCCACCACAACCTCGAGATGTCCGAATCGGCTCGGAGGCACTTCGAGAACGCTGCCCTGGCCGCCCAGAACTCGACCGCGCTCCTGACCCGGCTCCGTCTCGCCTCTCTCTTGAGCGCACTCTACGGCCTCTTGGGGGACTCCGAGCGGGCACGACATTGGGACGACGCGCTCAGGGCAGATGGCCCCGAGGCGACCTGCCGGGTACTCGAGGCCCGAGCTCGGCGGCTGATGGGTTTCTGCCAGAGCCGGCAGCATCTGGTCGTCATCTGAGCCGCGCAGGTCGCGCAGCTAGCACCACAGGAAGCCGTGACGCGCCAGTTCCGAGCGTGAGTTGACTCCGAGCTTCAGGAAGATTCGGCGCAGGTGAGCAGCGACTGTCGCGGGGCTGATCCCGAGCCCTCGCGCGATCTCCTTGTTCTGCAGGCCTTCCCCGACGAGCCTAGCGACTTCTCGTTCTCGTGGCGTCAGCTGCTTCAGCAGGGTCTTCGGCACGCTCAGCAGCACGTACATGGCCTCGTCGTACTCACAGCGCGCGACAACCGCGCGCTGCGGAGACGGGCGCAGTCCCTGCAGTTCGTTGTCGTCCGTCTCGCGAAGGCTCTCTGATGATCTCCGAATCAGTTCGCGCAACAGTCGATCCCACTCTTGCCGGGCGGAGTCGCTCCGCTGTGCGTCCCGATGTTCCTCACCTAAACTCACCCTGGCCTCCTCACTGACTGCTGCTCTAGACCGTGCGGGACGCGCGAGCCCGGTCGCGATCGTACATCGGGTCGAGTGACTGCCAAGGGAATTCCGGTCTTCGTTCTGGTCCCCGCCGTTTCGGTAGAGGCGTCGTTCATATTGACTACGCCTTTCTACGTACCTTGATCACGTAGGCGGCAAGTTCGCGCGATGAGGTCGGCTCACGGCCGACGATCGACGTCGTACCCGTTCGAACCACCGAACCACCGCGTGACATCGCGGCAGCAGTCGGGCAGGATCGAGTTGAGCGTCGAGAGCGTTCGATATCTGGAACGATAGCAGGTGATGTCGTCCGTGTGGGCTGGTCAGGCCCATTGAGATGAGTCCGTCATTCACCCGAGGGAGTCCCATGAAGACTATCGTGCTCCTCGTCTCATTCTTCGCCTTTGTCGGTCCGGCCGTCGCGAAGGGCCGAGGGCCGATCGTCGGCACGCTCGACGAGAGTCTTCAGAAGAAGACCAAAGCGTTGAACCCGCAGTACTTGGTGTTCTCGCCGAAAGAGAAGCCCGACGCGGCATGGCCTTTGGTGATCTATCTCCACGGAGCCGGCGGCGTGGGCAAGAACATCCAAAAGGTCAGAGGTCAGGTAACAAGCCTGTTGCGCGGGATCGAGAAGTTCGCCAAGACTCCTTGCTTCGTCGTGGCGCCGCAGTGCCTCAAGCGTACGAGAGAGGGGGGAGGTTGGATTCCGAAGGATCTCAACATTCTCCTGGCGCATCTCAAGGCGACGCTCAAGGTCGATGAGACGCGAATCTACTTGACCGGCAATAGCATGGGTGGCTACGGGGCATGGGTTTGGGGCGGGAGCCATCCTGAGCACTTCGCCGCCATCGCACCCATCTCGGGGGGGATCGGCCCGGGCGGGCCGAAAGACGTGACGCAGAATCTCGCGAAATGGGCTTCAAACCTGGCCAAGGTCCCTGTGCATGCGTTCGCGGGAGGCAAGGACCGAGTGGTTCCCGCGGAGCGGTCACAGCGCATGGTCGAGGCGATTCAGAGAGCGGGTGGGAAGAAAGCGAAGCTCAAGATCTATCCCGACGCGGGCCACAATGCGAGACGAGCTGTCTTCTCGAGTGCCGAGTACTACGAGTGGATGTTCTCGAAGAAGCGAACGGCCGGGAAGCGCTCGGAGAGGTAGTCGGCGAGCAAGGCCCGGTGTCGTCCTGCTTCGGAGCGAGCCCTCAGGACTGACGCTTACGGATCGCCTGCGCAACGAACTCGTCGAGGCCGTGGAGAGCTCCTGACACTCGCGGGCCTGCGGTCGGCCGGACTCTGCTTCGCTGTCTCGCTCACCGTGTAGTCGCCGCGGGCTCCTCGGCGACGAGCTCGATGCCGCCCAGGATCGATGTTCCGCGACTGGGGGAGAGGGTGATCTCGATCGTCGCGCCGACCCGCACACCGGTGAACTCGCGCACGACGCTGCGACGCGGGCGGCCGGCCGCTGCCACGACGTCGAAGTCGCGCAGAACCTCGACGCCCTGCAGTTGCACGCCGAAGACGCGCTCGCCGGGGCCGAGCTCGTCGGGTTCGGCGAAGCAGAGCCGGACGGTGTACGTCGACGATCCCGGCTCCGGAGCGTCGTCGAGTACGATCGTGAGCGACTCGAGACCTCGCGCTCCCGACGCTGCTACCCACGTCGGCACGTCGCCGGCGACTTGGCTGGAGTGCATGCGGAACCACTGCCGCTTCTCGGGTGTTGCGCGGACCTCGACGTCGGGCGAGGGCCCGCCGACGCTCGGCCA
>CAYMRB010000019.1:0-44095 GCA_964392615.1 uncultured Planctomycetia bacterium | reverse complement strand
GAGCGCGTCGCATATCGATCTCACCGGCGCTGACCTGACGGAATACACGTTCCACCAGTGATACCGAGACCCGGCGGAGGATCAGGTCGACAGGTCGACAGTCTGTATCGCCAGCAGTCGGCGCAGCGACGTGGCTATTGAGCCTTCTTCTTGATCACGACGGTGTCGCTCCTGCGACTTCCCGCCAGCTGACGCAGACATTCGACCTGCCCGAGAAGGCGTTCGACGTCTCCGTTGCGCGGTGTCGAGCTCGCTCGGAGCGGTCGTCCGGACGCGATCGTGTTGGATTCGATCCTCCCCGACCTGCGGGGAACGGAGGTGTGCTCGCAGCTGCAGGAGAACCGGTCGACGGCGACGATTCCGATCGTGGCCATGTCGGGACGCGACGCCAGACGCCTGCGGGCGGACTTCGAGCGCTTCGCTGCCGTCAAGGCGTTCCTGGAGAAGCCGTGCCCGCGCGGCGCGCTCGTCGCATCGATTCGCGACCTCCTCCGCAGCGGCACGTCTCCGCAGCGAGAGGAAGTCGGAACCGCGCAGAGTCGAGGAGACGATCCGGTCGCCGCGATCGTAGCCGAGATCGAGCGAGTCCTCGACAAGCCTCCCGCCGCTCGCAGGACATTGCTGCGGATCATCGTCAGGAAGCACCTGCACGCGACGACTCGGTAGCGCCACGGTCAACTCGGATCTTGCATTCTCGGTGGTGGTGCCGCATGTCTGGTGTCGGCCAGACCGGGCGACGGTATCCATCGACACGGCAGGGCAAGCGATGACCGAGGAAACAAGCCGGCGTCTCTTCGAGTTCGGCGGCGCCTTCGACCATCCGGTCACGCAGGGCATCGTCATCGCCGTCGTCGCGGCATTGATCGTCGGCGGCCTCGCGGTGTTCGTCGCCGGGCGATCGAGCAAGATCGCGGAGAAAATGCGCATCGAGCTGCGCAACCGGTACCTGTCGTGGCTGTTTCTCGTGCCTCTGATGATCGGCCCGGTCTTGCTCGGCGCGTTCTGGGGCATCCTGGCGACGCTGCTGTTGAGCCTGCTCTGCTTCGGTGAATTCGCGCGCGCCACCGGTCTCTCTCGCGAGCGGCTAGTCTGCTGCACGGCGGTGATCGGCATCCTCTGCGTCTACTTCGCCGTGCTCGACAAGTGGTACGAATTCTTCGCCGCGATGGCACCGTTGACCGTCTGCGCGATCGCTGCCGTGACGATCTTCCAGGACCGACCGGCGGGCTACATCCGACGCGTGGCCACCGCAGCGTTCGGCTTCCTGTTCTTCGGCACGTGCCTCGGACACCTCGGATACATGATGAACATCGCGGACGGCCGTCCGTTCGTTCTGTGGCTGCTGCTCACCGTCGAGCTGAACGACATCTTCGCGTTCCTGTGCGGCAAGCTGTTCGGGCGCCGCAAGCTCGTGCCGAACACCAGCCCGGGCAAAACCATCGGCGGAGCCGTCGGATCCCTCGCGCTGACCGCCATGCTCGCGGGCGGCATCGGCTACTTCCTGTTCGAGGGACCGATGCGCCATCCGCTGCTTCTGCTCGCGCTCGGGGCGTTGGTCTCGGTGGCGGGTCAGCTCGGCGACCTGATGCTCTCGTCCGTCAAGCGCGACCTCGGCGTCAAGGACCTCGGCGTCAGCCTGCCCGGACACGGCGGCGTGCTCGATCGATTCGACAGCCTCGTGCTCACCGCCCCGGTGGTCTTCCAGGTCTGCTCGGCCTTCGAGGCGTGGCGGTTCGAAGATGTGAGCCGGATCTTCACCGGCGGCTGAGCGGGTTCTCGAGACTCCGCTCGTCGAGTAGGCTGACACTCGACCTTCCTGTTCCCGCCCCCCCTGCGCCGAAGGTGCGACCATGTTACGGACTCTCGCCGCCGTTCTGTCACTCGTCGCTGTCTCCGCCCCATCGCTCGCGGCGGATGATGGGTCCGACCTGCGCCTCGTCCCGTTTCCGAAGCGAGTGCGCGTACTCGACGAGACGTTCTCTCTCGATCGTCCCCTCGTCCTCACCGCCTCGGGCGAGTCACTCGAGCTCTTCGCGAGCGCCCTCGACGCCGAGCTGCGGCGAGCCGGACACGCGCCGGTACGCAAGCGCCGCTCTGGCGCGGGTGCCGCCGTTCACGAGTGGCATCTCGCCGATGCGCCGGCCTCGAGGACCTCTCGGCATCGCCTTCGCGACGATGCGGGAGTCGACGACTACTCACTCGACGTGGATTCCGAGGCAGTGACGTGCTTCGCGACCGGCCCGAAGGGCCTCTTCTGGGGCCTGCAGACCCTCTGTCAGCTCATCCGCGCGAATCGGACGGGCGCCGCGATCCCGTGCGTCGAGATTCGCGATTGGCCGTCGCTGCGCTGGCGCTGCTTCCAGGACGATCTGACGCGCGGGCCGAGCTCCAAGCTCTCGACGCTGCAACAAGCCGTCGGCATCGGCGCCGGCCTGAAGATGAACCTGTTCACGTACTACATGGAGTACCAGTACGCGTTCTCGAAGCACCCGGTGATCGGGCCGCCGGACGGCTCGCTGACGCCGGCCGAGCTCGGGGCGCTCGTCGAGTTTGCCGCTCCGCGACAGATCGACATCCTCGGCAATCAGCAATCGTTCAGCCACTTCCGGCACATCCTGAAGCACGAGCAGTACGCGCAGCTGCGCGAGGCGGACTGGCTGCTGACCCCGGTGCGCGAGGAGACCTACAAGCTGCTCGACGACCTCTACAGCGAGGTCATCCCGCTGCTGCCGTTTCCGTTCTTCAACGTGTGTTGCGACGAAACGTGGGGTCTCGGCAAGGGGCCTTCGAAAGAGCTGGCCGAGAAGATCGGCGTCGGCGGCGTCTACGTCGGGCACATCCGCCGCGTACACGACATCCTGAAGGACCGCTACGACAAGCGCATGATGATGTGGGGCGACATCATCCTGAACCACCGCGATCACCTCGATGCGATCCCGAAGGACACGATCCTGCTGACCTGGGGCTACGGTGCCGGCGCGAGCTTCGAGGATCAGATCACGCCGTTCGCCGAGTCGGGATTCGAGTTCTTCGTGTGTCCCGGCGTGAGCAACTGGAGCCGCATCCTGCCCGACTTCGGTGTCGCGACGACGAACATCCGCAACTTCGTCCGCGATGGCGCGAAGCACGGCGCGCTCGGCATGCTCAACACGGCGTGGGAGGACGATGGCGAATCGCTCAACTCGCCGAAGTGGCACGGCTACGCGTGGGGCGCGGAGTGCGCGTGGAACGCGTCGACGACATCGCTCGACGACTTCAACCGCCGCGTCGGCGGCGTGCTATTCGGCGAGAAGGGTGACCACTTCGGCCGCGCGATCGAGCTCCTCGCGGCAGCGTTCCGTCTCGACGGCATGCAGAACATGTACAACCGCCGCTTCTGGCGCGACGACTTCGCGCCGACGAACTCGGCGGCGGCCATTCGCAAGTCCGCAGGTCGTCTGCTGGCGCTGACGCGACCAGCGCTCGAGCATCTCCGTGCGCTGCGCGCGGAGGCGACCGCGAACGCCGAGCTCATCGAGGGCTTGATTCTCGGCGCCGAGCGCATGGACCGCATCGGCCAACGGATGCTCGACGGTCTCGCGGCGGCCGAGGCGCTCGCACAGGCTGCGGAGACCACACCGCAGGACGCCGTGAAGCTGATCGACCGTGCCGCCAAGCTCGTCCGCGACAACCGCGACGCGCACGAGGCTCTGGGCAAGCGCTTCGCAGAGCTGTGGCTCGCGGAGAGCAAGCCGTACGCGCGCGACTGGACGCTCCACCGAAATCGCACCACCGGCGCGCGGAACGACGCTCTGCTCGCCAAGCTCGCGACCGCGCGCGAGCGCGCCGCCGCCGGAGAGCCGATCGACCACCCGTCGGCGTACGGCCTCGCGCTGCCGGAGCGCTTCGCTCGCCGACACAAACCGCATGAGGAGCACGACGAACCGCTGGTCCCGTTCGCGTCATGGGCCGTTCCCGAAGCGCCGGCGCGCATCGGCGTGACGGTCGACGCCGGCTCGGTCGATCGCGAGGAGCTGCCGATCGAGGTCGACGTTGCGCTTCCCGCTTCGTTGGCGACGAGCGCGGTGCGCGCGTTCTGCTCGATCGACGCGGGTGAGACGCACGGGCTCGCCGCGCAGCTCGACGGAACGACAGCGGCGGGTCGCGCGCGATTGACGTTCATCGTCGATCAGCGCATTCCGAAGGGAGCTCGCGCGTTCGTCCACGTCTACCTCGGAGCCGAAGCGCCGGCGAAACTCGCGCCGGGTGCCGCGTCGACGAGTGCTGCCGCAGACGACTGCGTCGAGATCGCGAACGACGCGCTCCGACTCGTGCTCGGACCGAAGGGCGGCCACGTTTGGGTATGCGAGGTCAAGGCGGCGGCGAACCGCGACCTGACCATGCCGGGACGAACGGGCTGGGCCGGATTCGCCGACACCGGCAGGGGCAGTCGCCACGCGACGCACGAGATCGAACGCGTCGCGAGCGGGCCGGCGCTCGTGCGATACCGTCTGCGCGAGCCTTCGTCGGGCCTCGTCAAGACCGTGTCGCTCTTCGCCGGCGCGTCGTGGTTCGAGGTGACGCTCGACGAGCCGGTCGCCTTCTTCTGGAACTACGACGATCCCGCCCACCTCGCGGCGGACGGCTCGAAGCCGAGCCGCTACCTGTTCTCTGGCGGCGCGACAGGCGACGTCGGCAAGGCCGCGGACGGCGTGCCCGGGCAAGTGAACGCGCGCGGCGTGCGTTGGGGCGTCAAGTTCGCGACGGACGGCACGGCCCTCGGCATCGCGACGCCGGAGGTCGCGGCGCACCATCACATCGGCCCGGGCGGCACGGCCGGCGGCGTCGGCATCGAGAAATCGGCGCCCTGCAATCACTTCGTCACATACGCGGGCGTCCTCGACAAAGAGCCCGCGCAGGTGATGCAAGCGCTGACGTCGACGCTCGACTTCGCGAACCCGCCACGCGTCGAGGTGTGGGCGATCGAGAAGCGGCCCGAGTAGTCATTCGCTTCGAGTCGAGAGCTGTCAAGCCCACACGTGCAATGCGACCGCCGCGAGTGCGAGCGCGGTGGCCAGAACATCCCGCCGACCGAGCCGCTCGCTCGCGCCGCCGAGACGCAAGTATTCGAGCATCGCGCCGGTCGGACAACCGTAGCGGCAGTATGCCATCGGAAGAAACAGCGACGCGACGAGCCCGACCAGCGCGACCGCGATCGTCGCCCAGCCCGCTATGCGCACGACGTACGCATCGAACGGCTCTATGCCGACGAGACTGTACGGCAGGTGCAGCATCGCGACGAACGCCACCCAGCACAGGAGCAGTGCGGGGATGCAGTCCAGTAAGCGCCGAACGCGCCGCGACACGCCGATCTGATACGGCACGCGGCCGCGCAGCCACTCCTGCAGCGCACCGTGCGGGCAGAGGTGCGAGCAGTACACTTGCCGCCGGGTGAGCACGGGCGCCAGCAATGCCGCAGCCGTCAACATGACGAGCGCCGGCGCGATGCGCCACGCGACGCCGTTCTGCGCCCACCCGACCAGCAACGCCTGCGAGACCATGTCGGCGTTCAAGAAGCCCAGATAGACGACCAGCACGACCTGGAACGCGATGCGGACGCGGCGTCGTCCGCGCAGACGCGTGAATGCGATCGTCAGCGCGAGCCCGATGACGACCAGCGTGCCGATGTCGCTGGCCGCGAGGTTCCATGTCGGCCCGGACACGGCCTTCTGGCGCACCTTGATCAGCTCGCCCGCCGCGAGGATCAGCGCCTCGGCCACCGTCGTGCTCGTCTTCGTCGCGCCCGACACGCCCTCTATGCCCGCGTCGACCATGTCGAGCTGGGCGACCTCGTCGAGAAGGAAGCCCTTGAAGATGTTGAAGAAGTACTCGTCCTCGCGAACGTAACGCACGTACGGCTCGTTGTCGTAGCTGTGTCTCAGCGCGAGCCCGGTGACGCGCTCGTTCGGGTCGAGCACGATCAGCGTGTCAGTCGGCCCCTGATAACCGATCAGACCGTCCGCATGCGGTGAGGTGCGGGCGACGTAACCGAGCTTGCCGCCCGCCGCGTCCCGCACCTCGAGCAGGTCGGGGCGGCGCTCCGACGGTCGCAGGCTCGCCGCATCGGGCAGAAACGGGCGCACCTCGCTCAACGCGATCTCGTCCGGAAAGAGGGACGACGGGCGCGCGCCACCGAGGCGCACGGCGATGCCATCGGCGATCGCCAGACTCGTCAGCGTCGCTCCGGACACGGCGTCGACTCGGTCCGCAGCGCTGACCTCCGACCACGCACGCCCGTTCAGGCGCGTCATGAACGCTTCGTCCGCGAGCACGACAGCGACGTGCTCGCGCGTGTCGCCGCTGCGCAGAATCGAGAGGCCGAGCACGCGATCATCGGCGTCGAACGCGATCAACGTATTCGTAGGACCCGAGAAGCCGATGACGTCGTCGGCCTCCGGCGACGTCTGCACGACGTAGCCGAGCGCCTTGCCATCGACGTCAACGACGTTCTGGCCGCCGTGCGACGGGATCCAATCGCTCAGCGCGTGCGCCTTCGGATAGAACGCGACGACCTGCTCGACGCCGACGCGCTCCTTCATCGCGCCGCGCTGCTGGGCGACGTACCAGCGATGCTGCTGGTGAATCAGCGCGACGATGAGCACGAACACGCCGACGCGGTACGCGTGGACGGCCCAACGGCGGACTCGGCTTGTCCTTGGCTCGGTCATTCTTCCGGCGGTAGTCGTGGTCACGAGCCCGTCGCGGGCGTCGCGGAAGAAGCATAGGATATCGTATGCTGCGCGCCGCGTCGTCGGTGGACGGCAGCCCACGAGGAAATCGACGTCGCGTCAGGAGAGATCCATGCGTCTTCGCCGCTCTTGCCAGTCGAAAGTCGCGCTTGTCGCACTCGTCATCGCCCCGTTCTTCGCACGCGGCGAGAGCATCGTCGAGTCGGCCCGCGACGTGCCGGTAGCGTACGACGTCGATGTCGTCGTCGTCGGTGGTACCACCGGAGCCGTCGCTGCGGCGGTCGAGGCAGCGTCGCGAGGCGCTTCGGTCTTCCTCGCCGCGCCACGGCCGTATCTCGGCGAAGACATCACCGGCACGCTGCGATTGTGGCTCGACGAGGGCGAGAAGCCGCTGTCCGTGCTCGAGAAGCAGCTCTTCGACATCCCGAGCGCTCCGGCGCTCCTCGCCGCCGGCCTGCCGTTCACGTACGAGGCGGACCAACCGACGAACAACATCCACCCGGATACGAAGAAGCCGTCCCGCCTCGGCGACGGTCGCTTTCAGAGCGCGGCCCAGCAATCGGTGCAGTACGACGCCGACGTCACGATCGTCGCCGACCTGGGCAAGATCGCGCGCGTCAAGGAGGTGCACCTCCTCGCGTACCAGCGCGCGGGCGAGTTCGTCGTCCGAGACGTCAAGCTGTGGACGTCGCCGAACGGCAAGCTGTGGCGCGACCTCGGCACCATCGACAATACGCAGACCACCGATCACGAAGGCACGCCGATCGATCTCTCGAAGGTCATCAAGCAGCCGACGCGATTCGTGAAGCTGCTGGTGCGCAAGACGGCGGAGGCCGAGCGAATCCTGCTCGGCGAGCTCCTCGTCGTCGAGGACCGGCCGGTGATCGAGAAGCCGAAGACCGTGCGCCAGCCGCCGACGCCAATGCACGTCAAGATCGCGCTGGATCGGGCCCTGATCGACAGCGGCGTCACCTATCTCTACGGGGCAGCCGTCACGGACGTGCTGCGCGACGAAGCCGGCAAGCCGGCGGGCATCGTCATGGCGAATCGCGCCGGACGGCAAGCGGTCCGGGCCGAAGTCGTCATCGATGCGACGGCCCGGGGTACGGCAGCCCGCCTGGCCGGCGCCCGCTTCAGGCCTTTCTCGCCCGGTGGCCACGAGTTCCAACGGATCGTCGTCGGCGGCGAGCCGCATCCGGGCGAGGGCGTCGAAGTGCGCAAGGCAGAGGTGCAGTTCGCGGCGAAGACGGAGCTGCACGACGTGTTCGTCTACACGCTGCGCCTTCCGATGCGCGACGCGAGCTACGCGTCGTTCGCCGCGGCGGAGCAGAGCGCGCGCGACAAAACGTTCGACGTCGCGCTCGTCGACGAGTCGGACTCGCTGTTTCAGGTGCCGCCCGATCCGGTCGTGTCGCGGCGACCCGCGTCGGGCGATGCGTTCGATCCGATGACGCTCGACCTCGCCGCGCTCCAGCCGGCCGGCATGGAGCGGCTGTACGTGCTCGGCGGCTGCGCGGACGTGTCGCGGCAGGCTGCCGGAAGGCTGCTCCGTCCGCTGGCGCAAATCCGCCTCGGTCAGCGAATGGGCGCAACCGCCGCCCGCTTGGCGAAGTCGCTGCCGAAGCCGAAGGGCGCGCGCATCGCCGGAAGCGAGTCCGGCAACGCCAGTCAGCCGGGCGAGGTCCGCGAGTTCCTCGACGGGGTTCGGCCGACACATGATGCCGACGTCACCGTGCCGTCGCCCGCGCGCGATCTCCCCATCTTGGGCCGCTACGACGTGGTCGTCATCGGCGGCGGAACGGCTGGCGCCCCGGCCGGAATCGGTGCCGCGCGCCAGGGATCCAGGACGCTCGTCGTCGAGTATCAGGACCACCTCGGCGGCGTCGGCACGCTCGGCCTCATCTCGAGCTACTACTACGGGTACCGGGAGGGTTTCACCGCCGAGGTCGATCGCGGCGTGAAGGAGATGGGCGGCCCGAAGCGCCACGGCGGCTGGAATCCGGTGACCAAGCGCGAATGGTGGCGCCGCGAGATCCGCAAGGCTGGCGGCGAGATCTGGTTCTCGACGCTCGGCTGCGGTGCGGTCGTGCGCGAGCAGCACGTCGTCGGCGCGGTCGTCACCACGCCGTTCGGTCGCGGCGTCGTGCTGGCGAAGACCGTCGTCGACTCGACGGGCAATGCCGACATCGCGGCGGCTGGCGGTGCAGCGTCGATCACGACGTCGGCGGAGCACGTCGCGATGCAGGGAACGGGACTGTCACCGCGCGCTCTCGGCACCGGATACACGAACACCGACTACTCGTTCTCGGACGAATCCGATCCGGTCGACCAGTGGCGCATGATCGTCGCTGCGCGGCGCAAGTACGAGAAGAGCTACGACCTCTCGACGTTCATCGACAGCCGCGAGCGCCGCCGCATCGTCGGCGACGCGTTCGTCACGCCGCTCGACATCATCAACCGTCGCACGTACCCCGACTCGGTCGCGCTGCACCGAAGCAACTTCGACACGCACGGCTATACCGTGCACCCGGTGTTCACGATCAACTTCCCGGACAAGAAGACTATGCAGGCGTACGTCCCGTACCGCGCGCTGCTGCCGCAGGGCTTCGACGGCGTGCTGGTCACGGGGCTGGGCGTCAGTGGGCACCGCGACGCGATGCCGATCCTGCGGATGCAGCCGTGTGTCCAGAACCAGGGCTACGCGGCAGGCGTCGCGGCGTCGATGGCGGCTGCCGAGGAGAGCAGCTCGACGCGCTCGATCGACCTCAAGAAGCTGCAGCAGCACCTCGTCGACATCGGCTCGCTGCCCGCGGCTGTGCTGGAGGCCGAGGACTCGTACCCGTTGCCCTCCGACCGCGTCGAAGCGGCGGTTCGCGCGGTGGTTCGAGATTATCGCGACCTGGCCATCCTGCTCGAGCGCCGCGACGTCGCACTGCCGCTCCTGCGCGACGCGTACGAAGAGGCCACACTGCCGGAGCACCGCCTGATCTACGCGAACATCCTCGGCATGCTCGGCGATGCGACCGGCATCGATACGTTGATCGAGACGATCAGCAAGCAGTCCTGGGACAAGGGCTGGAACTTCCGCGGCATGGGCCAGTTCGGCGGCAGCCTCTCGCGGCTCGACTCCTTGATCATCGCGCTCGGCAAGACCGGCGAGAAGCGCGGCCTTCCGGTCATTCTGGACAAGCTGGAGCAGCTCGACGCGACGAAGGCGTTCTCGCATCACCGCGCGGTTGCGGTGGCTCTCGAGACGCTGAAGGACCGCTCCGCAGCGAAGCCGCTGGCCGACTTGCTGTCGGCCGAGGGCATGATGGGCTACGCGATCACGGCGATCGACGCTGGCCCGAAGTCTTCCGGCGGCGCCGAGCATCGTTCGCAGCCGCTGCGCGAGATCATCCTCGCCCGCGCGCTCTACCGCTGCGGCGACCACGATGGACTCGGCGAGCGGACCCTGCGCGCGTACGAGAAGGATCTGCGTGGGCTGTTCGCCAAGCACGCGCACGCAGTGCTCGGCGAGAAGCGGTAGGGACCCCCACGATACGAACCGAGCCCGCATTCGGCTCGAGCTTCGGCGCTCGAACGGCATGCGGGCTCGGTGAGGAATCAACGATCAGTCGACTGATCGCGCGTGTCGTCGCCTACTGGTCGAACTGCGCGTCGAACGCGATCCCCGACGGCGAGAAGTCGACTGCGCGCACGAAGTCGCAGGCCTCGGCCGCGCCGTACTCGCGGTCCATGCGGGAGTCCTCCCACTCGACGGACAGCGGGCCCTTGTAGCCGACATCGTTGAGCGCGACGATGATCCGCTCGAAGTCGATGTCGCCGTGGCCGAGCGAGCGGAAGTCCCAGAAGCGACGCGGATCGGCGAAGTCCGTGTGACCGCCGAAGACGCCGACCGAGCCGTCGCCCTTGTCCCACCACACATCCTTCATGTGCGCGTGGAAGATACGCGGGCCGAACGCGTAGATGAACTTGACGTAGTCGACGCCCTGGTAGCCGAAGTGCGACGGATCGTAGTTGAACCCGAACCGCTTGTGGCCGCCCACCGCGGCGACGGCGCGCTCGGCCGACGCGATGTCGAACGCGATCTCGGTCGGGTGCACCTCGAGGCCGAAGTTGACGTCGACGGCGTCGAACGCGTCGAGGATCGGCGTGAAGCGCGTCGCGAAATCCTTGAAGCCGTTCTCCCAATACTCCTGGCTCGTCGGCGGGAACGCGTAGATCGAGTGCCAGATGCTCGAGCCGGTGAAGCCGTTGACGACGGCGGGAATCTTGCCGTCCGGGCGCGCGTCGATGAACCGGCGGCACGCCTTGGCGGTGTCGATCATGCGCTGGGCGGCGCGCTGACGGACACCTTCGGGCTCGCCGTCGCCCCAGACCTCCGGCGGCAGGATGCATTCGTGCCGCGCGTCGATGAGGTCGCAGACCGCCTGGCCGACGAGATGCGCGGAGATCGCGTACGCCGTCAAGCCGTACTTGGCGAGAGTATCCCACCGCTCCTTGCAGTAACCGTCGTCCTCGAGGGCCTTGACGACGTCGAAGTGGTCGCCCCAACACGCGAGCTCGATGCCGTCGTAGCCGAACTCACTGGCCTTCTGACAGATGACCTCGAACGGCAGGTCCGCCCACTGTCCGGTGAAAAGCGTTACGGGTCGGGACACGATCGCACCTCTTGCTCTACTGCGTTGTCGCCTGGGATTCGCGATAAAGGGTTCGCCGGCCGGGGTAGCAGACCCGGGGCCGGGCGAACGGCAGTCTAACCCGCGAGCCCGCGAGGGCTCAATGGCCGAGACGGAAACCTGGCGGATTCCGCAGACGAGCGCTCACCTCCGCCCCGGAGGCCAGCCAGCAACTCAAAGGCCGCGACCGTCGAGGCGTCGCAAGCCGA
The DNA here is from genome assembly GCA_964392615.1 of uncultured Planctomycetia bacterium. Classification (GTDB taxonomy): domain Bacteria; phylum Planctomycetota; class UBA8108; order UBA8108; family UBA8108; genus CAYMRB01. The sequence continues at coordinate 32,476 of CAYMRB010000019.1, read as the reverse complement.
CGGAATCCCGCCCGCCGTTGACGCCCCGACGCGTCTCGAATACGCCGATCAGAGCGCGAGGACCCACGTGTCGTTGAGCAACTCCGTCTCGCCGTTGCCGCCGAAGAGGATCAACCGATCGTGCTGATCGTCCCAAGCGCTGCCCGGGCACGTGCGGATCGGCGGCCGCAGTCCGTCGGGAATCACCTCGACCCACGACGCGCTACCGCCCATCGCGCTCTCGAGAATCCAGAACCCGTCGCGATGGTCCTCCCTGCGCCCCGGGTGGGCGATCATGCGATCGAGCTCGGTGTCGTAGGCCACGGCGTACCAGGCTCCCGGGACCGGCGCCCCCGGAGCGCCTTCCTCGGCGACGAGGGTCCAGGTCGGCGTGCCGCCCAGCCCGTTCGCGTTGTCCAGTCGGTACACTGCGTTCGTCTCGAGGCCCGTTCCGTGACTGCTTCCTGCGAAGACGAGCATGGCGTTCTCGACGGGATCGTAGACGGAGCTCGGAGCGTACTGCCCCGGAGGAAACGGCCCCGCTGTCGACAGCAGGATCCAGTTCGCCGACCCGCCCGTGCCGTCGGCGTTCTCCAGCACCCAGACCTCCTGGAAAGTCGCGCCGCCATGACCGGAGCCGTTCTGGCCGCCGAAGACGACCATCCGGTTCGTGCCGGGATCGTAGACGGCCGTCGGCGCCGTGCGCCCCGCGGGAGCCGGGCCGGCGGTCTGCAGCGGAATCCACTCCGAAGGGCCACCGAGACCGTTCGCATTCGTCAGTACGAACGTGTCTCCGACGGTAGGAAGGCAGCCGCCGGCGCAGCCGCCGAAGATGACCATGCGGTTGCTCGAAGGCACGTAGACGGCCGTATGGCCAGAGCGGGGCGTCGGCGCACCCGGAGCGTTCGGCGGCATCAGCTCGATCCACTCGGGCTCTCCCCCGGTGCCGTTCGCCGAGGTCAGGATCCAGACGTCATTCGTGTTCGGCGTCTCCACGCGACCGCCGAAGAGAATCGCCCGGTCAGTGGCCGCGTCGTACACGAGCGTCGGCGAGTGGAAGCCCCTCGGCGGCGGAAGGGGGCCCGCCGGTGTGAGCTCGACCCACTCCGGACCGCTCGGACACAGATCGAACGACGCACAGGTCAGCGCATCGGCGCTCGGATCCTCGCCGCACTCGGGAAACGGCGCTGCCGGCGAGGGACCGCCGAGGAAGCGATAGGCCACGAGGCAGAGGATGTCTCCGAGGCCGACGCGACCGTTGTCGTTGACATCGGCCGCGTCGTCGCACGGCAGCGGTGTCGTCCCGTCGAAGAGCCACTGAAGGGTGGTCATGGCGTCGCCCATGCCGACGGCGCCATTGACGTTGACGTCTCCGCGAACGAACTTCTCCTGGGCGAACGATGGACCACTCAGGAACGCGACGAAAAGGACAGCGAGACTACATCGGAACCGCTTGCGGTACATGGTGGGGATCTCCCTTGAACTCCGCTCGTCGAGCGAGGGGACCTTCCCCTCGTTCGTTACGGGTGAAGGGGACAAGGGAGGCGTCCGCCGGCGTCGAAAAACCGAAGATTTCCGCCGACGGCTGGAAGAGTCGCTATCGGCTCGACCGACGCGCTCCGCGCAGGCCGGAGGTACGACGCCCGCGAATCGCGTGGATGGCGCCGCCATGGTCGCCGATGACGATGTCGAGCACGCTGTCGTCGTCGAGGTCGGCGACCGCAGGGGCAGCCGAAACCGAGAACGACGTGAACTTCAGAGACCAGAGCGTGCACCCGTCGAGAAGGTCGAGGACCACGAGCTTCCCACCGGTCGTCACCGCGACCACTTCGCGCCGGCGATCGCCGTCGACATCGCAGACGACGAGTTCCGAAGACACGGCTCCCCCGAGATCCGTCGAGAGCCAACGACGCGTTCGCGAGCGCCCGTCGAAAGCCCCGACACCGGTCTCCCCGAGGCTCGCGACGATCCACACCGAATCGTCCACATCGACAACGGCCGGTCGGCCGGAAGCGCTGGTGGCGCCGGGAACGCGGAAGCGATGCGCGATCTCGCCGCTGTCCGCATCGAGCATCCAAACGCCTCCGTCCGCGAACGCGCCCACGATCCACTCCGGCCCGCCGGGCTCGAAGACCGCTACGGCCGGGGCCGCCACACCTGGCGATTTCGCCGGACCCTCGCCGTCGATGCGCGTGCGCCAACGCTCCGCGCCGGACAGCGCGTCGATCGCGAACACGTGCCCGTCGGTCGACGGGGCGATCACGGCTCGCGAATCGTCTCGCCGATTGACGAGAGCGACGCCGCCGACGTTCGGCGCCGGCGTCGGGAACTTCCACAGTACCGCACGCTTCGCGCCGTCGAGTGCGAGCACGTCCCGCCCGAGCAGCTCGTCTCCAACGCGGTCTCCGTAGCGCGGCACGACGAAGTCAAGCCGCCCATCGCCGTTGAGATCTGCGATCAACGGCGTCGCGTAGACGCGCTCGCCCGTCTGATCGGGAACAGGGATCGAGTCGATCACCGAGCCGTCCCGCGTCGAGAGGGCGACCATCTCGCCGTCGGCGAGCGCGATGACGTCGTCGATTCCATCGCCGTTCCAGTCGGCGAGCGCGGGCGCGCGGTTCGGCGGGACGGCATGAGCCTGCGTCCAGATCTCGCGCCCTGTGCGGCCGTCGACGCAGTACACTCCGCCTCCCGGATCGGAATGTCCGCGCGCCTTGCCGAGGAAGATCCACCGCAGCTCTCCCCTTCCGTCGCGAGTCGCCACGCCACGGGCTCGAACGGTACCGGCAGGCCGTCTCCAAACGAGGGTCGGCGGCCGCACGCAACCGACCGCGTCCTCGGGATCCAGGAGCGCGATCCGTGGGAGAGATCCGGCGGGGCCTCGAATCACCCCCGCGGGGATCGAATCCGAATCGAGCGGCAGCATCCACTCCTCGCTGCCCCTCTCGTCGAAACAAGCGAGACCGAGGCCTGCCAATCCGACGAGGATCTCGGGCTCGCCGTCGGCGTCGCAATCGTCGACGTGCACTCCGCTGACCGCCTGACCGACCGGCAAGGCGCCGGCGAGCTGCGGTCGTTCCGTACCGCGAAGCGCATCGAAGACGCGGCCGCCGAAGTCTCCGCCGACGAAGACACGACCGCCGGGCAGGACGGCCGCCGCCCGACGCGAGCCGTTTCCGACGTGCACCTCCCAGAGTCGCCGACCTGTCGTCAAGTCGAGTCCGCCTGCACGAGTCTCGTTCGCTGCGACGCTGTACGTGAACACGCCGACGACGGCGCTCGGTTTTCTGACGAGCATCGGGAAGGCGTTCGGATCGAGCTCGAAAGGAAGAGGCGCGCTCGAGAGTCGATCACCGGTCGAGCCGTCGAGGACGAGCGACTCCCGTCCGAGGAGACACCAGAGCTCGTGGTCGCCATCTCCGTCGACGTCCACCCGGGTCGCCGTGCGCAGGCGCGCCAGCTCGCACGACCACGCGACCCCCTCGTCGCGATCGAGTCGCACGACACCGACGACTCCCGTTCCGCGCGGCAGCTGACCCCAGAACGCCATCTCCCTCGGGCCGAGAAGGCCGACACTGTATCGGTCGATGCCCTCGTAGCCCGTCGAGCGCACGAACAGCACATCGCCCGCGGCGCCCCCGAGCGCGAAGAACCTCGCCCCAGCATCGAGACCCGCCACATCGCGAGTGCCGTCGCCGTCGAGGTCGTCCGTGATCACGCACGAGTCGCCGGTTCCCTCCCGGGCGTTCGGCAGCACCGTGTCCCACAACACCTGATCGGTACGGCGGCCCGCGTCGATGCAGACGACGCGCGTACCACGCGGGCCTTGCTCGAACGCGACGAAGCAGAGCCCCCGATGCTCGTCGAGTCGGCCGTGCCGAAACACCCACCGGGACTTGCTTGCAACCGGCCACGTGCCGATCACGCCGCCCGTTCTCCCGGAGCGGATCCGCAGCTCTCGAAGGAGCGCGATCGCCAAATCCTCGATGCCGTCGCCGTCGATGTCCTCGACGACCTCGACGCGGCTTTGAAGGCTCGTCTCGACGTCATCCCATTCGATGCCCTGCTCGAGCGTGACGGACTCCTTCTTCGTACGCTCCTCGTCCACCCCCAGCTCGAGCGTACGCCGAAACCACCCCAACTCCCGAACCTCGAGCACGTGGCGGCCGACGGGCAGCTCGAGCCCCTCGAGCGGGGCGTTCAGCTTCCTCTCCCCGTCGATGTCCACGGACGCCCCGCGCGCGCCGCTGCCGAGGACCGGCTCGGCCGCGATACCCGCGAAGACGACCTCGAGATCGAGGGCACCGGTACGGACACGGCGGACATACCCGACGACGGAGAGCACGACCGCGGTGACGACGAGCGTGGCCGCGATCGCGACAATCGCGCTGCTGTGCTTGCGCACCATGCGCCGCAAGCCGTAGTACCTCCGAGCCACCCAGCTCGGCGGACAGGCCGTCACGCGCTCGCCGTTCAGGTAGCGCCGGAGATCGTTCTCCAGCTCACTGACCGCGGCGTACCGCGCGGCCGGTTCCTTGTCGATCGCCTTCATCGTGACCTCGTCGAGGTCACCGCGCAGCTGGCGCGATCTCGCCCCGTCTGCCACGGCACTGGGGCGCCGCGGCGTGACCGAACAGATCGTCCACTTCGGGTCGGCCGCGAGCTCGTCCATGTACGGGTGCGCATCGACCAACAGCTCGTACAGCACGATACCGAGCGCATAGACATCCGCGCGCGTGTCGAGGGTCGCGTCCGGCTCGGTCTGCTCCGGAGCCATGTACGCATACGAGCCCGGCGTAGCGCCCGCGGTGGTGAGAAACGTGCGCAAGGGCTCGCCGCCGCCGTCGAGGTCCTTCGCGAGTCCGAGGTCGACGACCTTGACGACCGGACCGTCGCGATCGACGACGAGGATGTTCTCCGGCTTCAGGTCGCGGTGCAGGACGAGGCTCTGGTGAATGTGAGCCACAGCCTTCAAGACCTGGCGAAAGAGCTCGAGACGCGCGGTCAGAGACAGAGCCTCGTCTTGGCAGTAGGTCGTGACCCGCCTCCCCGCAACGTACTCCATCGCGAAGTAGTGACGGCCGCGATGGACTCCCGAGTCGAGAAAGCGCGGCAGATTCTCGTGCTCGAGACGCGCCAAGATCCGGTGCTCGAACTCGAAGCGCTCGACCGCCACCTGGTGAGCGCTCGGTGAGACGGCGTGAAGGACCTTCAACGCGACGGGACGCTGTACGGGCTCGATCTGCTCCGCGAGCCAAACCGTGCCCATTCCCCCGGCACCGATCGGCTCGACCACTCGATATCGATCGATGAGCTCACCGGGGCGGATCTCGATCGCTCCGTGGGCGGTCGCCGTCGAGAAGGCCGCGCTGTCCAGCCCCTGCAGCGCGCGATCGCACTCCTCGTCCGAGAGGAGAGGAAGCACATTGCAGATCTCCTCCTGCATCTCGCGGGCGAGGCGCAGCGTTTCCTCCAGCTCCTCTGCGCCGTCGATCTCGTCGTCGTTCACGACCGCTCCCCGATCAGCGCCTTGCCGCCGGCGTAGAGTCGCTTCACCTCGCTCTCTGCGAGCGAGAGGTCCGCGGCGATGTCGGCGAACGACATGTGCTCGACATCGCGCAGGAAGACGACTGTCAGCTCGTTCGGGTGCTTCTCCCACAGACGCTTGCGCCGGGCGATGAACTTGCCACCGCGCCGATAGCGATCCCGTACCGTCGTAGGCGGTGCGTGACCGACACGTCCGATCTCCGCGAACGAGACGCCTTGAAAGCCCTTCTCGAAGACGACGCCCATCTCGTTCGGAAGATCGAGCGCGAGCCACTTCATCGTCTCGAGTAATCGAACGACGCTCTCGTCTCGTGTGATGATCTCTTCGATCGGCTCGGATGGGCTCAGCGGCTCGTCGCGGATTCGCTCCTCGACGGAGGTGCGGTTCGCATCGCGTCGCCACTTGCAGAGCTTGTGCCAGATCACGATGCCGGCGAAGGCTGCGAACTTGCCGTCATCTCGCAGCCTCGGCAGGCCTGCGTAGATGTCGACCAGAGCGGAGTGAATCAGGGTCCTGGTATTGCCGCGAGCTCGAAGCGCCTTGCCGAGCTTGCCGTGAAAGCGACGGCGCCAGGATTCATAGAACTGATCCACCAATCGGTCGCGCGCGGCGATATCGCCATCTTTCGCGCGTCCGACCAGTCGCTCCATTCGCAGCCTGCGCCGGCGGCGCCGAGAGAACGATGAATAGAATCTCCGATGTCCCATCGAGTTGCCTTTCTTCGTCGCGCTCCGATCTCGTCGACGCAGACCCAACGAGAGCCCGCAGGATTCTACCGCGACACGCGATCGGGTCGTCAAGCGCCCTGACGCACGATCGCCACCGCGATGTCACCCGAGAACGCCGGCACGTCGATGCGGGTTGCCCGCGAGCGGGCCGTCAACGTGCCACGGTGCGTGATCTCGTCCGTACGCGTATCGCGCCACTCGACGTCGTACGCGCCAGGCGCGAGGCCCTCGACGACGATCACCGCTCCCTCGACGTCGGCCAGCTTTTCGCTCTGGACGCAGCGGTTCCACCACGTCGACCGGCGATCCTGGATCCATGCGTACGCGCAGCCCTCGCCGGCGAGCGCGACGACGCGCAGGCGCTCGTGCCCCGCGTCAACATCACCGCCACCATCGGCTGCCCGCTCCGCGCCGACCGACGCCGCGATGGCCGTCGGTCGCAGCTTCGCCGTCGCCCACGGGATTCGAGCCGCGAACGCCGCGACGGGCCGATAGCGCCGGAAGTGCTCGCCGCGATGGATGTCGTCCCAGAACCAGTGCATCACCGTTCCCGACAGCCCGGAGAGCATCGACGCCCACAGCGCGTTGTGGAGGTGCAGGTACTCCGCGTCGCGCTTGAACTCGGCGAGCGGGCGCCAGTCGTTCGTCAAGACGCCGAACTCCGCGATGAGGGCCGGCTTGCTCGTCGCCGTGCGACGCAGGAGCGCGGCGCGATCGAGGACGGCGGCCGCCGCGTCGCGCAGGAGCTCACCGGACGCGGGACGCATGTAGAAGTGCTCGTTCGCGACATCGATTTTCGCATGTCCCCAGTCCTTCGGGCACGGGTGCCACGCGCTCGTCGTACGCAGGTGACGGTAGGGGTCGATGCGCTCGAGGTACTCGCCGCACTCCGCGTAGAAGACCTCGTTCGGCAGGCCGGGGTCCATCTCGTTGAAATACTCCCACGCCGCAACGTGAGTCGAGTAACCCCACCGCGCGACGGCGTAGCGCAGCAGCTTCTTCGCGTCGGCGACCGCGTCGCGATACGCACGCGAGTCTCGCCGCCGCAACGCCTGCATGTAGTGATCGCGCGTCAGCAGACAGAGCTGCAGCCGCACATCGAGGCGTTCCGCTGCCTCGACGATGCGATCGAGCCGATAGCTGTCGAGCTGGTCGTAGTCGCCGCGCGGCGACCGGTCGACGTCCGCCTCCCACAGGAGCTCGGGGCCGGCGCTCTTGCCGTCGTCCGCCACCTCGCGCAGCGAGAGGTCGCCGATCCACGCCGTTCCCGCGTTCGCAAGGCGGAAGCGGATCGTCGGCGCCCACCGCTGGTCGGACTGCGTATCGATCTCGTGACGCCACGAACGCCACTTGCGCGCGCTCGCGATGGAGTCGCCAATCGGCCCGCTGCCGACGACGACCTCGACCGCAGCCTCGGCGTCGGTGCGCGCGCTTCCCGTCAGCGCGTACTTCGCATCCGGACGCAACGCGATCGGATGGCACGGGTTGAGGGCCAGCGACGCGCCCTTCGCGCCGTCGAGTCGGACGCAGTGCTCGTCGGAGTGATAGCCTCCCCGGCCCGGCCGCCGGACGATCGGAGGATTCCAAGCCCAGGAGCGCCCCCACGCGCTCTTGCGCGACTCGACGCCGAGCGCCCAGTCCTCGCAGCAGACCCACAGGCGCACGAAGTTGACGCCGTGTGCGGCGAGCTTCTCGAGCTTCGCGATCTGCTCGTCGACGCTGCGGATGTAGCAGACGTTCTGGCCGATGGCGAAGAACGACTCGCCGGTCGACAGCGCAAAGAACCGCCGATCGCGCTCCGACGTCCGCAGGAAGCCCTTCCTCTGCGATGGGACGCACTCGAAGGTCACGGCCTTCGACACGGCGCTGCCGGTGCGGTCGCGCAGCTTCGCGACAGCCGTGTGGGTGCCGACCTCGGCCGGGGCGAAGCGCGCGCGACACGCGAGCGATCCCACCGGATAGAACCACTCACGCGGCCGCTTCGCCTCCAGGCGTCGATCCTCGAAGCGCTGCATGCAGAAGGCCGGCACGGTGAGACGGCGGCCGGATGGCGTCGCGATCTCGACGGCGACCTCGACATCGCTCGGGTCGTATGGATCGACATCGCGCGCGTCGACGACGTACGGCAGCTCGATCTCGAGCTCGAGTCGCTCGAACCGGCCGACGCGCTCCGCGGTCGCGTGGAGTCCGACGTGACGATCTGCAGCGAACGCGGCGACCGAGGCCGACGCGCAGACGAGCGTCGTCGCGAGTGACACCCAGCGAGAGTATCGAAGCATCGGTTCAGGCCTCGTCGTTCGTCTCCCGGTCGAAGCGATCGGTCTCGGCTCCGTCGCGCGGCGCGTCGCCCACGTCGTCCTGGGCCGGATCGGCGCCGAAGAACCCGGCGACAAAATCGATCGCTTGGCCGAACCGGACGGCGAGACGCAAATCGAGGGGGAACAGGTAGACCTCGACTTCGCAGTCGAGCAGCCCGATCCAGGGCACCTTGGGGTAGCTGAAGCACGCGGGCGCGCTGCGCTTCGTGTCGCCCGAGAAGTAGTCTCCGATGTACGCGACGTTCCACAGCCATCCGCCACGCCTGGGGCCAGACTTCAGCGGCTCCCGCTGCCGGGCAATCAGGTAGGCGCTGCCGACTTCCGAGTTGGGACGCCGGTAGGGCTCCCTCGCGGGGATTCCGTAGCTATCGGTGAAAAGACCTCCCCCGAGCCCCGTGTGCACGAGGTCGGTCAGCTGAAGCTCGATGCCGGGACTGGCCGCGCAGAACCCGGCTTCGAGCCCCCAGATATCGACGAAATCCGCCCCCCTCTGTGCCAGCCCGCCGCAGCCGCTCAGGGCCACCATAGCGGCACAGACGCCGATCCAGCGCCCTGACCGTCGAAGGAGCTCGGCCCCCGTCTGACACTGCATGCGATGGTTTCTCATGATGATTCGCCGCCTCGGTCCGTCGCGTGCTCTTTCGTCCTCGCGACCGACGTCCGACCGGATCGCAGCCCGTCGACGATCGCGTCGCGCACATCGCGGAGCCACCGCGCGTTGTGCCGGGCCCCCGTGTTCGGCGTTCGGAAGGGGAAGTGATCGGCGGCTTCGAGGCCGCGGCCACGGTCGCGCAAAAGCGTCGACTTGCCGACGACCAACGGCTCGTCGGGGAAGTAATCCGAGCTGCCGACCTCGATCGCTGAGCGCAGAGCCGGATCGGTGATCGCGTAGCCTGTCCGACCTTCGAGCACTCCTATGTGGCGAGAGAGAAACACCCAACGCAGCCACGTCGGCCATTCGTTCCAGGGCGCCACCGACGACGCCGGCTCGACGAAGACGGCGCGCACGGTCGCCGACGAACAGCGGCCTGCGGGCATCGGTGGGCCTCGACGTACGAATTCTCTGACGAGGAAGTGGCCGACCACGGCCCCCGTACAGTAGCCGATGACGTGGAATCGGATCTCGCCCGTCGTCGCGGGAGGTTCGGTGATACGTCGCGCACTCAGGGTGTCACGTACCGATTCCCAGAGCCCGCCTGCCGCATGCGCCGGGTCATCGTCCGAGTCGTAGCCGCCATGCAACAGGACCACGGAGCAGCGCTCCTCGCGAAGGACGCGGCGGGTCCATCGGAAGAATCCCTCGAACTCCGGATCGTCCGAGCCCTCGATACCGCCGAGCACGACGACAACGTCGATCGGAGCCCGACCGGGGTCGATGGCCCGCTGCAACGGGGCTTCCTCGTCATAGCGCACGGCGACGCGCGACTGGCAGGCCGCATTCGCCAACAGGATGCCGGCACAGAGCGCGGCGGCGCCCCTCCCTTGGCCGAAACGCGACGAGTCGACGACCATCGATTCCTCTCTCGGTCGGTTGCATTGGCCGGTGTGGTGTCAGTACATCGTACGTGTGGGTCGGCTCGGACGGCAAGCGGTTGACGGCCTTGACTCTCTGCGTGCATGCGCGGATCGTGAGGAAGAGGATCCGGGGCTCCGGTGTCACACCAAGAAGGAACCGTGGAAACGACATGCAACGACTGACGATTCTCGCCACTCTCGCCTTCGCGTTGCTAGCCTCCGTCGAGGGTGTACGCGCCGAGGCCAAGCGGCCGAACATCCTGTTCATCATGGTCGACGACCTCGGCAAGGACTGGATCGGCTGCTACGGCGCCGACGACATCGAGACGCCGCACATCGACCGCCTCGCCGCTGGCGGCATGAAGTTCGACAACGCGTGGTCGATGCCGCAGTGCACGCCGACGCGCGCGACGCTGCTGACCGGGCAGTACCCGTGGCGCGCGGGCTGGGTGAACCACTGGGACGTGCCGCGGTGGGGGGTCGGCTACTTCGACTGGGAGCGCTACACGACGTTCGCGACGATCATGAAGTCGGCCGACTACAAGACGGCGATCGCCGGCAAGTGGCAGATCAACGACTTCCGCGTCGAGCCGGAAGCGCTGCGCAAGCACGGCTTCGACGATTGGTGTGTGTGGACGGGCTACGAGACCGGCAACCCGCCGAGCGGCAAGCGGTACTGGGATCCGTACATTCACACGCGCCAAGGCAGCAAGACGTACGCCGGCAAGTTCGGTCCGGAGATCTACTGCGACTTCCTGATCGACTTCGCACGCCGCCATCGCGACGAACCGATGATGCTGTACTTCCCGATGGCGCTGACGCACGGCCCGCTGGTCCACACTCCGCTCGAGCCGGACGCGACGGGGAAGTTCCCGCGCCACAAGGCGATGGTCCGATACACGGACCATCTCGTCGGACGACTTGTCAGCGCGCTCGAGAAGCTCGCGATCCGCGATCGCACGATCATCGTGTTCACGACGGACAACGGCTCGGGCGGCGGCGTGCGCGGCACGATCGACGGCAAGAGGCCGACCGGCGGCAAGGGATCGAAGTGGGAGGGCGGCGTGTGCGAGCCGTTCATCGTCAACTGTCCGGGACGGGTACCCGCGGGTGTCGAGACGGACGCGCTGGTCGACTTCACCGACCTGCTACCGACGTTTGCGGAGCTCGGTGGCGCCAAGGTTCCGGAGAAGCTCACGATCGACGGCAAGTCGTTCGCGCCGCTCGTCACCGGCAAGGCGAAGGACTCCCCGCGCGATTGGATCCTGGCGCTCGGCTACGGCGGGGCAAAGCTGGACGCCGACGGCGTGCACGGACGCAACGCGTTCACGGACCGCGTCATCCGCGACAAGCGGTTCAAGGCGTGGGTCGGCACCGATCGGCGCATCGAGAAGCTCTTCGACCTGCAGGCCGATCCGCTGGAACAGCGCAACCTGCTCGGCGTCGATCGACCGGACGTCACCGCGGCGCTCGAGAAGTTCCGCCGGCTCGTCGAGGCGATGCCAGAGCGCGACGCGCGGCCGCAGTACCGCAAGCGTCAGGCGCTGCCGTGGGACCGGAAGGCGGCGGCCAAGAAGGAGAAGGCGGGCAGAAAGGCGAAGAAGGAGAGGAAGAAGAAGAAGCGCGTGTAGAAGACGCCCCTCTCGACCGCTCGTCAGCCCGTCATTCGCACTGCGCCGGCTCGACATCGCATCCGAGCGTCCAGTCGCTCCAGATCCCCAGGTCGCACTCAGGGAACGGCGCGGGCGGCGGCGATCCGCCGAGGAAGTTGTAGTTGAGCAGGTAGACGGAATCCGTCACCTGGCCTACGACCGCGCCGTCGCCGTCCGCGTCGCAGGCCGCGAGGCACTCCGGCAGAGGGCCCGCGTTGAAGTTGGCGGCGAGCAGGAACACAGCGTCCGACACGCTTCCCAGCACGCGGCCGTCGCCGTTGCAGTCGCCGCGCACCAGACGCGGCACGCAGTTGAGCTTCACGTTGAACCGGCCGGTGTGCGTATGGGTCAGGTCGTAGGCGAGAATCGAGTACGTGCCGACCTCGTCGATCGGGAAGTCGAACGCGAACTCGAAGCCCTGGATCGCGAAGCGCCGGACGATCTCGCCGGAAGGCGACACGACGTCGACCCGCGGCGAGAAGCGTTCGTCGGTTCTGTCGATATCGGAGAGTTGCACCGCTCCTCGGCCGTCCTCGGTCGCGTCGTACGAGATCAGCTCGACCTCGCCCGGCGCGTCGATCACCACCGTGCGCGTCACGCCGCAGTCCGTCCAGACGTCGGCGCACTCGCGCCCGGCACCGAGGAACACGACCGCGACGGCGTAGTCGCCGCGGAAGCTGCGTTGCGCGTCGTAAACCGACAACGAGTAGCTGCCCGCGACGGGCAACCGGTGGATAGTATGCCACGAGGGGAGTTGGAAGCGCTGCAGGATCGAACCATCGGGCGCGAGCAGATCGAGACGGACGGAGAAGTCCTCGTCGACGACGCCGGTCTGCACGAGCGAGATCGACACGAGGTCATCGGCCTCGCCCTCGAAAGTCCAAACATCCTCCTCATCGACAGCGTCGATCACGCCGGTGGCCGTATCGCCACAAGCCAATGCTCCTGGCGGATCGTCCTGAGAACGGACGATTCCGGCAGCTGACAGAAGAACGATCGGAACGAAGAGAGCCCGTCGCGCGCGCATGTCTCGGTCAACTCCACGGGGGGGGTACGGCGATCCATCGTACCCGCCGGAGCGACCGCATCACGAGAACGTAAACACAAACACCGACGAACACCAGCCACGTGACGATGATCGTCGTTCTTGGAGATAAGCTCACGACATGCCCCTCGACTCCGTCAATCCCCCTGCGCCGCCTCGAGCGCCTTGCGCACCGACTCGGCGTGGCCCTTCGTTCGCACGCGCTTCCAGTGCCGCACGATCTTGCCGCGCGGGTCGATGAGCACGGTCGATCGAATCACACCGATCGTCACCTTGCCGTACAGCTTCTTCTCGCCCCACGCGCCGTACTTCTCCATGACCTTGTGGTCGGGGTCGGACAGGAGCGTCACGCCGAGGTCGTGCTTGGCGATGAACTTGCGGTGCTTTTCGGTCGAGTCCGGACTGCAGCCGAGCACCACCGCGTCGAGCTCGTCGAATGCCTCGATACCATCGGTGAACTCGCACGCCTCGACCGTGCAGCCAGGCGTGTCGTCGCGCGGATAGAAGTAGAGAACGACCCAGCTGCCGGCGAGATCGCGCAGGCGGACCTTCTCGTCGTCCTGGTTCGGGAGAGTGAAGGCCGGCGCCTTCTTGCCTTCTTCGATCATCGGTCGGAGCTCCGGTTGTCGCATGCGGGTGGTGTTGCGATGCCGTGCCGCCGCGAGCACAGCACGGGTGTTCACCGGCGGAGATTCTGCATCCGGGCTCGGGCGATGGCAACGGGGCGCTGCGCGCAGGCCGCGGCACAGGGTACGATGTCGCGCGGAACGACGGAATCTCGACGAGGAGAACCTCTCACATGCTTCACCCGCTCTCGACCTGCCTGCTCGCGCTCGTGTCCATCGCCGCGTCGACAACCGCCAGCATCCGCGCCGACGACGACGCGCCGCGGCCGCCGAATCTCGTCGTGATCCTGGCCGACGATATGGGCTACGGCGACGCGAGCGTCTACGGCAACGAGCGCTTCGACACGCCGCACCTCGACCGCCTCGCCGCCGAGGGCATGCGCTTCACCGACTTCCACTCCAGCGGCGCGGTGTGCAGCCCGACCCGCGCCGGACTGTTGACGGGACGCTATCAGCAACGCGCCGGCATCCCGGGCGTCATCAACGCCGACCCGAAGAAGAACCGCCACCACGGTCTCGCGACGAGCGAGGTCACGTTCGCCGGGCTGCTGGCGCGCGCCGGCTACGCGAGCGGTGTCTTCGGCAAGTGGCACGTCGGGTACGACCGGAAGTTCAACCCGATGCACCACGGCTTTGCGCGCTTTCGGGGCTATATCAGCGGCAACATCGACTACCAGTCGCACATCGACCGCATGGGCTTCTACGATTGGTGGGACGGCCTCGAGACGGTCGAGGAGAAGGGCTACTCGACGCACCTGATCACGCGGCACGCCGTGCGCACCATCGAAGAGTGGAAGGATCGCCCCTTCTGCGTGTACGTCGCGCACGAGGCGCCGCACACGCCGTTTCAGGGCCCGAACGATCCGGCGTTCCGCGTCCGCGGCAAGACCGTCGGCGAGAGGCGCGATGCCGCGTTCAAGGCGCGGGCATATCGCGAGATGATCCAGGAGATGGACCGCGGCGTCGGCGACATCGTCGCGACGCTGCGACGCCTCGACCTCGAGAAGAACACGCTCGTCCTCTTCCTCTCCGACAACGGCGGCACGCCGACCGGCTCGAACGGCCCGCTGCGCGGTCACAAGGGCAGCGCGTGGGAGGGCGGCCATCGCGTGCCGGCCGTCGCGTGGTGGCCGGGTCGCATCCGCGCGGGCAGCGTGTGTGATCGACTCGCGATCAGCCTCGACGTGATGCCGACGCTCCTCGAGCTAGCGAAGACCGCGCCGCCGAAGGGCCACCGTCTCGACGGACGCAGTCTGCTGCCGCTCCTGTTCGCATCCCGTGACGACAGCGATGCGACGAAGGCCGGTGTCGAGAATCGCCAGCTCTGCTGGCAGATCGGCGGCGCGACCGCGATCCGCCAGGGGCCGTGGAAGCTGCTGCGCACGGGCAAGGGCAAGACAAGGAAGGGAAGGAAGGCGAAGCAGGCGAAGAAGGCCACGACGGCGACGAACGCCCGCGCGCAGCTATTCCATCTCGGCCGTGACATCGGCGAGACACGCGATCTGTCCGCGGAAGAGCCCGAACGCGTCCGTCGCATGCTCGCTGCGCTCGACGCGTGGTACGCCGATGTGACGACGGGCGCGACGGCGCAGCCGGAGCAACCGGGCGAGAAGGGGCAACCCGGTGGCCGTTAGCGACCGTCGCTTCGGACGTCGGTGGCCGATTCGCACGCTCGACTACCCGCACGGCGGGTAGACGACGCACTCGAGCGCATCCGGCGTCGGATCGGATCCGCACGCATCGAATGGCGCGGGCGGCGCGGATCCGCCGAGGAACAGGAAGGCCAGCGAGTAGACCGCGTCGGAGAGATCGAGCCCTCCGTCGTCGTTCGCGTCCACGGCTTTCGCGCACTCGAGCGGACCGCCGCCGAGGAACAGGAAGTCGAGCGTGGCGACCGGATCGCTAACGTCGACCTCGCCGTCGGCGTTCGCGTCGGCTCGTCGGAACTCGCCGCCCTCGACCTCGACCTCGGCGATCGTCGGATCGAGCGGACCGATCGGCAGGTCGACCGACGCCGGCAGCTCGAACCGGTCCCACTCACCGGCCGCGCCCGGCGGCAGCCACTCGCTCGCACCGCCGCAGAGCGGGAACGCGTCCCACTCGATCCACTCCAGGAACTCGGGATCGCACAGGGGCGTCGAGTAGCCCTGCAGCGCATCGACGTTGTCGGCGAACACACCCGGCGGACGCTGCAGCATGGGCCACAGCCCGAGCCCGCCCGACGGCACGAGGATCGCGGTCTGCCCGGGGTAGCCGAGCCAGTCTCCAGGCGTCAGGATGTCGCCCGGCATGATCGGGATGCCCCAGAGCGGATCGATCGCGCCGACGATGCTCGACTGCGGCGTCACCGAGAACGTGATCACCGCGCCGACGCCGCGGTACGTCATGCCCGGCTCGACCGGCGCCAACCCCGGAGCGACCCACATCGCCAGCGCGTCGATATCGTCCGTCACCGGGTGCAACCCGAGCTGCGCGGCGCTGGCCCAAACCCACGGCGGCCCGCCGCTGTTCGTGCAGAGGATGTCCGCGGGACTGACGCCGTAAGCGCGTGCCGAACCCGGCCCGAGCGAGAGGAACAGCCCCTTCTCGAGCTTGCTGCCGGTTCCGAGGACCGGAACGCCAGCGGGCGGAAACCACGGCGGCTGGTAGTGCGGGCTCGTCATGCCGACCGTGTGGAAGCGGAAGGTCTTCATGAAGCTGTCGGTGCCGTCGAGGTTGTCACCGCCGCCGGGCGGCGAGGGCTCGACGAGACCGATACCGGTCGGTGCCATCGCCGGCAGCGGCGCCGCCTGGATGCCGTCGCCGTCGAAGCCGAGGTAGTTCCAGCCGATGGTTCCGACGACGAGGTAGCGCAGATTGCCGGTCTGCACGACCCGGATGAAGGCGCCGCTGACGAAGAGATCGGCGGCCGCATCGTTCGCCGCGGACTCGAGCGCCACCTCGGACCACGTCGCGGCGGGCAACGGCCGCGGCAAGCTGAAGCCCCTGGAGCGACGATCCACCGAGAAGAGGATCGTCCAGGGCTCGGCGGGCCCGTCCCAATCGTCGCCGGTCGAGTAGGCGTCGACCTCGACGGCGTGCGCGGGCAGGGGAAAGCCCATCCCGATACCGACCGGACCCGCGGGACAGATGACCGCCGGACGGTTGCAGGTCATCGGTGGAACCACGCGTCCCCGCCCCAGAAACTGGCCCAGAATATCGCCCCCGGGTAACGAGAAGGCGGGCAGCAACCCCGGACCGGAGTAGCCCGCCCTCGTCGACGACGCGTCGGTAGAGAAGTTCGCGGCGTAGGTCGGATAGCCGGCCGGTTGCGCGCGGAGACCTTCAAGTCCGATGCACACTGCCACGAGCAAGACGCACGAGCGCAGGGATACGCAGAATCTCGCGTCCATGGTGTCGCCTCCAAGTCGCGATCGAGCCATCGTTCGACTGCCCCGATGTCACGCGTACGGACCGTCAGTCCATCAGAGCCGCTCGCGCGGGTGTTGTGACAAGAATCGGCATCTGCGCCCGGAGGGCTCACTCCGTCAGTGGTTTCCCCAGGTGGTTTCCGTAGGCCAGCAGCAAGAACCCGGCGATGAGCACGACCAGGCTGGCGGCGATCGCGAGCTTGGTGCGCGGACGACAGCCACGCCACTCTCGAAACAGCACGCCCAGAATGTTGCTGAAGAGGACGAGCAGGATCATGTGGATGGCCCAGCTCGAGAACTCGTAGGCGCCCCCTAACCGAAAGTGGCCGAGGTTGTAGAAGAAGAACTGGCCGTACCACAACGTGCCTGTGAGGAACGCCAGCGCGTAGTTCGAGATCAACTGACGGCGCGGCCGTCCGTCCGGCAGCTCCACGAGCTCACGAAGCGAGCTATTCCGCCTCGCGAGGTAGAGGGCGTACGCGGCGGCCGTGACGAATGCGCCGGTATTGGAGAACAGAAACTTGACGTTGTCCTTCCAGTGTCCTGCGCCATAATCCCCGGCCACCTTGGCGATGGGGTCGGCCGCCTCGAGCGAGAAGTTGTAGACGGACGACAGGACTCCGGCGATCGTCGAAAGCAGCAGCCCCTTCCATAAGTTGAACTCGCCACGCCCCTTCTCGTCGCCGCCCTGGAGGTCGCGCTCCTTGAAGCGACCCGACACGCCGCACAGCGCGATGCCCAACGCGCCGACCGTCACACCGAGAATGACGAAGAGCGAGCCGGGGCGGCTGACGATCTCGCCCACCTGACCGCGGGCGATCGGGGGCACGATGGTGCCGAGCACGCACGAGATCCCGATGGCGATCGAGTACGTCAACGAGAACCCGATGTGGCGTATCGAGAGGTTGAAGGCGGTGCCTCCAACGCCATACGCGATGCCCAACAGGAACGACAAGAGCATCGGCATCTTCGGGGCCTCGGCGAGAACCGCACCGAGATGCGGAATCGTCACGAAAGCTCCGATGATCGGCCATAGAAACCAGCACCACGCTGCCTGCGTGATCCAGAACGACTCCCACGACCACCCGCGAAGGCCCTTCTGCGGGGCATAGCAGTTCGCAGACAGAAACGCGCCGATCGAGTGCAGCCCGATGCCGAGCATGGGATTCGGTGTCACTGGGCGCACTCCTTCTCGAGCTCGGCCAGATCGAGCGGATACTGCCCGTACTCGCGCACGAGCTTGACGATGGTGTCGTACGTGTGACCCGACACCGCGCTGCTCACCGAGTGGTCGGACATGAACACGTAGCCGCCGCCTTGCGCCGCCGCGAGCTTGCGAAGCACCTCGCGCCGGATGACCTCGAGGTCGTTGGTCTCCCAGACCTGGATGTCGCTATTGCCGCAGAAGGCGATGTCGTGGCCGACCTCGCCGCGCAAGTCGACGACGTCGAGCCCGGCCTTCGCCTCGAGCGGGTTGTAGCCGTCGATGCCCATCTCGATGAAATCCCGGAAGATCGACTCGACGTTGCCGCAGCCGTGGTAGATCACGGGAAGGCCCTTGTCGTGCGCGTAGGCGACCATCTGCTCGACCCACGGCTTGAAGTACTCGCGCCAGTAGACCGGCGAGAAGAACATGTTCTTCTTGTACGCGACGTCGCCCCAGACGACGAAGCCGTCGAGCAGTCCCTCCGCAGCGTCGATCGCTGCCTTGGCGCACTCGACGTAGTGCGCGCCGATGCGGTTGATCACCGCACCCATGCGCTCGGGATACATGCCCATCCAGAGCATCGCGTGCTCCTGCCCGATCAGCCGCGTCAGGCACTCGCTGACTTCTGCCATGCTGCCGTAGACCGGGAAGTCGGGACGCAGCGACTTCACCGTGTCGATCCACGGCGGCGAGTTGCGCTCGAAGCCGTCGCCGACGCCGGCGATCTGGTTGTCGCCGGCCTCGAAGAAGCGGCGCGGATCGCGCGGATCGTCGAACTCGGCGCGCTCCAGCTTGTCGAACGTGTCGATCTCCCACGCTCGCATCTCGGGCATGGGAAGATCGAAGCGCTTGTACATGATCGCGCCGTAGCCGGTCTTGACGACGACCTCCTCGTCG
The DNA here is from genome assembly GCA_964392615.1 of uncultured Planctomycetia bacterium. Taxonomy (GTDB): domain Bacteria; phylum Planctomycetota; class UBA8108; order UBA8108; family UBA8108; genus CAYMRB01. The sequence continues at coordinate 13,551 of CAYMRB010000019.1, read as the reverse complement.
TTCTCCTCGAGGGTCTCGAAGGGACGGATCCACGGATCCATGTTCGGGACGGTCACAATCCAATCGAGATCGTAGTGGTAGTAGGGATTCGCGTCGTCGGGAAGGCCGAGGTCCTCACGCCACCTGCGAATGAAGTTGCCCCAGAAGAAGTCGCTGACGGGCACGCGGTCGGGTTCCTCGTGCCGCAGCGCCTTGTTCAGGCGCTCGAGCTTGCGCAGCGTGTTCTCTTTGCGGCCAACGTGATCGGCGGATTCGCCAAATGTCTCGAACATTCCCATGGAGTTCGACCCTCTCTCCGTCGAGCGAGTAGGATGGTCGTGATCCGCGTCACAGCGTCACGATCAGCGGCTGCTGATCGTAGTTGAGGACGCGCGCGCGTAGCAACCGCAGTCCGTTGAAAAAGGGCTGCTCAACGTGGAAACGGGAAGGCGCTCACCATGAAGAAGACTCGTCTCTCTCGCCGCAAGTTCCTGGGCGCTGCGGCCGCCGTGGCACCGATCGCGATCGCACCGGCCCACGTCCTCGGACGCGGCACCAAGCCGCCCAGCGACAAGCTGAACATCGCGGGCATCGGCATCGGCGGTCGCGGCTTCAACGATCTCCGCGGCGTCGCCGGCGAGAACATCGTCGCGCTGTGCGACGTCGATCAGAAGTACGCCGCGCGCGCGTTCAAGGCCTGGCCGAACGCAAAGCCGCACGTCGACTTCCGCAGGATGCTCGAGGCGCAGAAGGACATCGATGCGGTCGTCATCGCGACTCCCGATCACACGCACGCCGTCATCTCGATGATGGCGATGAAGCTCGGCAAGCACGTGTACTGCGAGAAGCCGCTGACGCACTCGGTCTACGAGGCGCGCATGATCGGCGAGGCGGCGAGGGAGTCGAAAGTCGCGACGCAGATGGGGAACCAGGGCCAAGCATCTGAGGGAGCCCGGCGGATCAACGAGATGATCACCGCCGGCGCGATCGGCAACGTCCGCGAAGTGCACGCGTGGTCGAATCGCAATCCTGACATCTCCCCACGCGGCATCCCGCGCCCGCCGGATCGTCCGCCCGTTCCGAGCTCGCTCGATTGGGACCTGTGGGTCGGCCCGTCGCCGATGCGGCCGTATCACCCGTGCTACCTGCCGTTCCTGTGGCGCGCGTGGTGGGACTTCGGCACGGGCGTGCTCGGCGACATCGGCTGCCACGAGCTGTCGACGATCTTCAAGACGCTGAAGATCGGCCACCCGACGAGCGTCGAGGCGTGCTCGACCAATTGGCAACGCCCGAAGACGATCAGCGACGAAACGGCGCCGCTCGCGTCCATCACGCACTACAGATTCGCCGCGTCGGAGACCCACGGCCCGCTGAGCATCTTCTGGTACGACGGCGGCATGCGCCCGCCGCGCCCGGAGGAGCTCGCCCCCGGCGCACCGTTCGCGGTCAACGACGGCATCCTGTACGTCGGCGACAAGGGCAAGATGCTCAACGGACGGCTGATCCCGGAAAGCCGCGCCAAGGCGTTCAAGGTACCCCCGAAGACGCTGCCGCGTTCGCCCGGTCAGCACGCCGAGTGGATCCGCGCGTGCAAGGGTGGGCCTGCGGCCGGCTCGGACTTCGTCGATCACGCCGCGCACCTCGCCGAGGTCGTGCTGCTCGGCAATATCGCGATCCGCACGAACGCGAAGCTCGAGTGGGATCCCGTGAACATGAAGTTCCCGAACCATCCCGGCGCCGAGAAGTTCATCAACCCGCCGTATCGCGAGGGCTGGAGCCTGTGAGAAACCGAATGAACTGCCGAGCGTTGCTGCTCGCCGTCATCGTGTCGCTGCCGGTTGCGCTGACGCAGGTCGAAGGTGCGCGCGCCGCCGAGCGTCCGAACGTCGTCTGGATCATGATCGACGATCTGAACGACTACGTGTCCGGCTTCGGCGGGCACCCGCAAGCGAAGACGCCGAACATCGCGCGCCTCGCGCGTTCGGGCGTGTCGTTCCGGCGCGCGTACAGCAACAACCCCGTCTGCGCGCCGTCGCGAGCCAGCTTGTTCACGGGCATCTACCCGCACACGTCGAAGAACCTGTTCTGGGACAAGTGGTTCACGAACCCGGTGCTCAAGAACTCGCGGACCGTGATGGAGCACTTCCGTGCAAACGGCTACCGCGTCGCGGGCTCGGGCAAGCTGCTGCATCACCACGTCGCCGCTGTATGGGACGAGTTCCCGCACAAGCAGGACTACGGCCCGTTCGTCTTCGACGGCAAGGAGCGCGTTGCGCATCCGTCGGTTCCCGAGCCGTTCCGATCGATCGGCGCGGTCGATGGCTCGTTCGCTCCGCTGTCCGATCTACCGTACGGACCGAACGCTCCGGGCAAGAAGGGTTGGATCTACGGCAAATGGGGCAAGACCATCCCGCTGCGCTACGTCGACGAGGATCATCGCGACCCGACGCCGGACGAGCGCAACGCCGCGTGGGCCGCGGAACGCATCGGGGCGCTAGCGAAGAAGAAGCAACCGTTCTTCCTCGCGGTCGGCTTCATCCGCCCGCACACGCCGCTTCACGTCGCGAAGAAGTACTTCGACATGTTCCCGCTCGAGTCGATCGAGCTGCCGAAGATCCAGCCGGGCGACAACAAGGACTGCCACTACCTCAAAGTCTTCCCGCCGACCCAGAAGGGCCCGAAGCACTTCCGGCTGCTCCTCGAGTCCTACCCGAATCTCGAGACGGCGCTCAAGACGTACGTGCGGGCGTATCTCGCGTGTGTGGCCGCCGTCGATGCGAACGTCGGGAGAATCGTCGACGCGATCGATCGCGGTCCGGCGAAAGACAACACGGTCATCGTGCTGACGAGCGACCACGGCTACCACATGGGCGAGAAGGACTACCTGTTCAAGAACTCGCTGTGGGAGGAGAGCGCGCGCATACCGCTCGTCATCCGCGCGCCGGGGGTGGCGAAGGCCGGCGGCATCGCCGAGCATCCGGTCTCGCTGATCGACATCTATCCGACGCTCGTCGATCTCTGCGGATTGCAGGGCGACACGCGCAAGAACGACCAAGGCGCGCCGCTGGACGGACACAGCATGCGGCCGTTCCTCGTCGATCCGAAGCAGCGCAAGTGGAGCGGACCCGACGCCGCGCTGACGATGGTCTTCTCGGGCAAGCACAAGAAGGATCCGACGAAGCAGCACTGGTCGGTTCGCACCGAACACTGGCGATACATCCTGTACGCGAACGGCGCGGAGGAGCTCTACGACCACCGCGCCGACCCGTACGAGTGGAAGAACCTCGCGGACGACGCAGAGCACGCGGCGACAAAGAAGGAGCTGCGTCGGAAGCTGATGCGCATGACGGGACGGAGCGAGACGCCGAGCGGATGACGCGGGGGCGCGTTCAGTCGCCAGCGCCTACTGGAGCCGGCGTGCTGCCATTTCCTCGATGGTCGACTCGCGTACCGCCCCCCCCGTCGAGAGCCCTGCGATGCCGCGGCTTGCTCGCCTCCGTCGAGCGCTGCGCGTCGAGCGGGGCTGTAGCTTGACCCGCCGTCCGACCGGGTGTCTCATCGATCGAAGCGAAGACGCGGAAATGACGCGGCAATCGGAGATGCACATGATGTCCGGCGCGAGCGCACGGCGGGCCCGGCTGGCCCCTTGGGTCCTCTCTGTCTCGATTCTCTTCACGACGACTGGCGCCTCGCCGGCGCTGACGATCGAGCTCGTCGGTGGCGGCGGCGACCTCATCGTGCCGGGCGACGACTGGCGCTACTTCCGCGGCACGGCTGATCCGAGCGATCCGGCGGATGCGTGGCAAGAGGTCGGCTTCGACGACGACAGCTGGGACATCGGCCCGAGCGGCTTCGGGTACGACGACGGCGACGACGCGACCGTCCTCGATGACATGGAGGACAACTACCGGACCGTCTACATCCGCCGCGAGTTCACCATCGCTGCGCCCCTGCCGGAAGGTCGACTGATCCTCGAAGTCGATTACGACGACGGCTTCGTCGCCTACCTCAACGGCGAGGAAGTCGAGCGCCCCAACATGCCGGACGGCCCGATCGACCGCGACACGTCGGCCGACGGGTCGCATGAAGCCGGTTCGCCCGAGACGTTCGACCTCGGCGTCGCGGCCGATCTGCTCATCGAGGGGACCAACGTGCTCGCGATCGAAGGGCACAACACGTCGCTGGGCAGCAGCGATTTCTCGCTGATCCCCGCGCTGCGCGTCGTTTCCGGATCGATTGTTCGCGACGGCGAGGCGTGGATCGTCGATACGGCTATCGTCACGCTGCGCGGCACGACGTCCGGCGGCGATGTGGTCGCGGTGCGCGTCGACGGCGTCGCGGCGAGCTTCGACGCCGACACGTGGCAGGCAGCCGTCACACTCACGGCCGGCGCGCATACGATCACGGTCGAGGCCCTCGACGCGACGGATGCCGTCGTCGAAACGGACTCGATCGACGTCACGTACATCCCGCCGGCAAACCGCGCGTCGGGAACGCTCGATGCGAACGCCGAGTGGTCGGGAGCGTACCTGGTCGACGAGACCGTAACCGTCGCCGCCGGCGTGCGCCTCGCCATCGCTCCCGGAACGACCGTGTTCCTGCGCGAGGACGTCTCGCTGCTCGTTCACGGCGAGCTCGACGCGACCGGCACCGAGGGCGCGCCGATCCGCTTCACCCACTTCGGCGACGGCACGACGTGGGACCGCATCCTGTTCCTCGCCGCTGACGATGGCCGGTTCGCGTACACGACGTTCGAGTACGCCGACTGCGAGGGTGCGCATCAGGATTACTACGAGGAGGGCCCGCGCGACTACCACGAGGCCATCGTCGTCGTCGCGTCGCACGTCGACTTCGACAACTGCGTGTTCCAAAACCTCCCGGACGACGGCAACCGAGCGGAAGGCGACGCGATCGCGGCCATCTCGGACGACCCGGAGATCGAGGGCGTCGCGTCAGTCAATGTGCGCGGGTGCCGGTTCCTCGGCATCGGACAGGGCGTCCACGGTCGCTACGCGCCGATGGTGGTCGAGGACTGCTACTTCACCAACAAGCACGGCGACAACGACGATGTCGATCTCTGGGGCGAGAGCGACCCGGCGCCGCTCATCCGCAACAACCTGTTCGAGTACCCGGAGCACGACGATGCGATCAACCCGACGAACTGCTCGGCGATCATCATCGGCAACATCATCCGCGGCACCGACGACCACGGCATCGTGCTGCGCGGCCGCTGCGATCCGGTCCTGATCAACAACGTCGTGTCCGACTGCGCGAACGGCGGCATCGCGATCGAGAACTCCTGCGACGCGCTCTTGATCAACAACACCGTCTACGACTGCGGTCGCGGGCTGCGGCTCTTCGACCTCGGACGTTGGGGTCCTCCGTACAACCTGCCGCCCGGCGGCGGCTCGGCGACCTTGATCAACTGCATTATCTGGAACTGCTCGCAGCCAGTGACCCTCGCCGACAGCGACAACACGGACATCGAGGATCGCGGCTCGCACCTGACAGTCCACTCGTCGATCATCGAGGACGGCGTCGACGGCATCTCCGTGTCGGGAGACGAGTCGACGATCTCGTGGGGCGACGGCAACCTCACGGACGATCCGCTGTTCGTCGATCCTGGCACGAACGACTTCCGGCTCGGCCCGGGCTCGCCGGCGATCGACACCGGCACCACGGACGACGCGCCCGCTGCGGACATCGACGGTCACGCGCGCCCGTGCGGCGACGGCATCGACATGGGCGCCCATGAAGCCGGCAATTGTGGCGACGGCCCGACGCGCTTCGTGCGCGGCGAGGTCAACGGCGATGGACGCACGGACATCTCCGATGCGGTGACCGTGTTGATCTGGCTGTTCGCGGGAGGCTTGGAGCCGATCTGCGAGAAGGCCGCCGACGTCGACGACAACAGCGCGGTGGAGGTCACCGACGCGGTGCGCATCCTCGGCCATCTGTTCCAAGGTGCCGCGCGACCGAGCGCGCCGTTCCCGCAGTGCGGTACGGACCCGACCGAGGACGATCTGAGCTGCGACGCGTTCCCGGCATGCCCGTAGCGCGCCCGGATTCGCGTTTTCTTTCGGTCACGGGCGTGCGACCGTCGGCGCCGTCTTGAGCCGCGGCCGCACCGGCAGGAGCTCGATGCCCGGAAAGTCCGGATCGTCCAGCGCGCGAATCTCCTCGGCGCCACGAAACGGGCTGTTGCAATCGACCCACGCGATCAACCGCCGCAGGCTGAGCGCGTCGACGCGCACGTCGTAGTGCTCGCCGCTTGAGGCCAACTCGACGAGTCGACTGCCGCGTGACAGATACCGCCCGGGAGGCAACGTGCCGAGCGTCGTCGGGTCGCGGCCCATGATGCGACCGCCGTGGCTGTACACGGGGATCGCCGCCGCGTCGCCGAAACCCGCCGCGTCGGGCTTGCCCTGTTGCCCGCCGGGAATCCAGCTCGCCGGTCCGACGAGCGTCAGGTAGGGCTCCTTGAACACGCTCAGACCGGGGCGCAACGTCAGGTCGAGCACCTCGCGCGCCTCGCCATCTCCCTGGTGGCAATCGTCGCAGAATCGATCGAGCATCGGCTGCACGAAGCGTTCGTAACCGATGCTTTCATCTCCCCACGGCGGTGGACGCAACGGACTCGGCCCAGCGCGCATGGCGAGGCTCACACGCGACCCCGCCCGCGGCGTCGTGCCCTGATCCTCGTGGCAGCCGACGCAGCCTCGATGCTCACCGGGCAACAGGCCGGTGAACGAGCGCATCGTGTGCAGCGCGCGGTAGTCCTCGTCGAGAAGCTGGAAGAACAGCGACTGTCCCGATGGCGCCTCGAAGTACACCGAGCCGTCGGCGTAGACGGGCACGATCGAGATGATCCGCTTGACGGATTCGGAATGCACGATCGACACGGCCGGCCCCGAGTTGCGGAACGTCTTGTTCCACGTCGAGTACGTCTTCGCCTCCTGGTGAATCACGCGCAGGTACTTGACGCTGCCGCGGGCCAGACCCGGCACGCCCTGATAGACATCGGGATTGTGAAACGTCCCCGGCGCATTCGGCCTGCGATCATCGCCCGAGCCTGGCCACACGACGCGATCCGGCTGCACGGGCGGCGCGACGCGCTTTCGTACGGGAGTCGGATGCCACGCGTTGTACACGCCCTCGTAGACGAGCTCGCGGTTGCCATCGAAGTCCATCAGGTAGATGCGGAACTTGCCCCCCTCGCCGCGCGCCGAGACCAGGAAATCGTCCTCCGAGAGCGGATACGGGCTCAGATAGCCCGTGAAGCGTCCCGACGCGTGATAGCGCTCCGACTCGCGCGGATCGACCGGCGGCGGCGTCACCTCTGCCCAGCGCAGGTCCGCGGTGACCTTCGTCAGCCCATGCGGGAAGTTCGTTCCGACGGCCGGATCGACGATGCCGACCGAGCCCGAGAACCAATCGTGATGGCCGACGCCGACGAACATCACGCGATGGCTGCCGGGAATCTGTCGCGGCTCGGCGAGGTGATCCGGCCACAGGCTCTGATTGCCCCAGAACACCGCTGTCCCTGTGCCGTCCTGGTTCGTCGTCCACAGGCTCTGAATTCGCACCTCGTCCTTGTCGGTGTACTCCCAGCGCGAGTAGAGCACGCGGCCGTCCTCGAGCATCGACGGCACGAAGTCGGGCTCGCTGTTCGTGCTGATCAGATAGACCGAGCTGCCATCGGCTTCGCAGCGCGCCAGCACGTAGCTGTAGATGAACGGTCCGCAGCGGACGTAGCTGTTGCCGCGCGTCGTCGTGAACGCGATGCGCCCACCCGGCAGGTAGATCGGATCGATGTCGTCGTAGTCGCCGTGCGTCAGCTGCCGGTGATCGGTGCCGTCCAAGTCGATCTCGTGCAGGTGAAATGCCTTCTCGTCGTGCGCCTTGTAGCAGAACAGCACGCGCGTCGCGTCGTACGAGACCTCCGGCCGCCAGAACGCTCCGGTCCGCGGCGGGTAGAGCTGCCGGAGCTTGCCCCCCGGGTGGAGACCATCGAGGACGAGCAGTCGGCCTCCGGGCACCGCGCGGTGTCCCATGCGATGGATCGATTGGTGCCTCCAGCCCGCGCCGCGCGGGTACGGCTGATCGATGAAGACCAGCCGATCGAAGTCGATCGCCGGATTGGCGAGCTGAATCCGCCGCTTGACGCGCCGCACGTCGAGGTAGAGCTCCGTCGGGTTCGCATCGGCACCTGATCCGACACTCGCTCGACCTTCGAGACGATCGAGCTCGGCGAGCTCGCGCGACAAGTCGAGTGCCGCCGCGCTGCGCTGCAAGCGAGCCGCCAGCTCGCGCGCCCAACGGATCTCGTTCGCGGCGCGCTGCAACGTCGGGCTGCCGCCGGCCTGGAAGAGCCAATCGCGCCGCAGGACGCCATCGGCCTCCGCTGTGGACAGTGTGCGCGTGCGCGGCGTCGACGGGTTCTCGATCGCCACCGGTAGAGTGCCGCGCTCGATGACGACCATCTCGGGCGTCTCGTCGGCCGGACGCATCTCGATCGCGTACTTCGCGGCGAGGTACCGTCGCGTGCGCTCCTGCTCCTGCGACGACAAGGCACGGCGGTAGATGAGCACTTCGGCGATGTCGCCCTCGAGGAACTGGACCGCGGGGCGCACCTGCGGGCTGGCTCCGATCAGCAGGCTGCGATCGTTGGGAAGAACGCGACCCGACACCGTTCGTCGCTGACGCAGACCGTTCACCGCTCCGTCGAGTCGCTGTCCGTCGTGAAACAGCTCGACGAGCGCGAACTCGCCACGCAGGCTGCGTCCGTTCTTGAAGTAGCCGTTCGACGCGGAGCCGACGTGTCCCAATCCGAGATGCGGCCACGGGCGAGCCGATGTGCCCTCGACCGCGATGCCGTAGCCGGTCCACGGCCCGTGGAAGTTGTTCTTCCCGAACAGCCACATACTCTGCGATCGCGGCTCGACTCTCGCGACGACGAACGCGGTCAGCGTGCTCAGATCGAGATCGGCGCGGTCGCGGATCGCCAGGAACTGCTTCTGCCCTGCACGAAAGCGCACGAACGGGAAGCGCTGTCCGGCCCCCGCGGCGACGAGCGTCGGCCGCTGCTCGTGGAGCGGCTGCTCGGCGTCGTGCTTGTGGCGACTGCGATCGATCCAGCGCGCGATCGGCGTCTTGGCCTTCTGTCCGGACTCGGCAGGATCGACAGCGAGCGCTGCGTCGAGCCACAGCACGAGGTCCGGCCCCTCGACCGGAAGATGGTCCTCGACGCGAGCCTCCCGAGCGAAGGACATCGCAGCGCCCATGCAGGCGAGCAAGACCCCTAGCCGACGCAGTTGAACGAACAGGCTTACCATCGATCGATCGAGACCTCCTGTGCGCAGCTCTCTCTGAGGATTCTCTACGATCCCCACGATCGCCGCCGGAATCAAGCAGAGGGAACCGCTGATAAACGCTGATAAACGCTGATCGGACTCGCCTCCGAGCCTCTTTTCTGATCAGCGTCCATTAGCGTTTATCAGCGGTTTCCTCTTCTCAGTCGGCTTCCTGCTGGGAGCACACGCGAGAGTTGACTTCCAACCAGACCAGCCGGATGGTGGATGGGAACAGTGGATTCCAGGGTGACAGGTTTTCCTTCTCGGTTCTCGTACTATGTACAGATTCTCCGTCGTTGCGGCGCTTGCCGCAATCGTGTGGATGTCGTGTCCGGTTCGCTCGGCTCCGTTCCGCCGCGCGGATTCGAACGTCGACGGCCAAGTCGATCTCTCTGACGCGCTGTTCACGCTGCAGTTCCTGTTTCTGAGCGGCTCAGACATCACCTGCCTCGATGCGGCCGACTCCAACGACGACGGGCAACTGGGCCTCTCCGACGCCGTCTTCACGCTGAATGGGCTGTTCCTCGGGGGCCCGGCATCGCCTCCGCCCGGCGACGAGTGCGGCGTCGATCCGACGCCCGATGCCCTGGACTGCCGCAGCTACCCCGAGTGCGACGCGGACCTCCCGAGTGTCGTGATCAACGAGTTCCTCGCGATCAACGGCTCGGACCTTCGCGACGGCGACCGCGAGTACTCGGACTGGATCGAGCTGCTCAACGTCGGCGACGTCGACGTCGACCTCGAGGGTTTCTATCTGACCGACGATCGCGACAACCTCACGCGATGGCGGCTGCACGCCGGTGCCGACGTCGTGCTCGCGCCGGGCGAGTTCCTCGTCGTGTTCGCCTCGGGGCAGGAGACCCTGGATCACGTCGACCGCGACGGCTACCTCCACACGACGTTCAAGCTCGACGGCGACGGCGAGTACCTCGCGCTCGTGAGTCCGGACGGTCGCACCGTCGTCTCGTCGTTCGGGCCCGACGTGCCGGATCAGGAGCTCGACATCTCGTACGGGCTCGAACGCGACACGAACGTCCTGGAGGAGCTCGTGTCACCCCGCAGCGCCGCTCGGCTCCTCGTTCCGGATACCGCGATTCCGGACAGCTGGCGCGAGGTCCGATTCGAAGCCGACGACTGGACGGACGGACGCGCCAGCGTCGGCTTCGAGATCGCTCCTCGTGGGCTCTTCACGGGGAAGTTCGAGAGCGACGTGACCGACGTGACCGACGCGATGTCCGAATCGGCAACGTCGCTCTACGTCCGCGTGCCGTTCCACGTCGACGACCCGGCCGTCATCGAGTCGCTCGTCCTGTGGATGCGCTACGACGACGGATTCGTCGCGTACCTCAACGGAGTCGAGGTCGCGCGCGCCAACGCGCCGGCGGCTCTGTCGTTCGAATCGTCCGCCACCGCGCCGCGTTCGGACTCCGACGCGGTGACGGGGTTCGAAGCGTTCGACATTCCAGAGGTCGCCGACCGTCTGGTCGAGGGCACGAACGTCCTCGCGATTCACGCGCTCAACGACGCGGCAGAGAGCGAGCGGTTCCTGATCACGCCCGTGCTCGAAGCGCTCCGCCCTGGCACCGCCGCGGTCTACTTCACTCGCCCGACGCCCGGCGCGCCGAACGGAGAAGGACTCGCGGCCATCGTCGACGACACGGAGTTCAGTGTCGATCGAGGCTTCCACGACGAGCCCTTCGACGTCGCGATCACGTCGACGACGCCCGCGACGACGATCCGATACACGACCGATGGCAGCACGCCCTCTGCGAGCCGCGGCACTGTCTACACAGGGCCAGTGCGGATTCCATCGACGACGATGCTGCGAGCGATCGCGGTCCGCGATGGGTTCCTGCCGACCGATGTCGACACGCAGACGTACCTCTTTCTCGAGGGACCACAAGGCGTCTTGCGTCAGCCGCCGGATCCCCCCGGCTATCCGAGCGCCTGGGCCGGAGTGCCGTCCGACTTCGAGATGGACCCCGAGATCGTCGATCACCCCGACTACCGCGACACGATCGCGGCCGACCTTCGCGCCATCCCGTCCCTGTCGATCGTGCTGAGTCGCGGCGATCTGTCGGCGCTCTATAACAACCCCGGCGGTCGTGGGTTGACGTGGGAGCGCGCGGCCTCGATCGAGCTCTTCTCGGCGGATGGAGCGGAGGACCTGCAGGTCGACGCAGGCATTCGCATCGTCGGTGGCGCAGGCCGCAACGCGGAGCACCCCAAGCACTCGTTCCGGATCATCTTCCGCCGGCGCTACGGGCCCGGGAAGCTGCGGTATCCGATGTTCGCCGGCCAGCCTTTCGGCGATTCCGCGGCGGCTTCCTTCGACAAGCTCGTCCTGCGCGGCGGGTTCAACAACACGTTTCCGCACTGGTACGACGAGCAAGCGCTTCGCTCGCAGTACGTCCGCGATCAGTGGGCGCGCGATCTGCAGTTCGAGATGGGCCACATGTCGACGCGGGGTCGCTATGTGCACCTGTATCTGAACGGCATGTACTGGGGGCTCTACAACGTCGGGGAACGACCGGACGAGGACTTCGGAGCGTCGTACTTCGGCGGCACCGAGGATGACTGGGACATCATCAAGAACGGCGGTGTCGTGGGCGGCAACGGCAGCGCGTGGCAGCGGCTGATTGCGCTCTCGAGGGCCGTGACGACGGCCGAGAACTGGGCGGAAGTCCGCGCCATGTGCGATATCGACAACCTCGTCGACCACATGCTCGAGAACTTCTACTTCGGTAACCAGGATTGGGACCGCAACAATCAGGTCGCGATCCATGGTCGCAACGGGACGGGGAAGTTCATGTTCCCGGTGTGGGACTCGGAGTTCGCCATCTCGCTGGCCCCGGGCGCGCAACCGACTGCGTGGGATCCGATCCGGACCGTCAATCGAACGGCGGTCAACAACGACGGCAGGCCGTCGGGCGTCTTTCAGGCGCTGCGCCGTTATCCCGAGTTCGCGCTGCGGATCGCCGACCGCGTCCACAAGCACTTCTTCGACGGCGGCGTGCTCACGCCGGAGCGCGTACGAGGAATCTGGATGCGTCGCGCGGACCAGATCGACCGGGCCATCGTCGGCGAATCGGCCCGCTGGGGCGACTATCGCCGCGACGTGTTCTCGCGCCGCGATCCACAGAACGCGTTCCCGCTGCTGACCCGGAACGAGCACTACCTCGGCCACCAGCGGTGGATCCTCGAGGAGTACTTCCCGTCGCGTACCGAAACCGTCCTCACGCAATTGCGAGCCTCGCGGTACCTCCCCGCCATCGAGCCGCCCGAGCTGTCCCCCCACGGCGGCGAGGTCGTTAGCGGCGCGCGGACGATCCTGACGGGAACGCGAGGCATCACGTACTACACGACGGACGGGAGCGACCCGCGATTGGAAGGCGGCGATGTGTCACCCGTCGCCATGGTCGCGGGCGACTCGAGCTTCCGGGCCCTCCTGGCGTCGGGCGCCGCGGCGCGGGTCCTCGTGCCGCAGGACGATACGCTCGGCACCGACTGGGTGGAGCCGGACTTCGACGACACAGGCTGGATTCTCGGGACGACCGGCATCGGCTACGACCGACGGGGCGACTACGACGACCTGATCGGCACCGATATCGCCGAGATGGACGGCGTCAACGCCAGCGTCTACATCCGCGTGACGTTCGATCTCGACGATCTTGCCGAAATCGTCGCGTCCGACGTGCTCGCGCTGCGGATGAAGTACGACGACGGCTTCGTCGCGTACCTGAACGGAGTGCCCGTCGCCAGCGCCAACGATCCGGCGGGGCCGACGTGGAACTCGGTCTCGACGCGTTCGCATTCGGACTCGCTCGCCGTCGTATTCGAGGACTTCGACATCACGCAGCACGCGGGCCTCCTCCGCGTCGGCACCAACGTGCTGGCGATTCACGGGCTGAACCGACGGGAGGGCGACAGCGATATGTTGATCGTCCCGGAGATCGCGGTGAGCGACGTGACGCGCGCCGAGATCGCGCTCGACCGCAGCACGATCATCAAGGCGCGGATCCTCGACGGCAACGAGTGGAGCCCGCTGACAGAGGCTCTGTTCGAGGTGGACAGCGGCATCCGCGTCAGCGAGCTCATGTACCATCCGCTGACGCCGAGCCCGACCGAGGTGGAGGCCGGTTTCGACGATGCGGACGAGTTCGAGGTTGCCGTTCACGGGCCAGGCCGGTGATCCGTGACCGGCCCGCCTCGATCGAGC
>CAYMRB010000018.1:29036-44539 GCA_964392615.1 uncultured Planctomycetia bacterium | reverse complement strand
GAGTCCGAGTCCGACTCCGTGTCCGACTCCGACTCCGACTCCGTGTCCGACTCCGCCTCCGCCTCCGCCTCCGACTCCGACTCCGACTCCGACTCCGACTCCGACTCCGACTCCGAGTCCGACTCCGAATCCGACTCCGAATCCGAATCCGAATCCGACTCCGAATCCGACTCCATGTCCACCACCCCCGAATCCGCCCACGGCGCCGGGGCCGGCTCGGGCTCCTCGTCGCCGGTCAGCACGCCGTCGAAGCGAGCGATCTCGGCTCCCCCGCGCCGCACGACGAGCGTGCCGCAGCGCGGTCGCACGGCCGCGGCCAGGTGCCGGGCGGCTCCGGCGTCGGAGGCGGTCAGCTCCTCGTCGCCGACGCGCACGTCCACGTCCGTCGCCGGCGAGCCGTCCGCTTCGAACACGCGCGCCTCGATCGCGAGCGCCCGCCGCTCGGGCGCGGGCGGGGTCTCGTCGGCGACATCGGGCTCGACGACAGTGTCCTCCTCCTCGTCCCACGCGCTCTCGCCGTCGAAGAACTTCGGCTTCTCGCGGCGGGTGCGCTCCGAGCTGCCGCCCATGTAGAGCAGGAGCGCGCACAGGGGCACGACGGCCAGCACGGCGGCCACGGATGCGGACAGGGCGAGTCGTTTGCTCTTCGCCAAGGCGCTACCTCGTCGAACGGAACACGGGGACGTCTCCCCGGAAGGACGCAGCGAGCACGACGATCGTTGCGATCGCGATCCGTGCGCGGGCAGATCGCGACGTCGCCCCGCGTCTGGAAGGCGCGGACCGCGAGCGGGTAGAATGATGCCATGAAGGCCCCTGGAGAGAAAGACGTCGTCGTCACGGGTCTCGGCTGCGTGACCCCGATCGGCCACGACCTCGAGAACTTCTGGCGCGCCCTCCTCGAGGGGCGCGACGGCGCGGCGGAGGTGACCTCGTTCGACGCGACGCCGTTTCGCACGCAGGTCGGGTGCGAGGTGCGAGACTGGACGGCCCCGACCTGGCACCGTCGCGAGCCGCAACGCGTCGATCGCGCGTCCGACCTGGCCCTCGCCGCGGCGCGCGAGGCGCTCGCGCAAGCCGGCCTCGACGGCCCGGACGCGCTGACGGCGACAGCTCTGTCGATCGGCACGACGATGGGCGCGCCGACCTTCCTCGACGACCTGACACCGCGCACGGAACCGCCGTGGGCCGATGTCGCGACGCACAGCGCTGCGTCGATCACCGAGAACGTCGCAGTCGAGGTCGGCCTCGGCGGGGCGCAGGTGTCGCTCCCGGCCGCCTGCTCGGCGGGGAACTACGCGATCGGCTGCGCGCTCGACCTGATCCGCGCCGGCGAGATCGAGGCGGTCGTCGCCGGCGGCACGGAGGCTTACAGCATGTCGGCCTTCGCCGGCTTCAGCCGCCTGAACGCGCTCGCGCCCGATGTGTGCAGGCCCTTCGACCGCGATCGCAAGGGCCTCCTCCTCGGCGAGGGCGCCGGCATGCTCGTCCTCGAGTCGGCCGAGCACGCGCAGCGGCGCGGCGCGAAGGTGCTGGCTCGCGTGCTCGGCTACGGCCTGAGCTGTGACGCCCACCACATCACGGGGCCGCACCCCGAGGGCGAGGGCGCCGAGCGCGCCATGCGCAATGCGTTCGCCGACGCGGGCATCGACCGCGACGCGGTCGGCTACATCAGCTGTCACGGCACGGGCACGAGGCCGAACGACCGCATCGAGACGCTCGCGATCCGCGCCGCGTTCGGCGATGCCGCGGGCGGCATTCCCGTGAGCTCGATCAAAGCGCTGACGGGCCACATGATGGGCGCGGCGAGCGCCGTCGAGGCGATCGCGTGCGTCCTCGCGCTGCGCGAGGGCGTGTTGCCCCCGACATGGAACCTGCAGGAGCAGGACCCGGAGTGCGATCTCGACGTCATCCCGAACGCGCCACGCGATGCGCGGGTCGGTGTCGCCCTGAACAACTCGTACGCGTTCGGCGGCAACAACGCATGCGTGGCGCTGGGTGCGCCGGGAGCAGCCTGAATTGAACTCGAGCGCGCGTCGCATCGCCATCACGGGCGCCGGACCGCTTTGCGCCGCCGGCGCGGGCATGGACGCGCTACGCACGCGCCTCGACGTCGCTGAGCCCCGTCCGGACTGCCACGATCCGGAGGAGGAGGGCATTCCGTCGCCGCCGTTCCCGCTCTTCCGCGTCGATCCCGACGCTCTGCGGACCGCGCTGCCGGCGGACTCCGCGCGCGGCCTCCCCGCGGACCCCGAGCTCGAGCTCGCGCTCGGCGCTTTGCGTCTCGCGATCGACGACGCCGGTGCCGCCCCGGCCGACCTGGCGACGGCCGCCCTCGTGCTGACGTGGGAGGCGCCGGGAATCGACCGAGTCCAACGCGGCCTGTACGACGAGCTCGCCGGCCGTCACGACGGCGAGAAGGACGCAGCCGAGACACCGCCGAATCGCGCCGCCGCGTTCGACGGTTTCTACGCACGTCACCGCGACGCGTTCTACCACACGCAGTCGTTCGTGCAGCTGCACCTCGTCGCGCGCGCCCTCGACGTGCACGGCCCGACGCTGTTCGTCAACAACGCGTGCGCGTCCGGCATCTACGCGCTCGAGGCCGCTGCCGACCTCCTGCGTCGCGGCCGCGCCGAGTGCGCGCTCGTGGCCGCGGCCGAGTCGCCGCGCTTCCCGACGAAGCACCGCTGGTTCAGCGACCTCGGGCTCTACGCCGACGACGGCGTCATGCGGCCCTTCGACCGCGATCGCAACGGGCTCGTGTTCGGCGAAGCTGGCGCGGCCGTCGTTGTCGAGACGCTCGATCGCGCCCGCGCCCGTGGCGCCCGCGTGCTCGCGGAGTACCTCGGCGCCGGTCTGAATCAGGAAGCGTGGAAGATCGCGGTCCCGAATCTGACGGAGAGCTGGTACGAGGACGCCGTGCGCGACGCGTGCCGCAACGCCGGGTTGACGCCGAACGACATCGATGTCGTTGCGCTGCACGGGGCGTCGACGTCGTTGAGCGATCTCTACGAGGCCCGCGGCGTCACGAGCGTCTGGGGCGAACGGCCGCAGACGCCGATCCTGACGAGCTTGAAGCCGTTCTTCGGACACGCGCTGGGCGCGAGCGCGCTCCTGGAGATCTGCGCGCTCCTTCCATGCTTCGAAGGCGGCAGCGTGCCGCGCACGCCCGGCTTCGCGACGGCGGATCCACGGCTGGCGATCGCACCGCTGACGGAGCAGCTCGAGCTCGCGCCGCGAACGATTCTCAAGATGGCGAACGGCTTCGCCGGCTTCAACGCCGGCGCCGTCCTGCGACGGTTCGAGGGCGAGGCCTGAGTTAGCGAACGGAGCGCAATCATGAGCACGACGGACGAGGGCCCTGCACGCCCGGCGGTCGCCGTCTACACGCACGAGACATTCCTCGCCCACGACACGGGCATGCACCCCGAGTGCATCGCGCGAATCGAGGTCTCCGAGCGCGCGCTGCGAGAGGACGCGGCGCTGTCCGGGAAGATCGCGTGGCTGCGCGCCGGGCCAGCGGCCGACGAGAGCCTTCTGCGGTGCCACTCCGCCCGCTACATCGCCCGCATCGACGACACGGCGGGCGAGTACGGCCGACTCGACCACAGCGACGATCTGATCTACTCGCCCGAGACGGCCGAGGCTGCTCGGCTGGCCGCAGGCGCGGCCATGGATGCCGTCGAGCGCTGCTGGCGGGGCGAGCTACCGGCTGCGTTCTGCCTCGCCCGGCCGCCAGGCCATCACGCGTTGCGGGAGCACGCGATGGGCTTCTGCTTCTTCAACTCCGTCGCGGTGGCGACGCGACACCTGCAGTCGCTGGGCTGCGGGCGGGTGCTGATCGTCGACTGGGACGTCCACCACGGGAACGGCACGGCCGACATCTTCGGCGACGACGCCAGCGTCTTCTATTACTCGCTCCACCAGGCCGGTCACTGGCCGTTCACCGGCGCCGCAGGCGAGACCGGCCGCAGCGAGGGCGCCGGCACGCTACTCCATCGCCCGCTGCCCGCGGGGACTCCGGCTAGCGAATTCCGCGAGCTCTTCGACGCGGATCTCGAGCGGATCGTCGCGGACTTCGCCCCCGAGTTCGCGCTGATCAGCGCGGGCTTCGACGCACACCGCGACGACCCGCTCGGCGGTCTGTGCCTCGATGACGATGACTTCGCCTGGCTGACGACGGCCGTGTGCCGGCGCTTCCCGCCCAGCCGCGTCGTGAGCACGCTCGAGGGCGGCTACAACCTCGAGGCGCTGGCGCGCTCCGTCGTCGCGCACGTCCGTGCGCTCGCGGGCTTCGACGGTTGACGGCGCGACACCACGGTGTCACGCCACCGGCCCCCGGATTCGGAAGTGTTCGGGCCGCGTCTCGGCGTGTGATAGAATCCCCGTTTCCCACCGAGCGAGCCGGGAGAACACGATCTTGAAGCTCTTGCAGCGCGTCCTGACGATCCTCCTCATCGCGACGCTCGCATCGTGCGTGCGTTCGCCCAATCCGACGCCGGTCGCGACGCCCGGCGTCGGTCCCGACGCGGCGACCGCGAAGCCGCCCAGCGGTGACTCGAACGGCGCGGGTGCCACGCCCGGCGTCGACTCGACCGACACCGTCGGCACGACGACAAAAGATGGTACGGGCGCTGCGCCCCAGCCCCCCGACCCGGGGCCCGAGCTGCCGCCCGCGGGCGACAGCGCCTCCGAGGAGGGCAACGAGCCCGGCGACGCGAAGGCGGAGCTCGAGAAGGCCGAGAGCCTGCGCAAGCAGGGTCACTACGACCAAGCGTTGGTGACCCTCGCCGCCGCGCGCAAGATCGCCGCGCCGGACGATGTGCGTGCCGATCTCCTCCACTCCCTCGCCCAGACGCACTTCCGCTTCGCGCAGGAAGCCGAGTGGGATCGCCTCGATTTCGACCTCGAGGCCGACCCGAAAGAGCAGTTTCACCTCGCTCTCGCCCGCTACGACGAAATCGCCCGGCGCTTTCCGGATGACGCGGAGAACGCCCCGAACGCGCGGTACATGAAGGGCTCGTGCTGGCTGATGCTCGGCGACCAGCACAGCGCCCTCGAGGCCTATCAGGAGGCGTGGGCGAAGGCGTCCGAGGACAAGGACAAGGCCCGCGCGCTTCTGCGCGTCGGCGTATGCCAGGCCGGCACGGGACAGATCACGGCGGCGCGGCGCACGTGGAACACCTACACGACGCTGTACCGCAACAATCCCGACCTGAAGAACGCTGCGCTCAAGGTGCGCAAGTACCTGGTGCAGAGCTCCATCATCGGACGGCCCGCCGCACCGATCCGCGTCGGCCCGCAGGAGTGGCTGCAGGGTGTGATCCCCCGCGGCCTCGCCGACCTGCACGGCGAGGTGGTCGTCCTCGTGTTCTTCTCGACGGGCTGCCCACACTGCAAGAAGGAGATGCCGCGGCTGCGGCGCGACATCGCCGAGTGGACCCCGAGAGGCGCTGTTTTCGTCGGCGTGGCCGACCCGACGGACCCGAAGGCCGAGTCGCCCATCGACTCGTACGTCCACACGAACCAGCTCGACTTCTTCGACGTCGCGATCGACCGCGGCGGCAAGACGGAGCTCGCGTACAAGGTCACGGGATACCCCGCCGCCGCGATCATCGGAAAGAAGGGGCGCGTTCGCTGGCGCGGTCACTACGCGTTCATGAGCCTGAGCTTGCTCGAGGGGTTGCTGGCCGAGCCCGGCCCCTGAGACTCCTCCTCGAACGCTCGCAGCCACCGGAGCTCGACGATGAAACGACCTGCGCTGCGCATCGGCGCGTGGATCCTGGCTGTCAGCCTCGCCGCGGCCATCTCGCTCCGCGCGTCGGACGACGGAGACAAGCCCGCGAAGCCCGCGCCGGTCAAGAAGGCTGCACCGGTGAAGCCGTTGCGGCTCGGCGACCGCGCGGTCGACTTCGCTCTTCCCGGCGTGGATGGAAAGACCTGGCGCTTGAAGAACTTCGCGACGGCCGATGTCCTCGTCGTCGTGTTCACCTGCAACCACTGCCCCACCGCACAGCTCTACGAGGACCGCATCGCGCGGGTCGCACGCGACTACCGCAAGCGCGGCGTCGCGCTGGTCGCGATCTCGCCGAACGATCCGCTCGCCGTCCGTCCGGACGAGCTCGGCTACACCGACCTCGGCGACTCGTTCGAGGACATGAAGATTCGCGCCAAGGCCAAGAAGTTCCCGTTTCCGTACCTGTACGACGGCGCCACCCAGAAGACCTCGCGCGCCTACGGTCCACGCGTGACGCCGCAAGCGTTCGTCTTCGACGCGGAGCGACGGCTGCGGTACTCCGGTCGCGTCGACAACTCGGAGAGCGGCAAGAAGATCACCCGACGCGATCTGCGCACTGCGATCGACTCCGTCCTCGCCGGCAAGCCGGTCGAGGTCGCGACGACCCGCGCGTTCGGCTGCTCGGTCAAGTGGTCCGATAAGCGCGCGGCGGCGGCAGCCTGGTTGAAGAAGGCCGCGGCCGAGAAGGTCACGATCGAGATGCTCTCCGCCCGTGGTGTTCGCGAGCTGCGGCAGAACAAGACGAAGAAGCTGCGCCTGATCAACGTGTGGGCGACATGGTGCGGCCCGTGCGTCGCCGAGATGCCGGACCTCGTCCACACGAACCGGATGTACCGGCATCGCGCGTTCGAGTTCGCGACGATCAGCATCGATCTGCCGGACCAGAGCAAGGAAGTGCAGCCCGTGCTGCGGAAGCTCGGCGTGTCGGGCCGCCACTTCGTGTTCGACTCGGAGGATCGCGATCCGCTGGCCGAGGCGCTCGACCCGCAGTGGAGCGGCGCCGTGCCGCTGACGATCCTCGTCGCTCCCGGCGGCGAGATCGTGTACCGGCACGAGGGGCGCATCGACCCCCTGCAACTGCGTCGAACGATCGTCAAGAACTTGGCCGCCTGGCGCGAATAGGCGCGAGGGGCCGAGAATCTGGACGGCTTGCATTCGTAGCGGGTTCGTGCATCCTTCAGTGACTCACGTGTCGGTTTCCCGCTGGCGGCCGGCGGGCAACCGGGGTTGTGGCTACGCGAACCGCAGAACGATGCACGATCCAACGCCGCAGTGTGATGCGATCATCGCCCTGGAGATCTCGATCGCGCCGACCGACCCGCTGATCGCATGTCGCGTCGTCCAGACCGGCAACAACCCGGCCATCGCGAACGAGATCCGCGACTGGGCGCTGGTCCATCGGGCGTCGGTGACCGAGACTCCGGCCGAGTCGGGCGACCAGCGCGTGTTCGAGATCCGCGACGTGGACGGAATGCACGCCGAGGCGGTGAGCGGTGTGGTCGGGCACACGCTCGAGCACTACCTCGTGCTCTATCGCAGCCGCAGGGACGTCGTCTACAGGGAGCGCGTCGTGGTCGATCTGGAGCAGGAACGCGTCAGCGCGCGCTAACGTACTAGCGTACGTCCAACACGTGCAGCGTCGCGTGCTCGAGTTCCGGCACGAACGCGCGGCCCTGACCATCGGTCAACGCGTTGCGCAACGAGACGGCGGGATTGCCGGGGCTCGGAATGGTCTCGAAGCTCAGCGTCGCGGTATCGCCGTGGTCGCCGAGGGCGCGCAGCGTAAGGTGGATGAGGGAGCGATCGACGCCCGCCGCGAGGTGCTGCGTCGAGAAGTCGCCGTCCAGATCCCAGACGCATCCGACCGCGATCGATCCGTCGAGCGGGTCGACGATGGCTTCGAAGTAGTCCGCCGAGCTCGCGGCCTCGCCGCGGCCGGCGTCGACGACCTCGAGCGACGCGGGGTCGTAGCGCAGCGCCACGCTGAACCCGAGCACGGTGACCACGTTGTGGCACACGATCGATACGTCGGCTTCCGCACCGGATGCATCGAGCGCACCACCGTCGACGAACAGCCGACTCGTCCCGATCACCTCCAGGGACGCGGGGAGCGACGCGATACCGGTCGCCGGGTCGCTCGCTCCGATCCCGACCGCACCCGACGCGCGAGCCGTGGCGAGCCCGACCGCTGGGGGTGACGACGACACGATCGCGATCGCGTCGTCATCCGACGTCCAGTCGACCTCTTCCGTCAGGTCCCGTATCGACCCATCCGAGAACGCACCGATCGCCTCGAATGCGACGGTCCCACCGACGATCGATCGGGCGCTCGGCGGCACGATCTCGATCCCCTCGAGAACGACCGGCGGTGGCGAAGGCGTGGGCGGCGGCGGCGCAGGAGGTGGCGGCGCAGGAGGTGGTGCCGGCGTCGCCGCGACGGATGCCGGCGGACACGACGATCCCCACGAGCCGCCCCAACCGGTGGCGGCGATCAGAGTGCACGACGAGATCGTGATGTAGAGGAGGAAACGCAACGAACCGACTCGGTGTACGGAGAAAGGCCCCCATCATACACGAGCGGCCGTCGGCGCGATGCGCGCTTGCTCGACACAGACGCGCAGGACGGAAAAAAACCGCCCGAACACACGCCGAACGAACCACGCGCGGGGCGCTCCGCCTCGAATTCGGGCGACCAGAGGACGGAGGGGCGCGGCACGGCCCGCGCTACCGCGTCTCGCCTCGGCCGGCCCATGCCCTTTTGCCGCGCGCCACTGGCGGGTACAGTCAGCGCCATGGCAGCAAGCGCGCGAGCCTGGCAATCCGCTTCGAACGTTCCACCGCTGACGGACGGCGAGGTCCATGTCTGGTGGATCGACCTCGACCTCCCCGCCGGCGAGGTCGGCCGGCTCGCGGCGGTGCTGTCGGACGACGAGCGGCAGCGCGCGGCGCGCTTCCGATTCCCGGACCTCGAGCGCCGCTTCGTCGCGGCTCGATCGACTCTCCGCGCGCTGATCGGTCGCTACGCGAGTCGCGATGCGGCAGATCTCGCATTCCGCTACGGCGAGCACGGCAAGCCGTCGCTCGACCGTGACGACGCGAGCCACATCGAGTTCAACGTGGCCCACACGGGAGACGTCGCGCTCATCGCGGTATCGCGTGATCGCTGCGTGGGCATCGACGTCGAGACGGTGCGGCCGCGAGAGTCGCTCGACGCGATCGCGACGCGCTACTTCGCACCCGACGAGTGCGAGTGGATCTTCGCAGCGACGCAACGCGAGGACGCGTTCTACACGCTCTGGACGCGCAAGGAGGCGGTGCTCAAGGCAATCGGCTGCGGGATCAGCGTCGAGCTCGCGCGCATCCAGGTCGTGCCGGAACGCCCGGTGTGCTGCGACGACGCTACGTTCGGTACTTGGGACCTGCACGATCTCCCCGCCTTGCCGGGCGCGGTCGCCGCGCTGGCCGCAGCGCCGGGAATCGAGTCTGTCCGCTGCTTTCGATACCCGGTGTAGCGCGAAGCTCGATTCACTCGAGCGGCAGGAACTTCGCGCAGACCGGTGACGGCACGTCGATCGAGTGCCCGGCCGGCTCGAGCTTTCCAGTGCTCGCGTCGATCCGGAACACGACGACATTGCCGGTCGATTGGTTCTCGGCCAGCAGCCACTTGCCGGTCGGATCGAGTCCGAAGTTGCGCGGCGTCTTGCCCTGCGTGGGCTCGTTCTCGACGTGTCGGAGACGCCCCGTCGCCGCGTCGACCGCGAAGACGACGATGCTGTCGTGACCGCGGTTCGACCCATACACGAAGCGGCCGGACGCGTGCACCTGCAGGTCGGCCGTGCTGCCCTTGCGCTCCGCGGCCGGCGAGATCGTCGGCAACGTCTGGAAGGGCTCGAGCTTCCCCTTCGTCGCGTCCCAACGCAACGCGGTCGCGGTGAGGCTGAGCTCGCTGATCACATACCCGTACTTGCCCCCGGGATGGAACGCGAAGTGTCTCGGACCGGAGCCTGGAGCCACCTTCGCCGCCGAGTGACGCGTGAGCGTCCCTTTCGCCGCGTCGAGTCGGTACACGATCAGCTCGTCCGTGCCCAGGTCAGCCGCGACCGCGAACCGGTTCGTCGCGTCGATCAAGATCGAGTGCGCGTGTGGGCGCTTCTGGCGCTTCGTCGGCCCCGAGCCCGTGTGCTGCACGAGCGACGAGATCGGCTTCAGGCCTCCGTCGGCGCGAATCGGCAACGCCGCGACGTTACCCCCCGTGTAGTTCGCGACCAGCGCGCAACGGCCGGTCGCGTCGACGACGACGTGGCACGGCGCTCCTCCACCGGACGATTGCCTGTTGATGAACGTCAGCGCGCCGGTCTTGCGGTCGATCTTGTACGCGCTGACCGCACCCGAACGCTTCGGCCCTTCGGCGACCTCATTGACCGCGTACAGGAAGTCGCCACGCGGATGGATCGCGAGGAAGCTCGGGTTCTTGATTCCGGTCGTCACGCCGGCGCGCGTCAGGCGGCCGGTTGCCGTGTTCATGCGGTACGCATAGATGCCCTGGCTCTCGCCTCGCGTGTACGTGCCGAACCAGACGAAGCACTCGCGGACGTCGTCTGCAGCGTTCACCGCAACGGAGCCGACGAGCAGCGAGACCGCGACAACGAGCGGACGGACGTTGGATGTCATGTTCGAACGATCGAATCTCATGGGTTCCTCCAGATCGTGATCAGAGACGATCGGCCCCGGAAGACGCAAGGGCGAATCGAGCGCTCGGCGGCTCTGCCGGCCTGCTACTGTGGCACGGGCCGGAAGTCCGGCAGATCGCGATAGCGCAGGTTGCGCCTGCCGAAGTAGGTGCCGTAGTACGGCGAGTTCGCGTCGATCCACGTCACCACCCGAATGAGCTCGCTGCGGTCGAGCTTCGCGTCGTAGTGGTCGCCGCGCAGAAACGAAACGAGCGCGCTGACGTGCGACCCGAGCGAGTAGGGCGGGATCGGCGCCGCCGGCCCGGTCTTCGGCTGATTCTCGTGGAAGACCTGCACGAGCTTCTTGCGTACGAGCGACTCGTAGGAGCGGTTGAAGAGCGTCGTCGGCGCGCCGCTGAGGTCGAGTTCGCCGTCCAGGCGCTCCGCGCCGTGGCAGCGAACGCAGTGGCGATCGAGGATGGGCTGCACGTCCGTCGGATAGTGGATCGGCCGCTCCGCCTTCGCGTCGCCGGGCTGCGCCGCGAGCCGACGCGGCGGAATCCGAAGCGCCGCGACAGGCTGGTTGTCGGGTGCCCACCCCTGCTCGGAGTGGCAGCCGGTGCACGATCGCGACTCGCCCGGACGGAGGTTCACGAACGTGCGCATGCGTTGCACCTCCATGAAATCCTCGTCGAGCGCCTGGAAGAACAGGTTGCGATCGGCCGGCACGATGAAGCCGGCCGAGCCGTCCGACTCGACGGGCACGATGCCGATGAGCCGCTTGACGTGCAGGCTGCCGTTCATGCTGACGATCGCATGCTGCTGATAGCCGCCGTCGCCGGGCCAGAAGCGCCGCGCAGCCCACGGTCGAGGCAGCGTCTCGAGCACGCGCAGATAGCGGATCGTGCCGCGTTCGACCCCTTCGAGGCCGCGATACACATCGGTGAGGACCACCGTCGCCTCGCCGGCCGTCCCCTCGGTCACACGCCTCGCGGCGGCGGGCGCCGACGTCGTCGCGTCCCGGCCCGTTCGCCCGGCGTCCTTCTCCCGCACCGCGGCCAGCGTCGAGCGGGACGACGCGACGGCGGGCGGCCTCACGCGAGACCGAAGCGGCACGGGCTGCCAGCACGACATCTCGTCATCGTCGTGAATCAACACGCGATTGCCGAAGACGTCGATCAGCCAGAGGCCGTACGCGCTGACGTCGTTCCACGGTTTGTCGGGGTTGCAGGACACCAGGTAGAAGCTCGGGTCGAGCGGATACGCGTCGACGAATAGCGGTCCGTTCCCGTCGCGCACCCAGCGGCCGTCTCGCAAGTGCCGGTAGCCGTACTCCTCGCGGATATCGACGTCGGGCGTCACGTACGTCATCGGCGATCGCGTGCGGATCGACTCGTCGAGATCGACGCGGATGACCGTCCCGACGCCCAGCGGCATGTGCGGCGCGCCGATGACGACAAACAGGTTGTCGTGTCCGGGAATCGCGCGACCGTGAAGCAACGTGTCCGGAAACGTGATGAGGTTGCCGTAGACCTCGGCCGACCCCGTGCCGTCCGGCCGCATCGACCACAGGCACTTGATGACGACATCGGGCTTGTCGACGTACTCCCAGCGCGTGTACAGGATGCGCCCGTCGTTCATGACGCTCGGCGACGCTTCGCTGACCGGGCTCTGTGACAGCACCTCCATGGCGCCGCCATCGCGGTTCATGCGGTAGAGCGTGGTCGTCGTGAACAGATCGGGCGGGTCGCAGAGGATTCCCCGCTCACACCGGGAAGAGACGAAACAGATGCCGCCATCCGGCAGGTAGCACGGATGCATGTCGTCGGTGTGGTGCTGATACAGATCGTTGATCTTGTACTTTCGGATGCGCTCCGCCTCGTCGGTCGGCGGGAACGTGATCTGGCGCAGCCCCTTGCCGTCGATGCCGACCTCCCAGATGCGGAACCCCTCGCCAATGGCCTTCTTGTAGTCGAAGACGACGCGCTGCCCGTCGAACGACAGGTCGAAGCGACCGAAGATGCCCCCGGCGAGGCTCGGGACGAGCTCGGTCACGCTGCCGTCCTCGAGCGACAGCACGCACAGGTTGCCGCCGAAGTGCACGCAACCGTTGATGTAGTCCGTGTAGTAGTGATTCGACTGATACGTGTATCGCCGGACAAAGAGCAGTCGGTCGAACCGCATCAGTGGATTCGCGTCGACCAGAGCCTCGCGCCGCAACGCGCCCACGTCCTTCACAACGCTCGGCTCGACGCCCTGCAGACCGACGCGGGGCTCCAACGCGCCGAGCCGCGTCAGGAACTCCTCCGCTCGCGGATAGCGCTCGCCGTGCTCGCTCGCGAGGTACTCGATCGCGCGCTTCAGCCCGTCCAGATTGACACTTTCTCGCAAGCGCCTCGCTTCGGCTTGCGGATCGCGAAACGCGCCCTGCGGCGGTTTTGCATTCGTCGAGACGACGAGCCCCTTGAGATGCGGCATGAGGCCGTCAGCCGTCAGCCGGATGCGCTGGCGGCCCGGATCGAGCTTCACGGGGCCGGCCGTCCTCCAGCGCAGGTGCGCGGTGAAGAAGCCGCCGGTCGGCTCGGCTAGCGCGCCCTCCGCAATCTCGCGGCCGTTCACGCTCAGTCGGCACGGCCGGCGCTCGCCCGAGCAGTACCGGAAGTGGATCCAGTACTCGCCGCCACGAACGTCGGCCGCCCACTCCATGTAGCCGTCACGGCCGACGCACAGCGTGAGGTTGTCGAACGCGGTGTACTCCGGCGCGATGTTCTTCGATCGCGCCGCGAGGTTCCGAGCGTGGATCGGGATTTCCTCGGCCACCGCGCGCGACGCGGCAACGGCGAGGATCAGGAGGATGCAGGAGATCGGTCGCATGGTGTACCCTGCCAGTGCCTTCGGTCCACCGGCTACTGTCCCGCAGGCGAGGACAAAGGGCAAGGGTGGAAGCGAACCCGTCAAGGAACCGTCAAGGAACCGTCAAGGAACCGTCAAGCGAGAGAGGGCTTTCGATGCAGAAGCGATCCCGATGCTATTGGCTGTTCGCGACGGTCGCCCTCGCCTTGGCGCCCCTCGCGGCGACGGCAGGCGATCGGCAGCTGACCGACAAGACCCTCGTCGCGTGGGTTTCGCTCACGGATACCGAGCAGCGCGCCGGCAGTGCGTTGACGCTGATCGACGACCAGGAGCGCTTCGATGCGATCGTCTTCGGCGAACGGACGCCGGGCAAGTGGATGGCCGGCAGCGACTTCTTCCGGCGTACGCCAGCGGATCAGTCCGCGTATCCGGAGGAGACGGCCGACGCGAGAACCGTCGTCGAGATCGTGATCGCATACTCTGGCCCGAAGGTGACTATCTACCGATACGCGAAGCCGTACGCCGCGTATCGAATCGATCGCCCCCAACCGTTCGACGTCGACGCGACGGTGCTGCTCGGCCTGCGCTACGTCGGCGGGATGGGCGAGATCGGATTCCTGTCCGGCACGGTCGAAGAGGCTCGCGTATACGATGTCGCACTGGACCCGTCCGCCATCGCCGCACTCGAGCCAGTGCGCGGCTCGACGCTGCCGAAGGTCGCTCCGAAGCCGCTCGGCTGGTGGACCTTCGAGGACGGCACGGTGACGGATCTGGCGGGCACGTTCCCCGCAGGCACGCTGCGTGGCGCAGCGCGAATCGAAACCGGCAGGCTCGTCCTGAACGGCGAGGACGCGTACGCGGAGATCCGACGGCCGCGCGAGATCGTGGAACAGACGATGTTCTACCGCCCCCGGCTACGCGAGACCGGTCGCATGTGGGACACGTGGCTGTACCTCCACGACGGCGTGTACTACCTCTACTACCTCGCGAATCGCAGCCGCTCGTGGGACAACATCTCGCTCGCGACATCTCCCGACGGGGTGCACTGGAAAGAGCACGGGCGCCTGTTGGCGAAGCGACCGGACGTCAAGTGGATGGGCACCGGCTCGACGTGGAAATCGCCGAACTTCGAGACCGACGGTCGCTACGTGATGAATTTCTCGGAGTGGCGCGGCCCGCGACAGACGATCTTCTTCGCGACATCGACCGACCTCGTCAACTGGCAGCGTCTCGACGATCGATACGAGTTCGTCCAGGACACGCGGTGGTACGAGCAGGACGGACGCTGGGACTGCATCTACACGATTCCACGCCCGGGTGGCGGCTTGTTCGGCTATTGGACCGCGACGCCGAAGAACGCGGAGTCTTCCCACGATTCTACCCGGGGCGGCCGCTTCGGCTTCGGCGAGACGCTCGACGGCGTGACGTGGAAGGCGCTCGAGCCACCGGAGACGCCAGGCGTCAGCGGCGGTGAGGTCGGCGCGGTCGAGCGTTTCGGCGATCGCTATCTGATGATGTTCGGCACGCACGGAAAGATGATCACACTCGTCGCCGAGAGTCCGCAGGGACCGTTCCGGCCGGCGAGGAAGAACCGGGACCTACTGTCGGGGCACACGTACTTCTCGCGGTTCTTCCCGACGCCGGACGGCGTGCTCGTCGACCATCACGCGATCGCGCGGCACGGCCCCGTGTACTTCTCGCCGCTGAAGTCGACCGTCATCGACGACGAGGGCACGCTGCGTCTCGGCTGGTGGCCGGGTAACGACGCGCTCGAAAGTCGGTCCGTCGCGGTGAAGAGAGCCGAACCGACGACAGCAGGGCCGATCGCGATGCTGGCGGGCTCGTTCGACATCGACGCCGGCGTGATGCTGAAGGGCACGATCGAGCTGCCGGCATCGAAGGAGAAGCCCCCCCTCGGCTTCTGGCTCGAGTGCGACGGGAACAAGGGGGCAGCGGCTCTGTTCGACGCGAGCGGCAGGGCGAAGCTCGGCCAGATGAGCGCCGACGGCACGGGGATCAAGATCGAGAAGCGGGTCGATCGCGAGATGCGATTCGGCAAGCCTGCGCGCTTCCGCGTGCTCGTGAAGCACTCGCTGCTCGAGCTCTACCTCGACGACATCCTGATCGAGTGCTTCAGTCTGCCGGGGCGGTCCACGGGACGGATCGGGTTGATCGACGGCGGC
>CAYMRB010000018.1:0-29026 GCA_964392615.1 uncultured Planctomycetia bacterium | reverse complement strand
GTGTTGCCGGCGTGGTCGGGGAGGCCGCGGGTGGGGGATAACCGTTGAGCCCCTGGTGCTGACCACGCGGAGTTGAGCTGCCGCGAAGCGGTCAGCTCCAACTCCGCGGGCATGGGCTGCCGCACGAGACGTTCACTAGGGCCTCGGTGGCGGCTGCCCGTCAGCCCATGCCGTCAATCCACCGGCCCCGGCCGCACGATCCGCGGCGCGTTCTCGACCTGCGGGCGGATCGACAGCCAGTCGATGCCCTGAAACTCCGGATCGGGAATCGCGCGGATCTCCTCAGCGCCGCGCAGCGGACACATCGCATCGATCCAGGCGATGAGCTTGCGCAGGCTGACCGTGTCGACCTTGACGTCGTAGTGCTCGCCGCTGGACGCGAGGTCGATGAGCGGGCTCTTGTACGATAGCGCGGTCATCGGCGCGGGCGTCGCGTAGGCCTGCGGGTCGCGCTGATGGTAGGCCTCGACGAGGATCGTGTTCGCGATGCCGAATCCCGGCGGCGGGTTGGCGGGCTTCTTGTACGGAGCGCCCCAGGTCGGCCTTCCCGTCAGCGTGACGTACGGCTCGGGGAACATGCGGAAACCGGGTCGCAGTGTCAGATCGAGCACCTTGCGCGCCTCACCGTCGCCCTGATGGCACTCGCCGCAGTACTCATCGAGCACCGGCTGCACGAAGCGCTCGTAGCCCACGGACTCGTCGCCCCACGGCGGCGGCGTGATCTCGCTCGGCGCACGCGAGAGCGCCAGCGACTGGCCGTCGGACACCGGCGCTCGGCTGTGCGACTCGTGACAGCCTAGACAGCCGCGGTACTCGCCCGGCATGACGCCGGTGAAGCTGCGCATCGTCTGCAACGCGCGATATCGCTCGTCGAGCAGCTGGAAGTGGAGCGCCTGCCCCGACGGCACGCGAAAGTTGACCGAGCCGTCCGCCTCGACCGGCACAGTTCCGAGGATGCGCTTGACGCCGTCGGACTGCACCATCGACACGACAGGGCCCGTCGAGATGTACGGCCTCTTGTGCCAGTACGTGTACGTCTTCGGCTCGATCGCGAGGACGCGAAGGTACTTCACACGCCGGCGCAGCTCTTCCGGCGCACCTTGACGAACGTCGTCGCTGAAGAGGACACCGCTCTTCGGATCGAGACGTTCCTCGCGCTGCGGCCAGTCGACACGGTCGGGGATGACCGGCGGCCGAGGCCGTGCCCTGAGTGGTTGCGCGTGGAAGATGTTGTGCACGCCCTCATAGATGAGCTCGCGGTTGCCATCGACGTCCATCAGGTAGAGCACGAACTTGCCGCCGCGGTTGGCGGACACGAGAAAGTCGCGCTCGCTGAGTGGATAGGGCGAGTAGTACGCGGCGTACCGTCCACTCGGGTGATAGCTCGGCGACTCGATCGGATCGACCGGACCGTCTCCGGACTCGGGCCACGCGCGGTCGGCGGTGACCTTCGTCAGCCCTGCGGGGAAGTGGAATCCGACGCCCGGGTCGACGATGCCGACCGAGCCGCTGAACCAATTGTGGTGCGCGCTACCGGTGAACATGACGCGACGGCTGCCGGGGATGCTGCGCACGTCCTTCAAGAGATCGGGCCAGACGCTCTGATTGCCCCACAGCGTGCTCACTTGCGTGCCGTCGGGGTTGGAGGTCCACAACCCTTGGGCGCGCCAGAGCGGCTTGTCCGTGTACTCCCAACGCGTGTAGACGAGGCGGCCGTCGTCCATGACGGACGGCAGGTAGTCGGGCTCGTTGTTGCGCGAGATCAGGTAGATGTCGCGACCGTCGCGCCGGCAGCGCGCGAGCACGTACGCGTTCGTCGGCGGCATACAGCGCACGTACGTGTGGCCGCGCGTGGTCGAGAAGACGATGTTCTCGTCGTCGGGCAGGTAGACCGGGTCGAGATCGTCGTACGGGCCGTGGGTGAGCTGGCGGAGGTTCGAGCCGTCGGCGTCGATCTCGTAGAGGTGGAACGCCTTCTCGTTGTGCGGCTTGAACGACACGAGCACCTTGTCGCCGTCGTACGACACGTCGGGGCGCCAGAACGAACCGTGCAGCGGCGCCTTGGGCATCAGCTGCGTCAGGCGCCCCGCCGGCGACAATCCAGCGAGCACGAGGAGACGACCGCCGGGCACGGCCATGTAGCCGAGGCGATGCCGCGTCTCGTGTGGCCACTCGGAGCCCGCCGGGAACGGCATGTCGACGAGCAGGACTCGATCGAAGTCGACGACCGGATTGGCGAGCGCGACGGCGCGCTTGACGCGACGCACGGCAAGATACAGCGCACGACGAGATGCGGCGTCCGACGTCGACGCGATGCGCCCCTCGAGCTTGTCGAGTTCGTCGAGCTCCTGCGAGAAGTCGACCGCCCCCGGATGCTCTGCCGCGATGCGCGCGGCGAGCTCGCGAGACCAGCCGATCTCACTGCGCGTGCGTTCGACGGACGGATCGCCGCTGTCGGCCTGGTGCAGCCAATCGCGCTCGAGGTGCTCGCGGGCTTCGTCGCCGGTGAGGTCGCGCGTCGGCACGGTGCTCGGTCGCACGTACGGCGCGACGGCTTCGGACACGCGCGGTCGGTGCTCGACGCGACGCGACGCGTCGACGATCAGATCGATCCACGCCGAAGAGAACCTCGCCGCGTCGCCGCGCGCGCGCAGCCTCTCGAATCGCGCCTCGATCGCGGCGACCTCGGTCCAGCGCCGTGCGTCTTCGGGGCTCTGACACGCGCGCTGCTCGGAGGTGACCGGCTTGTACTCGACGAGCAGCTCCACCGCGTCTTCCGCGAGTCGCACGTCGAGCCCGGCATCGCGCGACGACAAGTACGCGATCGAACTGACGCCGGCCCAGCGGACGAAGTCGGCGTACGGATCGGGGAACGCGGCTTTCAGGCGAGTCACGAGCGCAGGAGCGAGCTCGAGGGCAATGCGCGGATCGCGCGCGGCGAGCTGCGAGCGAAGCGCAGCGAGAGTCTCGGAGAACGTGCCTCCTTCCGGCATGTGCAGATCGTCGAGCTCCGCCGCGAGCTCAGCGACGAGGGCTTGAACGGACTTCAAGCCGCTCGCGTAAAGCCCGCGAATCTGCCCATCCGGGAGCGCGTCGGACCAGATCCGCAGATCGTCGAGCGAGCCCTGGAAGCACTCGCCGCCGTTCGACGAGCCGATGCATCCCGGGGCCACGCCGCCAGCGACGATCTTACCCGGCCGCCGCAGCGAGCCGACCTCGGCGCCGTCGAGATAAACGCGCATCCACTGGCCGTCGAACGTCGCGGCACAGTGGTGCCATGCGCCGTCGAGGACGCGCGACGGTTCGATGCGCGCGTCGCACTCGACGTAGCCGTCGATGTTCAAGCCGAGCGACAGGATCGTCCCGCCGTGCTGGAACGAGAACAGCACGCGTCGGTTGCCGTCCTCCTTGCGGAAGATCTCCCGATAGCTGGACAGGTCGACAGGACGCACCCACGCGCTGAGGGAGATCCGAGCGAGCTGCGAGAAGTCGGCGCTGACCGGGATCTTCAGGTGATGCGAACCGCTGAGCTTCAACGCGGCGCCGAACACGCCGGGAACCCGGTCGAGGCGCGAACCGCGGCGCGGCAGCGGCGCGTGCCAGCCGTTCGGGCCGGCATCGCGAAGGACGCCGCCGGTCGGCTCCTCGAGCTTCCAGTGAGCGAGCAGCGGAATCGCCGACTCTTCGGGAGCTGCAGCGAGCGGCGCCGAAGCCGACGCGGCGAGAGCGCAGGCGACTGCGACGAGCATCCGCCGCGAGACGAGGCGTTGACGCATGACCGACCCTCCGTGCGGTAGCTGCAGTCGAGCGTCGCACATCCCGCGCGGGAGCGCCAGACGGATGTTCCGCCGTAGACGCCCCGCGCTCCCGCATCGTCTCACCGGTGCGGCGGCTGGTCGCGGCTCATTCCAGCAGCCGGCAACAGAAGCCCCAATCGCCGCCGCCGTTCTGGATCTTCAGCACGAGCTGGTTCTTGCCCTTGCGGAAGGTGACGGGGACGCGATCCGTGTCGGGCGTCAGTCCACGGAACGTCCAGTTCTCGTGGACGAGCTTGCCGTTCAGCCAGACCTTCACGCTGTCGTCGGAGCCGAGGCCCAGGATGCAGCTGGTCTCTTCGGCCATCTCGATCTGGGCCCAAGCATAGGCCGTCTTGTACCAATTGGGCTCGATATGGGTGAGGTTGACGACGCCGTAGTCGGACGTCAGCACGCCCCACTCGTACTTCTTCTCGTGGATGGTCACCTCGGGCTCGAAACGTTCCACGCTGAAGGGTTCCTCGTCGAACGCCTTCCGTTGGGCCGGATCGTCGGGAAAGAACCCGTCGCCCTGCCAAGGGATCGTGATCGGGCCGAGGAACAGCCACTCGGTCATGAACCGCCCCGGCCGCAGGCCCTCGTACGTGGCCGCACTCAAGACCGCCTTCTCCCCGGTGAGCCGGGTGTCGACCTCGCCGTCGGAACTGCCCTGCCGTTTGCCGCCGGGCTCGATTTTCTGCAGGTACCACTTGCCGTCCTGATACGTGAAGTTCAGCGTCAGCTCGCAGAGAAGGGAGCCGGTGCGGCAGAGATAGACAGGGTGCGGCTGACCGTTTCTTGGATTCTCGGGCTCGGGCAGTGTGCCCAGGAAGTCCAGAATCCCCATCATCTGAGGCAGCTGGTCGCCGACGATCCCGAGGATGATATCGAACTGCTCTTCAGCGGCCTCCTTGATATCGGGGTCGGCGACGGCCGCGATGAAGCGCTCCTTGTCCTTGTGGACGATCGCACTGTAGAGAGTCAACAGCGCCGCGAGTGGACTCGACTGGTCATCGAAGACCTTGCCCCCCTGGATCTCCGCCCGTCTGAGCCGCCCGACCCGAACGACGTCGATCTCGTCAGCATTCCGCAGCCCGCGGTAGCGCGGCGGGACGTCGGCCATGGTGGCGCCGTCGTTGTTCGGCCACAGGAAGGCCACTTGAAACGTGGAGTCGGGCAGCAGTCCGGTGAAGTTCCTCACCGTCACGGCGACCCTTCCCTCGAAGGAATCGACCATGGCTACGGGACGATTGGCATCGACGAAGATGGCCGACTCGGGCAGGATGACCCGGTAGTAGTTGAGGCAGTTCCGGACTCCGTTGCCGCCCTGGAGGTTCCACAGCGCCCCTTCCTTCCACAGCCCCCAGTCGCCCATGTCGTTCGCCTTGCTGACGCTGATGAAACGGAACTTCTCGCCCGGCGGGACTGGCTTCGAGAAGCTCAGATCGTAGTAGCCGGATCGCCCCTTCACTCCCTCGAGCTTGAACTCCAGCAGATTCGCGTCCAG
Source organism: uncultured Planctomycetia bacterium (assembly GCA_964392615.1). Taxonomy (GTDB): domain Bacteria; phylum Planctomycetota; class UBA8108; order UBA8108; family UBA8108; genus CAYMRB01. The sequence goes on along the minus strand of CAYMRB010000018.1, from coordinate 23,725 downwards.
GTCGTAGAACTTGGGATCCACCAGAAGCGGGCTGAACCACCCCAGGCGGAACACGTCGCGCGGCTCGGCCTTGTTGTTGGGGAACTCCATCAGACTGGCAAAGGTGACGCGATTCCCGTTCTCCAAGCTGTAGATGAGAATCGCGGCGCTATCGATCTGCTCCCGCTTGGCCTGCTTCTCCTGCTCCGTCCATTTGTAGATCTCGATCAGATGATCGACCATCGGATCATCCACGGTCACGAGCGGGTCCCTGTCCGACTCGAGCACCACTTTGCGCCCGGCGTTGACCGCGACCTTGGACGTGGCGCTCTCCGCGATGACCGTTCCCTTCTGAACGGTGACCTCGGTCTTCTGCGCCACCGCGAATGTCTGCGATGCGAGCAGTGCGAACACGCACCACGTATTGCGATGTTTCATGACAGATCCCTTCCGCCTCCTCGACAGAGAGAGGCTCTTGAGTCTGATGTGGGTCTACTCGACCTTGACCGTGAACTCCGTCCCCAGCGCCTCCACCCGGCCGTGTGGAGTGCCGACGAAGAAGCGGGGATGGGGACTCTCCAGCGCGGCTCGGCAGAGACCGTGCTCGAGATAGAACTGCGTTTCCCCGTTGTACGACTGCAAGACCAGCATGCTGTTCTGATCCAATTCCACCCTGGACGCGTCTTCCATCGTCAGAGTGAGGCCTGACTTGGCCGTCGAGTGGAACGTGTCACCGACATGGACGGCAGATCCCGCCTTCAGGATGTGCCAGACATCGCGATCTCGATGCCGGACCAACACGGTTCCCCGGACGTTCGTGATCGAGATCGGCTCGGCCACGAGAGGCTCGGGCTCGACCGTCTTCTCCTGTGCGTTCCTGCCGAGCGCGAAGCCGAGCAGCACGCCTACGGCCAAGATCGCTGCGGCCGCCGCGACTCGCCCGACCGAGAACCACCGCTGGCTCGCAGCGCGCCTCTCGACCGTGTGAGCTCTCTGCACCTCGTTCAGCCGGCCCAGAATCCGGCTGCTGGCCAGCTCGGCGGCCGTCTGCGGGAGCAACGCATCTCGAATCACGTCCTCCATCAGAGTGGCGTGCTCGAACTCCTCGCGGCATTCAGGGCAGCTCTGCAGGTGCGTCTTCAGATCGGCCAGCTGTTCGTCGTCGAGGTCGCCCTGGAGGTGGAGCTCCAGAAGAGCCTTGTGAGGGTCGCAGGTACTCATGATCTGACCTCCTCGAGAACCGGCGCGAGGTCCCGGCGCAATATCTTGTAGGCGCGATGGAGCCACACCCGGATCGTCCCCGGACGCTTGCCGAGCTGCGCGGCGATCTGCACGGACGACAGATTCGCGACGAAGCGCAGGACGATCAGGCGCTGGAACTTCTCCGGTAGACGGCCCACCGTGTTCTGGACGAGGCGGATCTGACTCTCGGTCAGCCCGGGATTGGACGAATAGGCAGGAATCGCGTCGAGCGCGTCCGAGGACCCGACCCGGCTGCCGAGGGCGGTCTGTCTCCGCACATCTCTGCGCACGGCGTTCACGCACTGCTGCAGGGCGATCTTGCTGAGCCAGCCGGCGAACCGCGCGGGATCGCGCAGAGTGTGCAGCTGGGCGTACGCCTTCAGGAAGCTCTCCTGGGCGACGTCCTCCGCCTCTGCGGGGTCCGAGATCCGACTCAATGCCAACGCGACGACCATTCCCCAGTACCGCTCCACCAGGGCGCCGAACGCCGAGGCGTCGCCGTCGAGACAGGTTCGAATCAGTTGCGGGTCGTCGCTCATCGGTTGCCTCAGGGCAGTCGTAGCACGGTGGGTTCGACTGCGGTCCGGTACAGGGAACGCCGGAGCGGGAAAACCGTTACAGGCGTGTCGAGAGAATTCGAACGCGACGCCGGATCCATCGAAAGCGAAAAAGGGCGACCTGGAGCACGACAGCAGCCCTGGGAGTAGAATGTCACCGGTCTCGATAGGAGGGCTTGCGTGAGCTACCTTAGATTCACCGTTTTTGCGCTGATCCCACTGGCCGCCGCGTTCTTCGCGAAGGCCGGCGAGGAGGAATCGGCCTTCAAGGAGTGGCTCTACCCCGTCGTCAGCCTGGCGCTCAGCGCTGCCGTCCTCGCCATCAACTACTACTGCGGCGTATCTGTCTTGAGGCTGGTCGTCGGATTGGAGGTCCTCGCGACCCAGGCCCTGCTCTTCGTCGCGATCACGATCTGGCGCATCGTCCGGAAGACCAGGATCTACTGACCCGTCCGCCGTCACCGCCCGTGACCCGGATCACGGCATACGTCGAGCGGCGTGCGACCATGCGGGTGAGCCGCAACCCCGTAACCGGAGACTCCGATGGCACGCCGAGCCCGATCGTGGTGCTGGGGCATCCTCCTTCTCGCCTTCTGCCCTGCGTCCACGCCGTCCGCGGAGGTGCTCGTCGAGGCCGAGGCGTTCGCCGACCGCGGCGGCTGGCTCGTCGACCCGCAATTCCTCGACGTGATGGGTTCGCCCTACCTCCTCGCGCACGGGCTCGGTAGGCCGGTGCGGCACGCGACGACGCGGGTCGAATTTCCTGCCGCAGGCTCGTACCGCGTGTGGGTGCGGACGATGGACTGGGTGCCGGCGCATCACCCCGGCCGCTTTCGCGTGCGCGTCGACGGCACTCTGCTCGACACGACGTTCGGAGTCGGCAAGCCGCAGTGGCACTGGCAGGACGGCGGCGCGGTGGCGATCCGCACGACGTCGGTCAACGTCGCCCTGGAAGACGCGACGGGTTTCGAAGGGAGGTGCGACGCGATCCTTTTCACGACCGATCACGCGTTCCGCCCACCCGAGCCCGCCGACGACGCGATGCTCGCCTGGCGTCGCCAGCTGCTCGGCATCCCGTCGCCGCCACCAACCGCCGGGAAGTTCGACCTGGTCGTGGTCGGCGGCGGTCTCGCCGGCTGCGCCGCCGCCGTGACCTCCGCGCGACTCGGCCTATCCGTCGCGCTCGTCCAAAATCGTCCGGTGCTCGGCGGCAATGCGAGCCGGGAGATCGGCATCACGCCGCGCGGCCTGAGCGTGCCGATCGTCGATGAGCTCGTCGACCACGAGTCGCGCGTGCAGGCCGTCGAGGCGGAGAAGACGTTGAGGCTCTTCCTCGGCTGGCACGCGACCAGCGTCGTCAAGAACGGCGACCGGATTGCCAGCGTCGACGCGCGCAGCATCGATGGCCCGAAGGAGCTGCGCTTTGAGGCTCTCTTCGTGGTCGACGCCACCGGCGACGGTGCGATCGGCTTCCTCGCCGGCGCGGACTATCGCTTCGGTCGGGAAGCACGCTCGGAATTCGACGAATCGATGGCGCCGGATCGGCCCGATCGACTCGTCCACGGTCACACCATCGTGTTCGAGACAGAGGAACGCGACGAGACGACGACGTTTCCCGACGTGCCGTGGGCGACCGCGGTGTCGAAGGACTTCGCGACGATCCGCACGCGCCGGGGGCTCGAGCACGTGTGGGAGTACGGACAGCGCCTCGACCCGATCCGCGACGCAGAACACATCCGCGACTACCTGCTACGCGCGATCTACGGCACGTTCTCGACGGCGAAGAGGAAACACCCGGAATGGAACGCGAAGCTCGCGTTCAAGTGGGTCGGCCACATCGCGGCGCGCGGCGAGTCGCGGCGCCTGATGGGTGACCACATCCTGAAGGAAGGCGACATCCGATCGCAACGCGGGTTCCCCGACTTCATCGCGGTCGGCAGCCGTTTCTTCTGCATGCACACGCCGTCGAACGAGCATGACTTCCGGAGCGAGTTCGACCTCACCCCGACGGTGACGTACTGGATCCCGTTCCGTTGTCTGTACTCGCGCAACGTCAGCAACCTGCTGATGGCCGGGCGCGACATCAGTGCGACTCACGTCGGCTACACGAGCATCAAGCTGATGAAGACCGGCGGTCAGACCGGCAAGGCCGTCGGCGCGGCTGCGTTCGTGTGCAAGAAACACGGCACGGGTCCGCGCGGTGTCTACGAACTCCACATGAAGGAGCTGCAAGACATCGTGTTCGCGCGGGGCGAATACAAGGACGCTCTGACACGACCTCCGCTCAAGGACTGACCCAGGCTGAAGGGACTCGCCACATCTGACTTCTTGAGGTCGAAGGTCTCGTCGGGATTGCCGGCTCGCCCAGCCTCATTGACGGCTCCAGCGCGTTTCCCTCGCCTCAGAAGCGCGGCTGCGAGCAGCACTGTCGTCGCGATGAACGTCGTTCCGACGATGAAGTGTGCCCAGCCGATCGACTCAGAGATCTCGAGGACTCTCACAGATCCGGATCATGCCGAACGCCCGATCCGCCGGCAGGTGCGAGCGCCTCAGTCGCGGATCGCGGCCTGAAACTCAGCCTCGTCCATCTCGACGATTCGTCCGTCCGTGAAGAGAACCATGCGTACACCGTTGTGGTGGTGCGACTCGCGATCGTAGAGGAGGATACCGCGCTCGGTTGGCTTCCGTCTCTTGTCGGTGAACTCGTAGCTACACGTGTCCTCGTCGAGGACGAGCGTGCCATCGTTTGACAAGAATCCTTCGAGCTGATTGCCGCCCGGGCACGTGAAGAGCCCCGGATCGAGGTCGGCGCCTGAGCGGCTCGCCAAGAGGCGATTCAGCGCCGCGATCGAGCCGTCCTCACTGTGCGGAAAGAAGCGGTTATCATCGGCGTACCTCGCCGACGCCGCATAGATGTTCTTGAGGTTGTTCGTGCACTCGACCTTGACCGCTTCGTGGCGTCCCCTCAGGAGCACGGGCACGACCAGACCGGCCACGATGGCCAGGACGAGAACCAGCCCGAAACCACCGCCGACGACCGCGAGGACGATCCAGAGTACCGTGTTGCTGCTCTTCGGCTGTCGCTCGTACTCGTATCCCTCGCTCATGCCGATTCTCCACGTGCCGAGTGCTGTTATTGTGAACCGTCGCCGTTGTATATCGCTCAGCGCGAACCGAATCCACGCCGTCCTGCAAGACCCAGCCGGCAGCCCCGATCCTGCCCGACCGCGGCCGCGATGTCACGGGGTGGCTTGCCTCGACCGCCGACCCGAGCGTCAACACGAGTAGTCCGGCTGGACTGCGCTCGCAGGGGATCGCCCCGTGCCGATCGTGCTGTAGCGCGGAGTCCGTCCGGACAGAGTGTTGACAGACGGGGAAGCAGCCGGCCCATTGAGCTGAGGCTCGGAGGACTCTCGTCATGCGTCCAGCTTGGCACTCTCGGTACGAACGACGTCTCGGGTGGCTGTGGCCTCTCGCGCTCGCAGGCTCCCTGGTCACGGTCGCGGGGCTCGAAACATCGGCGGCCGACCCGCCGTACTACCAGCGCGGTGAGACGTGGCACTCTACGCTGCTGTCGTCGCTCGAAGCGCTCGAGGAAAGCGGCCTCGAGACCGCGTTCGAGCCGTACGAGAGCCCCATCGTCCGCGGCGGCGAGCCCGCCCGTCGCGTGCGCGTCGATGTTCGCGGTGCTCGGGAGCTCTACCTCCTCGTCACCGGCGACCCGGACAAGGTCTGGGGTGTCGCGAACTGGGCCGGCGCGCAATGGGTCGACGTCGACGGCAACGAGCACCGCGCTCGTCGCGCGGACGGCTGGAAGGTCCTCGAGGGGCGATCTGCCATCGACATGAACCTCCACTCGGGCCTCTACGAGACGATGCGCATCGCCGGACGCAGCTTCGACCGCGGCCTCCACGTCCAGGCGGACAGCGTCGTCCGTGTCCGACTCGATGGTCGTGCGACGCGCTTCGAGGCATGGATCGGCATCGACGATTGGTCCGGCGGCGACGGCAACGTGCGCTTCGCCGTCGTCGATGCACGCACGGCGGCGCGTCGCAGGCTCTGGAATCTGGTCGAGCGCGACTTCCCTCTCGGGAGGCCGCGTCGCGAAATGAGACGGGAGCGCGACGACCGCGTGCTGCGCGCGGCGTGGAAGACCGGTGATTACGGCGCTCTGGCCGCACGCTACGCCGAGGCGTGCCACCGAGTTCCGCCGCTGCGTGCGGAAGCTCGGCGTCGTGTCGCGTCGGTGCGCGATGCGGCTGGGCTCGACGCGGTGAGGGCGCTCTATCTGCGTTCTCGCGAGTTGGCCGCGGCCGCGATGCGTGTGCGCGTCTCCGACGTTGCCGCGTTGAGGCGTGCGATCGATGACCTGCGAGCGAGCTTCGAGGACCGCTACCCACATGGACCGACGTTCGCGCGACGCCTGGACGCTCTCGATCGGCAGCGACCGGAGCGACTCGCGCGTCTCGGTGCGCAGGATGCGACGCTCGATGACTTCGACCGAGTCGCGACCCTGGCACGCGATCTCGACGCGTTGCGCCGCGAAGCGCTCCTGGCAAACCCGCTTCTCGACTTCGACCGCCTGCTGCTCGTCCGACGTCGACCGGTAGGCGAACCGCGCCGATCCCAGTGGGGTGAACGCGGCCTCGGCGAGTACATCGGGCTGCCACGGCAGAGCTCATGGGGCATCTCGACGATCCCGAACCCCGTGAGCTGGGACAACGACATCGTCGTGCTGTCGCCGGTACGGCCGGATGGTGAGCTGACGACGCTGTTCGCTCCCGAAGGGCGCCGGCTCGTCACCGAGGTCGACCTGCACTTCGACGGCGACCGGATGCTCTTCTCGATGCCCGACGCCGATCGCCTCTGGCAGGTCTGGGAAATCGGGGCGGACGGGACCGGACTGCGGCAGCTGACGCCCGGCGATCAGCCCGAGGTGCACTCCTACGACTCCTGCTACCTGCCCGACGGGCGCATCGCGTTCGTGTCGACTGCGGTTCTGCAAGGAGTGCCGTGCAATGCGAGCGTCGTCGTCGGAATGATGTACCGCATGAACGCCGATGGCGGCGGCATTCAGCAGATCTGCTTCGAGCAGGACCACGACTACTACCCGAGCGTGCTCAACGACGGTCGCGTGCTGTATCTGCGTTGGGACTACACCGACACGCCGCACATCTGGAACCGCCTGCTGATGGCGATGAACCCGGACGGGACGGCCCAGATGGAGTACTACGGCAGCAACTCGTACTGGCCGAACGCGTTCTTCTTCGCCCGCGCGATCCCGAACCACCCGACGAAGTTCGCCGCGATCGTCACCGGACATCACGAGAGCCGCGACGGCGAACTCGTGATCTTCGACCCGTCGCGAGGGCGTCAGGAGACCGCTGGCGTCGTTCAGAGGATCCCTGGCTGGGGCGCCGCGGTCGAGCCAGTCGTCGACGACAAGCCGACGGAGCACAGCTGGCCGAAAATGCTGTACCCGTGGCCTCTGAGCGACAAGTACCTCATCGTCGCGTGCAAGCCGACCGAGGACGACCTCTGGGGCATCTACCTCGTCGACGTATTCGACAACATGGTGCTTCTGCGCGAGGAAGAGCACCACGTGCTCCTCGAGCCGATCCCGCTGCGTGCACGACCGACGCCGCCGGTGATTCCGGAGAGGACGAAGCCTGCAGCCGACGCGGTCGTCCGACTCAGCGACATCTATCAGGGGCCCGGGTTGGCCGGCGTGCCGCGCGGAAGCGTGAAGAGGCTGCGCGTGTTCACGTACCACTTCGGGTACCAGAAGCTCGCCGGCATCGACCACCGTGTCGGCGCGGACGGACCGTGGGAGGTCAAGCGCGTCCTCGGCACGGTACCCGTCGAGCCGGACGGCTCCGCCCTCTTCCGCGTTCCCGCAAAGACGCCGATCTCGGTACAGCCTCTCGACGAGCGAGGTCGCGCGCTGGCGTTGATGCGCAGCTGGATGACCGCGATGCCGGGCGAGACGCTCTCCTGCGTTGGGTGCCACGAACACCAGAGCTCGGTGCCGTCGAACAGCCAGTCACTCGCCGACAGGCGGCCGCCGTCGAGGATCGAGCCTTGGCACGGACCGCCGCGGGGCTTCAGCTTCGTTCGCGAGGTCCAGCCGGTGCTCGATCGGTACTGCGTGAGCTGCCACGACGGCGCGCCGCGTGAAGACGACCTGCACGTGCCCGATCTACGCGGCGATCGTCGCGGCTTCGTCGTCTTTCGGCGCGGCGTTCCGAGCGGCGAGTACGTCGAAGGCGTGCCGCGCGAGGATCTCTTCCGCCGCTACGGCGGCGTGTTCCCGCCGTCGTACATCGAGCTCGTGCGCTTCGTGCGCACCGGCGGACTGGAGAGCGACCTGCACGTGCTGCCTCCGAAGGAGTTCCATGCGGACACGCAGGAGCTCGTGCAGATGCTAGAGAAGGGACACCACGGCGTCGAGCTCGACGCCGAATCGTGGGATCGCCTCGTCACCTGGATCGATCTGAACGCGCCGTGTCACGGGACGTGGCGCGAGGTCACCCGGCTGCCGGGCAATCAGCGACAACGGCGGCGAGACCTGCGGCGGCTCTATGGCGGCATCGACGAGGACGCCGAAGCCATCCTGGCCGTGTCGCCCCCACCGGGACCTCCCGTCTCGCCAAAGACGATCCCCCGTGCGAAGCCCGCGACGCTCGACGTGTCAGGTTGGCCGTTCGACGCCGACGAGGCCGCGAGGCGACAGCGAGTCGCGGGGGCGACGACACGTCGGATAGATCTCGGCGACGGCGTGTCGATGGAGTTCGTCCGCATCCCATCGGGCTCGTTCGTGATGGGGGATGCTGACGGCTACGACGACGAACACCCCGAGACGCGTGTCGAGATCGACCGCTCGTTCTGGATGGCGCGTTGCGAGGTGACGAACGCGCAGTACGCACAGTTTGATCCGTCGCACGAGAGCCGCTTCGAGCACCGCACGTCGTGGATCTTCAGCGAGGCGTACCTCGGCTGGCCGCTCGACAGGCCGCAGCAGCCGGTCGTCCGCGTGTCATGGGAACGCGCTGCCGAGTTTGCGCGATGGCTGTCCGAGCGGAGCGGTCTGCGCGTACGCTTGCCGACCGAGGCGCAGTGGGAGTACGCGTGTCGCGCGGGATCGGACGCCGCGCTCGCGTGGGGGGAGCTCGAAGCGGACTTCTCCCCGCACGCGAACCTGGCCGACGCGACGATTCGCGAGCTCGCACACTCGGGCTGGAGGCCGAAGTCACCCGACCTCGTCCCGCGCGACGCGAGATGCGACGACGGAGCCCTGGTCACCGCCGACGTCGGCAGCTACCGAGCGAACGCGTGGGGGCTGGCGGACATGCACGGCAACGTCGCCGAGTGGACCCGCAGCACGTACGCGCCGTACCCCTTCCGCGCCGACGACGGTCGCAACGACGCTGCGGGAGGTGCGCACGAGCGCAAGGTCGTGCGGGGAGGCTCGTGGCGCGATCGGCCGAAGCGATGTCGATCGGCCTTTCGCCTCGCCTACCCGTCGTACCAGCGCGTCTTCAACGTCGGTTTCCGCGTGACCATCGAGGACTCCGAGCGGGTCGCTCGCCCGCCGACAACCGCGTCGCGTTGAGCACGACGAATTGGCATCCAACGGAATCGAGGTCGGTCATGAACGACAGAGACAGCCGACGTGCGCGTCTTCGCGTGACAAGCGCCTGGGTCGCCCTGGCGATGCTGGGCGCGATCGAGCGTCCGCCAGCGCAGGACGCGGCCATCGCGACTCAGGCTGAGGTGTCGATCGTCGTCGATCGCGATATCGGTCCCGGCACACGTCATGGCCTGCGCAAGCTCGTCGGGGCGCTCGAAACGCGCCGCGTTCGTGTCGCTCGAGTCGCGACCGTCGACGCGGCGCTGCCGGGCAGCGATCTCGTCGTCGCGGGCCTGGCGACCGGCAGCGGAGCAGCCGCCAAGTGGCTACGCGCCGAAGGCATCGAGCCGCCCCGTGACGCCGAGTCGCTGCTGATCCGCCGCAGCCGGCGCGGCGCTCGGTCGGCGTTCATCATTTGTGGCGCCGACGATCGTGGTCTGATGTACGCACTGCTCGACACCGCCGATCGCGTCGGCTGGGCCGCCGACTCCCGCATGCCGTTGAGCGAGGTGCGCGACGCGAGGCAGAGCCCGTACGTCTCCGACCGCGCGCTGTCGCTCTTCACGTTTCACCGGGCGCGGTTCGAGCGCCTCTTTCACGACGAGGCGTTCTGGGCCGCATACCTCGACACGCTGGCGCGCAATCGCTTCAACACGTTCGTGCTCATATTCGGCTACGAGAACTGGGGCTACTTCTCGCCGCCCTATCCGTACTTCTTCGACGTCGACGGCTTCCCCGACGTGCGCGTCGTCGGCATCACGCCTGAAGAGCAACAGCGCAATTTGAAATCGCTGCGCCGGGTCATCGCCATGACCCACGAGCGCGGCCTCGACTTCACGATCGGCATCTGGGACCACATCTACCGCGGCGGTGTTCAGGGACCGACCGAGAGAGCGCGTCAGCCGACCGAGGGGATCGCCTGGGGGCTGACCGCGGACAACCTGCGTGCGTACACGCGCACGGCGCTCGCGAAGTGGCTGCGCGAGTTGCCGGAGATCGATGCGATCCAGTTCCGCATGCACGGAGAATCCGGCCTGCGGCGCGGCGAGATGCGCGAGTTCTGGAGCGACATCTACCGCGTCGTGCAGGACATCCGCCCCGGCCTGCGTTTCGACGCGCGCGCCAAGAACTTCCCGCACGAGCTGATCGACCTGGCCGTCGACCGGGGCATCGATATCCGCATCTGCACGAAGTACTGGATGGAGCAGATGGGGATGCCGTTTCACCCGACGCACGTCCATCCGCGCAACCAACACGATCGCCGTCACGGCTACGCCGATCTGCTGCGATACCCTCGGCGCTATCCGATGCACTGGCGCCTGTGGAACGGCGGCACGAGCCGACTGCTCCTATGGGCCGATCCCGTATACGCGCGTCGTTTCGCGGCGAGCACGCACCTCTACGACGGCGAGGGCTTCGAGGTCAACGAGCCGCTGTCGACGAAGATGCAGGATCAGCCGCACGACGCGGCGACGTTCAACATCCACCGCGAGCCCTACCGTCACTACCGCTGGGAATTCGAGAGGTACTGGCACTACTTCCAGGTGTTCGGACGTCTGGGCTACGATCCCGACACTCCGTCCGAAGTCTGGGAGCGCGAATTCGAGCGTCGCTTCGGCGCCGCGGGCCCCTTCGTCGAGCGAGCGCTCCATCGCGCGAGCCAGGTCTTGCCGCGCGCGGTCGCGTATTCGCACCCGTACAAGCACTTTCCGATGACGCGCGGGTGGGTCGCACGCCAACGCCAGGAAGACCTGCCCGCCTACGCGAAGGCCTTGCCGAGCGACACCGAACAATTCCTGTCGATGGACGACGCCGCACGTCACCTGCTCGCCGCGGAGGACTCGGCGAAGATCTGGCCCGCCGAGTCGAGCCGCTGGTTCGCACGCGCCGCCAACGACGTGCTCGAGTTCATCAGCGAGGCCGAGGCGCGTGTCGACGATCGCCGCGGTCGCGAGTTCGAGTGCACGATCGTCGACCTGAAGATCCTCGCGCACCTGGCACGGTATCATTCGTGGCGCGCCCTGGCTGGCCAGAGCTACGCGTTGTTCGCTCGCGCGGGCGACCTCGCGAGCCTCGACGATGCGATTCGCTTCGAGTCGAACGCGATCGCCGCGTGGGAACGCATCGTCACGGCAGCCGGAGACGTGTACGACGACGATCTCCGGTTCGGACGGCGAAGCGCCGACCTGTGCGGTCACTGGCGAGATGAGCTCGCGCCGCTGCGCCGAGGGCTCGAAGCACTTCGGGCGCGGCGACGAGAGTTCACTCCGCGGGTCGAGGGGAACGCGCCCTCCATCGTGCACGTGCCGGTGCGCCGCGTGGGAAACGGTACGGATGTCGAGATTCGAGCGACGGTCGGCGCGAAAACGTCACTCGAGCACGTTCGCGCGCTCGTTGTCCTGGGCGACGCCGCATCGCGCCGTCCGCCACCGAGGGTCGTCACGCTGACACAGAGCGGACCCCACGTCTACAGTGGCGTCATTCCATTGGCGTGGATCGCCACCGGGTCGAGCTACTCGATCGAAGCAGTCGAGGCTACGGGCCAACGCACGACGGTTCCGCCGACCCGTACGACGGTCTGGAGAATCACCGCGACCGACGACGACGCGGCCCCGACCGTGCAGCACGCACCGATCACACGTGCGAAGGCCGACGAGCCGCTCGTCGTGCGCGCCAGAGTGTCCGACGCGTCCGCCGTGCAATCCGTTCGCCTGCGCTATCGCGGCGTCAGCCAGTACGAGGACTACCGCACGCTCGAGATGTCTCGGGCGGATACCGACGGCACGTGGGCCGCCGAAGTCCCTGCCGAGCACATGAAGGCACGATTCGACTTCATGTACTTCCTCGAGGTCATCGACACGCACGGCAACGGCGCGATCTGGCCCGACTTGGACGAGACGGCCCCCTACGTCATCGTCGAGCTCGAACGCTGAACACCATCCTGCCGTCGTCGGAAACCGGAGTGCGGTGAGGGGAGTCCCGACCAGCGACTCTCTTCTCGGAGGTGACTGTGGCCGTTGACACCGACATTCCGCTGCCGAATAGCTGGCCTGAGCACGTCAGGTTCGCTCTTCTCCACGTCATCTCCGTGGCCCGCCTCGCCATCGTCCGTTCTCGCGGCTGGGCTGCGAACAGCTCGAACGCCCGCGTGCGCCTTCAGGCACAGCCGCCCTGCCAGTAGCGAAGCTCGGGAGTCGACCGAGTCGGCTGGTCTTGAACGTGACCGTCCACGAAGGCCGTCGGCATCTCCCGATTGTTGAGTTGAAGGCCGCTGCCTGAAAGTCCAAGGACGGCGGACGTTGCGATCCGGTGCACGACGCGAAGCCGGTCGACGCTACCGCCTTCGAGTCCGCGGGGAGAGTCATCAGGCAGATCGAAAACGATGTCGGAGGAGTCGAGGAGCCACTCGGAAAGCTCTCTCCAGGCGGAGATTTCATCGGTCAACGGTACGTCGAATTCGTTGGACCCCTTCCCCAGGGCAAGAAAACGGGCCCTGCGGCCGATTGCCGCAGGGCCCGTGTTTCTGGGAGTTTCAGGTTGGTGGGCGCGCCCAGACTCGAACTGGGAACTTCCACCTTGTAAGGGTGGCACTCTAGCCGATTGAGTTACGCGCCCACTGAAAACCGTTTTGGCGTGCGGCCATTCTGGAACTCCGCACGACGAGGGCAAGCCATTTCTCGCGTGAGAGTGTGCGCCGAGGCCCTCGGCGGTCGCTCACTCGCCCGGCTGCGGAACGTCGCCCCCGGCCTGGGTGAATCCCCCGGCCTCGACGATGCACTGCTCCTCGCAGACCTCACACCGTTCCGGCGACGGACAGCAGGCCTCGAAGCCGGCGAGCTCCTTGCGGAACTTCTTTGCGGCGACCTTGTCGGACATCAAGAGCTGCACCATCGCGAGCAGGCGGTGCGTCGCCTCGTGGCTCAACAGGTGCTCGATCTTGCAGGCGTCGATCTCGGCCTGCTGCGGCTCGACCCCGAGCAGGCGGAAGAAGTGGATGATCACGCGGCGATTGTAGATGACGCCGCACGCGAGCATATTGCCCTCGTCGGTCAGCTTCAGATGGTGGCGGTCGACCTCCGCCACGAGCCCCTTCTCCTTGAGGCTCTTGACCTGTACCGACGCGGAGCCCTTCGTCACCCGGAGCTCGTCCGCGACGTCCTTGAGGATCGCGTAGCCCTTGCGCTGGAGGAGATCGAAGATCGTCGTCAGGTAGTGCGCGACGCTGTGCGTGACTTCCTGAGCCGCGAACTCCTTCCAGACCTCGTTGTTCATGCTCCTCCGGCCAGTCAAGATGAGAGAGACCCGCGGCGCCCCCGCTCCACCACGGAGACAACCCCGCGCACCGCCAGTATAGCGACTCGCGATACGGATACAATCGCTCGCGTACCGCGCGAACGGCACGGAACGAGCCAGGGCGACTCAGAACGGGACGTCAGGGCGCAGCGGGGCCGGCGACAAACCGCAATTGGAACGCCTCGCGCTCCGGCGTGCCGGGATCCTGATCGAGAGGATTGCCGGCGAGGTCCGCGGCATCGTCCGCTCCGACCGTCAGCGTCACGTCGCCGTCGGTCGGCCAACCCGCTCCCGGCGGATCGATCGTCAACCGCGCGCCACCGTTCGCGAACGTCCCGATCAGAGCGTTCACCGCTCCGGCCGGTCCATCGACGCGCACGAAGCTGCGACCGTCGATCGGCTCCGAGAAGTCCAGGACGATCGCGCCGTGCGGATCCTCCAGCCTCGCGCCATCCGCCAGGCTCGCCGCTACGACCTGCGGCGGCACGTCGTCGACCGCTCGGCGTGCGACCACGAAGAACGGATCCGTCGGCACGCCGGCGACCTCGAGCCAGCAGCCGCCGGCATCGATCCCGTCCGGCAACGTCAGCTGGTAGCACTGCACACCCGCCTGGCAACCTCCCGGCGGCGCGACGATCGCGAATCCGCCACCGCGGAGCCCTCCGAACACTATGGTCGGCGCGCCACCGAGGTGCTGGCCCCGCCCCGTGATGCGCAGCGGACCTCCCGCCACCGGAGCCGCGGTGCCGTCGTCGAGCGTCCCGAGGTTCGCGATCGCCCGGAACGGAAGATCGCCGACACCCGCGACGGTCACGCGCACCTCGCCTGCGATGTTCGGCGGCACCTCGACCCCTACCGACCCGCCCTGAGGATCTTGCCAGAGGGGCACCGCGCGCACGGTTCCGAAGTGCACCTGGTTGACGTCGAGGTTCTGGCCGGTGATCACGACCTCGTCACCGAACGAGCCCATCGCCGACGACAGGCTGCTCGCGACGATCTGATCGTCTCTCGGCTGCGGCCAGCTCCCGCGCACCCAGAAGCGACTGGACGTCGCATCGCCGTCGACGACGTTGCCGTCGACATCGCGCGACCCCGTCGGCACGAAGATCGTGTAGAACGTGTTCGACTGCAGCGGATTGTCCGGGATGAGCTCCAATCGCGTGCTCGCCCCGTCGTAGCGATACGAATACGCGCCCCGCACGCTCGACTGCTCACGCGACACTCCGCGCACGAGCTGGAGCTCGATCGAGTCGAGATCCATGCGGCGGCCGAAGGTAACGACGATCCGCGCCCCCGGACTGGTCGACGCGCCGTTGCGCGGTGAGAACGTGATCGGTGGCGGGTTCGGCAGCCGGAAGAGCGCGTCGACCGAGAGCTCGCCCCAGTCCGTCACGCCATCGACGACGGCGGTGACGGGCGCGGTCGTGAAGTACTGGTAGCGGAAGCGCAACGGCGCGACGACGCTCAGCCGCACCGCCTGCCCGGGGTAGACCGGCACGTTCTCCATCGCGAAGAGGCCGTCCGCGTCCGTCGTCGCCGTGTGACCGAACGGCCCGACGATCCCGTACCCCGACACGTCCTGCCTCGACACGCCACCCCGCACTTGTCCCTGAATCGTCGTCGTCGGCAGTCGCGCCGGAGGCACCGCCGCCCAGAGCCCGCCCGACGCGATGCGCATGCCCTCGACTGTCGATCCGTCCGCACTGACGACCGCGAGGCCCACGGCCGTCCACAGTCCCGTCGCAGGGTCGAGGCGAAGGACGTCGAGCGTCGCGCCCGGCCCCGCCCCCTCGCTGTTCGGAAACGTCAGCTCTGCCGCCGTGCTGAAGGCGACGTCGGCCGGCCCGACCATCACCGCCATGCGCGCGGCGCGACCGTCCGGAAGCGGCACCGGAATCCGCGTGATCGAGACGCCGACGATGAAGATCTCGTGCGGCGCACCCGCCGGATAGCTGACGACCGTGGTCGCGAGGATCCGCAGCGACAGCGACGGCAATGACGGATCGGCGAAGAGCGTATCCCCCGCCTGCGCGCCGGCCGTCACCGACCCCTTCGGCCCCTGCGCCGAGTCCGCGACGTAGAGAGGCGCGCCGAGCTCGGCGGTCGCCGAGGTGACCGGAGCCTTGTCCGCCACTGTCGACTCGCCACCGCCGGTCTTCGCCGCCACCGCGCCGAGACCGTCGCGTCCGTCAAGGGCCACCCGCACCGTGTATCGCGGCGCGCCCGGGCCGCCGACGCGCAAGCGCGGATCGGCGCGCGGGACGATCAACGTGAAGGACCCGTCGGATGCCGTCGACGCGGCCGCGCCACTCGCGGGCACCGAGACGAGGGCCCCGATGGCCGGCTTGCCGGTCTCGTCGAGGACGACGCCGCTCACCGTGACCCCGTCGCCAGTCGCGGCCGCATGACGGCTTCCGCCGCTGCCGCCACCACAGGCCCATAGCCCCGCAACACAAACCAGTACGGCGACGCGCGCGACTCGCATCGCCCAGTCGTCGCGACGACGATGACACCCGTCCATGCGGCTCATACGTCTCAGCCCTTTTGTCGCATCCACGTGCGTAGCTCACCGACCGCGATCGCGCGATCTCGATCGCTCGCGGCCGGATCGTACCCCACGTTCGGTATCTCGGGGTCCTCGCGGACCGCGTTCCACGCGATCTCGCGCAGCGCCTGGTCGGCGTCTGCCAAAACGCGAATCAGGAACTCGGTGCGCCGCGGGTGCCGCCCGTCAAGAATCACGCGCAGCAGCGCGCCGCGCACGACAGCCTGTGGCTCACCAGCGTCGTAGATCTGGGCCGCCGCCTCGACGAGCTCGGGTCGGTGCAGATCGGCCAGGACCTCCGCGGCGGTGACCTTCTCGCGTACGGCGCCCAATCGGATCATCTCGAGCAGCGCCTCACGCACGCGCCGATCCTCCGGGAAAACCGCGACACCCTCCGCCGCGATCTTGACCGCCCCGTCATCCGGATGCGAGAGGAACTTGAGCAGGTACTGCACCGCACGCGGGTCGCGATAGTCCGCCAGCAAGCGGGCGAGCACGACCTCGACGCGGTAGTCCTCGAAGTTCGGATCGGTGAGGATCGACAGGATCACGGCGGTGCCGCGCTCGCGATCGATCTCCTTGAACCGCGCGATCGCCTTCTTGCGCCGCTCGGTGTCGTACGACTTCAAGTCGCGCAGGATGCTGCTGTTCTCCTCCAGCCACTCGGCCGGCGACAGCTTGCGCTCGTCGGCGCTCCCGCACCCGACGCCGACGACGACAACCCCCGCGGCAATGCCCGCGAGAAGAAGGGTTCGGATCGGCGCCGCCATCACATCTCCTCGTCGTCGGTGTTGGCTCGACGCCAACGCGAGTCGAGCTCCTGCAGCTTGCGAGCGCGCTCGCGCAGCGTGACCGTCGAGTCGAGGAACGTCTCGAGGTCGACCGCGAAAAGGCCGATGTCGAGCGGCGACAGCGCGTAGCGTTCCTGCAGGCCCGCCTGGAGGTACGCGGCCAGCGCGTTGAAGCTGACCTTGGCCGCCTCGAGCTTGCGGAAGACCTCGTGATACGGCACGCCCTTGAGCGCGGCCGGATCGTTTCCGGCGCCCTCCCACAGCCGCTCGAGCTCCTCGAAGAGCTGACCGTGCCCCTCCGCGCGCCGTCCGGGATGCAACGCTGCTTCGTCCTTGTCCTGAGGCGTCTGTCGCGCGAGGAAGTCGGCGAACGCGCCGAGGTGGTGGCCGGCGGCCTCGCGCACGAGCTCGACGTGCTTCTTCTCCAGGAAGACCTCGCCGCGGAACACGTGCGCGAGACCAAGAGTCTGCACGCGCTTCACCGTGTCATACGACAGCGAGATGCGGTAGGGCGACGTCGGCAGCACGATCTCTCGCCGCGGCAGCGCGATCTCCTGGAAGTCGAGGTCCGGGTTGAGCTGCTTGAGGTTCTCGATGCAGATCGCCACGACGCGGAAGAAGAGCTCCTGGTCGCGGTCCGACCAGCTCTGCACAGAGCTCTCGGGCCAGCGGCGTTGGAACCAGTTGAGCTCGCCGGCCTCTTCGCCGAGGTACGTCTCGAGCATGCCGAGCTTCGACACGAGCTTGCGCTCCCGCACGATGCTCATCAGCGTCAGATCGACGACGTCCTGCTCGGTGAAGGGCTCGCCATCGGGCCCCTTCGCCGGTTGGCGGCTGATCGGGTCGAGACCGCGCACGTCCCCGCCCTTGAGGATGTGCCGATCATTGAACAGCACGCTGTCGAACGTGTCGAAGTGCGCGCTCTCCTTCGGCATGCCGACCGGGTCGGTGGTGTCCTCCGACAGGATATGCGGCGTGACGATGATGATGACTTCGTTGCGCTGGTGAATCGTCACCGTGCGGCGGAACAGGTAGCCGAGGTACGGGATATCCGCCAGCAGCGGGACCTTGTTGATCGTCTCGACGTCCTGCTCCTGGATCAAACCGCCGAGGATCACAGGGCGGTGGTTCTTGGCACGCGCTTGGCCGATGTACTGGCGTCGAACGACCTCGGGAATACCGGCCAGGTCCTGCTCGAAGACCCGCTGACGCCCGACGATCTGGTTGTCGACGACCTCGATCTGGAGCGCGACCTCGTCCGCGTCGCCGCCGGTGACGCGTGGACGAAGATTCAGCGTGATGCCCGCGTAGATCGTCGATACCGCGTTGACCTCGCTGATCAGGTTGCCGTCGTGCGTGTCTCGGGTCAGACGCGTCGATGCGAACGTCGGCACGTCGCGCCCGAGGTGCAACACGCTATTGCGATCGTCCAGCGTCAGGATCTTCGGTCGCGCCTTGACCTCGGCCTCGCCTTCGCGGATCAACGCGTGCAGACTGGTCAGGAACCGGCCCTGCAGATCGAAGCTCGTGTCGTCGAAGAAGAAGCTCAGGCCCTCGTTCATGATCTCCGGCACGAACTGCTCGGAGTCGTTCCGCGCGTCCGCGCCGAGGCCCGGCTGCGCGATCGGATCGCCGGGCATCGGCAGCGCGAGGTTCGCGATGTGATGCCGCTCGCCGAACTGCAGCGAGTCGAAGCCGAGGTCCTGCAGCTTGTTCGCCTCGAGCTCGACGAGCTGCACCTCGATCATGATGCGCCGCGCGGGGACGTCGATGCTGTCGACGAACGCCTGGATGCGCTCGATGTCCTCCGCGGTGCCGACGACCATCATGCCGCCGCGCTCCTCGGTCGAGGACGTCTTGTCGAAATTCATCACGACCTGTCCGGAGCTGCTCGTCGAGTTGACGCGCGGCATCGTGAACGGGTCTTCCTTCGGCATGTTGTAGACGAACGGAATCTTCGGCGGCGCCGCGATCGGCGCGACGCCGGCGGCGGTCAGCCCCTGCTCGACGTAGCTGCGAGAGTCGCGCGAGATCGAGCGGTTCTTGCCGCCCTCTTTCCACGCCAGGACATCCTTCGTGTTCGCGCTCGCCCACACGTTCGCGAGGCCGCTCATCACGAGGGCATCCATCGCGATCTCGATCTGCACCCAGCGCGGCTTGATCACCTCGCGCTCGAGCTGCAGATCGAGCTCGTCGAAGCGCTGCAAGAGCTCGACGATCTTCTTGGTCAGCGGATCGTCGGGGCTGTCCGTCGCCGCGAAGATGACGACTGACCGCGCCTTGCCCTCCGCCACCGCGACGTGGCCCTTCTCGACCCACTCCGGGCGCACTTCCTTGAGAAACTCGACGGCCTCGACGCCCGTCTTATGCCACAGCGACAGGAACGAGACGTAGCCGGGCGGCCGCACGACCGGCGGCGGCGCCTTGTTGTCGGCCGGCGACGTATCCGTCGGGGCGGGTGCGCCGCCGCGCGTCACGGCAGGCGGCGCGACCGACGCGGCGCTCGAGACCGCGGTCGCGTCGCCACCCGCCGACTTCGGCGCGGGTGGCGTCGGAGACGGCGCGCCGGCCTTGTTCGCGCTGATCTCGTGCAGCAACGCCATGGCGGCGACATCCGGCTCGTTGCGGCGAGGCTTCAGGGCTTCGCCGACGTCGATGTCGACGAGATCATCCTCCGCGTCGAGCGACGCGAGAAGACGCTCGGCCTCGCGGTCGACGTGAGCCGACGGCGTGGCGACTGCGGGCGCAACGTCACGACGGGTCGGCCAAGGATCTGGCGTGTCCACGGTGCGGCGGACGGGGTCGGTCGGACTGGAAGCGGTCTTCGACGCGGTCGTCGACGTCGACGTCTCGGACTCCGTCGTGTCGTCGCTCTTCTTCTCCGAACGCGACGGGAGCTTGCAGCCAGCGCTTCCCGCGGTGATCCACGCGACGAGCGCGACGCCGGCGAGGCCGCACCATGCTGCGCGGCGAACGACTCCGAGACGCTGGCGGGTCTTCTCTTCTCTAGCGGGCATTTCAGTGGTCTCCGAGGAACACGAAGGCGGCCCATTGCCGAGGATGACCGAACGAGCCGCGCATCATCTCGAGCTTGGCAGCTCGCAACGCGGCAGCGCAGTCCATGCCGTCATCCAGCCATTTGCGATAGAAGCTCTTCATCAATTCCGCGGTGGCCGCGTCTTCGACTCGCCACAGGCTGACGAGCATCGACGCGACACCGCAGTGGAAAAACGACGTGCCGATCCCGACGGGCTCCTCGGCCGTCGCGACGACGCTGCGACCGGTTTCGCACCCGGACAGGGTCACCAGCCGCTTGCGGCGCAGGTCGAGAGCGTACACTTCGCATGCGAGGAGCTGCCCGTCCGCCGAGGTCGGCAGGTTCGATCCGGCTGCGGCGCCCTCGGGTGCGAGGAAAAGCGCCGAACGCCACGGGCTCTGCGGGTTGAACTCGCCGTGACACGCGAAGTGGATGACGTCCGGCCCCGCGACGGCGTCAGCCAGAACGCTCTCGCGCGCGGCGGCGCCGCTGAGCACTTGGCGCTGGCCGAACCGCTGTGCGAAGCCTTCGACCTCGACGCGGGCGTACGCGAGCGGATCGCGGTCGGGCTTGCCATCGCGGTTGTAGTCCGTCGACGGATCGGCGAACGCGAGCAGGCGCAGCGTCGAACCAGCGGCGGCGGCGGCCGGGTCATTCGCGCGGACGTACCGCAGCAGGCTCGCGCTCGGCAGGTACGCGATGGTCCATTTCTCGATCTGCCGGCGCCCGTCGGCGCCGATCAGCGTCTCGAACGGAACGTTCTGCAGCACGCCGTGCGGCACGATCAGCACGCGGTCCTTCGCGACCCGCGCCTCGAGCGGCGCGACGAGGGCTGCGTGCAGCTTGCGCGCGGTCGCGTCGTCGCCGGCCGATCCGGTGCGGAACTCTCGCGCGAGCTGCCAGATCTCCGTACGCGCCATCGGCAGCGCCACGGCCTCCGTGCGGCCGTTCTGCACGACGAACGCGACGATCGCATCGCCCAGGAAATAGTATTCGATCAGGGTCGTGTGCGGACCGAGCAGGGCGACGATCTCGGCCGCGCTCGCGGGCGCACCGTCGAGAAGCGCGCGCAACGCGCCATTGCGCGGCTCGGCGAGGATCGCCTCCTTGGCCTCGCGCACGAGATCGCGCAGCGCGTCGTATCCACGCACGCGCGTCTCGACGCCGAGCACGTGGCGCTTGGCGGCCGAACGCGCGGCGGCGGCCTGGCTCGTCAACGTCACGTAGCGACGATAGAGAGCCGTGTCGCGCGGGGTCGACAGCGCGACGTAGCGCCAACCGAGCGTCTCGACGAGAGCCCGAGCGCGACCGCGTTCGGCGATCTCCAACGCGCGATCCGGACGGCCGCGCGCGAGCTCGCGGCGCAGCATGTCACGGTAGAGGTCGAGCTTGTCCGACAGGAAGCCGCTCTTGGCCTCGGCGGACAGAAACGCCGAGCGGTACGAGTCGATGATCCTCGCGGCTTCCGCGAAGTGGCCGTCGACGTCGACGTCGGCGCCGCGGGCTTGCGCGATGCGGCCGAGGTACCAATGGCAGCGCCACTCGGTCTCGAACTGGCGCTCCTCGCGCGCTCGCGCGAGGGCCCAATCGACGAACTTCGCCGCGCCGTCCGCGTCGCCCGACTCGAGATCGAGCTCGCCGATGTTCGACGCCGCGATCGCCGCGAGAGCCCAATCCTTCTTCTGGGTCGCCCAGCGCAACGCGACGTCCTGACGCGCACGCGCGTCGGCACGCAGCTTCTTCGCGGCGGCGAGGTCGCCGGACGCGCTCTCGTGGGCGATCGCCTCATCGCGCAGCAGGTTCGCGAGGTGAATCGAGTTCTCGACCTCGAGGCGATCCCGGTCGACCAGCTCCGCCGCCTGCGGCGAGCGCAGCGTCGACTCGATCGCGCGGAACGCTCGCAACGCATCGGCGCGCAGCGATGGGTCCTCTCGCGATCTCTCCCACAGCGACGTCGCGACGATCGAGCGCGCCCGCAACCGAACGTCGAGCGGCGCGGCGCGATCGCCGAATACCGTTCGAGCGGCAGCGCCGGCCGCGATCGGCCGGCCAAGCCCGAGAAGCGCACGGGCGCGGCTGAGCTCGACGCGCGCGCGGAATGTCGCTGCGTCGCGGACGCTCTCGAGTGCGTCTCGCGCGTCCGCAAACGCGACGAGCGCTCCCTCGAAGTCGCCGAGTCGGTCGCGAGCGAGCCCCAAGCGCGTCAGGACAGCCGCGCGCAGCCAGGCCTCCTCGGTCGGCAGGGCCGTATGCGAGCGCAAGAACTCCTCGGCGAGAGCGTGTTCGCCCAGCTCGATCGCGGCGACGGATGCAACCCATGCGCACACCGCCGCGGGACGCGATTCGAGCTCGTAGGACTCGCCGAGATGCACGCAGGCAGTCACGACCGCGGCGAGGTCGAGGCGCGGCCCGACGATGAAGCTGCGGATTCCGGCGGTCGATCGTTTGCCCTGCGCCGCCGTCTCGCCGAGCGTCATCAGGCTTTGCTTGATCGCGAGGAGATCGCCGCGAGCGCGGCGGAACGTCGCGATGCCTTGGAGGACGCGCAGATGGGCGATGCGCTTCTTGCGAGGCAGACCGTCGAAGTCGGCGCGGGCGCGCGACGCGATCTCCCAAGCCTTGTCGAAGCGCCGTTCTTTCCAGTGCAATCGTACGACCGCCGCGGCGAGCTCGGCCTCGGCGCCGTCGGCCGAGTTGCCGAGCGCGGCGAGGGCGCGCTCGTAGGACGCGTCGGCGCGCTGCTGGTGCACTTCGGCAACCGCGCGCTCGACGACCGCGAGCGCCTCGTGAATCAATAGAAGATCCCGCACTTCGCTGTCGGGACGAGCGGCGTATTCCGTCTTCGCAGCGCGAAGGAGCGACGCGAGCTTCCCGAGCTGGCGCAGATCCACGGCAGCGCCCGCCCGCAGAGCAGAAGGAAGCGCGGTCACGTCCGTCGTCCGGCGACCGAGGAGCTGGATGAAGCCGCCCGGATCGAGACGGTTCATGCACAACGCGAGCCGGCGATCGGAGGCGCGGCGCTGCGACGTGCGGTCACCGATGCGCTGCGCGAGAACGGCGACCTGGCGCCACGACGCGGCGGCGCGGTCGAAGCCGTCGTAGGCCTTGCGCGCGGCGGCGTCGCCGAGGCGCTCCTCGTGGCGCCACTCGGCCGGGCCGGCGTGACCCGGACCGACGAACGCGACGCTCCCGAGAATGCAGGCAAACGTCAGCACACCCGCGACCGGATAGCGGCGACCGCGTCCGACGCGAGAGACGGCAGGAAGGTCCGAGCGGAAATCCGTCACGATCAGTCCTTGGCGGGAAATCGGCCCTTTCGGCCGGCCCCGTACCCGTCCGTCCGGAGCCTTCGGTATATCACGATTCCAGATTCGGCGCAAGTTCGCCCGCACCGCCGGACGGGCGCGGACGCGGGCACGCTGACGCAGGGACGGAAGGCATACCGTCTGGAGTGATTTGTCCGCTGGCCGCACGGAGTTACGACGAAGTACGGGGCGCGGCCGCAGACGGGCTGTACACCGTTCTGATAAGGAACGAACGCAGGGGCCCATCCGGACGCCCGGGCTCCCGAATCCGACGGGGATCGAGGCTCGGTATTCGGAGTCGGAGTCGGGATCGGAGTCGGGATCGGAGTCGGGATCGGAGTCGGGG
>CAYMRB010000017.1:0-44956 GCA_964392615.1 uncultured Planctomycetia bacterium | reverse complement strand
CCTGGGTGTATCCGCCGCCGTCCGTTTCCCTGTACCACGAGTCGCGATAGGTGAAGTTCTGAATCAACGCGTCGAGCTCACCGGCCAGCTCGACTCGCTCCGCGGTATTGCTCAGACTCCCGCGGTACTCGCCCGCGACCAGCGGCCCGTCGCCGTAACGGGCTCGGAAACCCGCGAGGTCGTTGACGACGACAACGTGCTGTCCGGGGTCGAGCGAGGGAACAGCGCCCTCGGCGAAGTCGAACGTGACGCCGCGTACGAAGGCGACGTCCGCGAGGCTGACGCTCTCCGTCCCGACGTTCTGGATCTCGATGAACTCCATGTCGGCTCCGTTGAACTCGTCGCCCGGATCCTCCTCGACCGTCGGCCCGGGTGGATTGTACATGAGCTCCGTGACGCGCAGAGGCGCGAGGTTCGTCACGTACGTCGCGGTCGCGATCGGGCTCCAGAACCCTCCGCCCAACAGCACCCGAGCCGTGATGCGAGTGTTCCCCGTGATCACGATCGGTGCCTCGTACAACGTCGCACTCGCGGCAGGCTGGTTGTCAGCGCCGAGCGGATCGCTCTCGTCGAGCGTGTAGTAGATGTCTCCACCGTCACCCGCGATCACGGTTACCTGAGTCCCCTCCTCGGCACCGCCGCCCGGCGGGTCGAACGTCGGAGGCTCGACGAACTGGAGATCCATCCAGTCGATGCGCCGATCGAGCCATTCGTTGCGCATCCATTCCAACTCGTCCGGCCAAGTTCGCGCGATGAACCAGTTCGGCCAGACTCGCACACCGAGTATGCGCCAGCGCTGGAAGTTCCTCGCCTGAGACTCCTGCAGGACGACAGCGTGCTCATCGACGCTGCCGAGCAGGTAGTCCTTCGTCAGCAACGTGGAGCGCAGCTCGATCCAGCGCGCGCGGTACTCCTCGACGAACGCAGGGTCCTGGAACAGTCGCGGGTACCACGGATACTGATCCGTGCTCAATTGGGGATAGTACCACCCGGTGGGCATCCAACCCTGCAGGTAGTCGGCGTTGCCGATCGAGAGGTTGTAGTCCCAGATCGGCCCCATGTTCAGCACACCGCCGCGGCCCTTGAACATGTACGTCGACAGCCGGTAGCCGTCGATGTTCTTCGTCAGCTCGACATAGATGTGGTGATCGATGAACGAGAGGACGTCGATGTACGGCCGATAGCCGAGCTCGGGGTCGCGGAAGTTCGCCCCGTAGAGCGCTCCCTCGAATGCGTTCAGATAGTCGCGTATGTAGCTCCGCTGCTCCGTCGAGATCTCCCGCTCCTTCGGGTAGACGAAGCCGAGGACCTGCCCGCGGTTCGTCCTCATGCCCGCGTCACCGGGGTCGAGGCGGTCCTTCTTGAGGATGTAACCTCCCGTGATGCGCTCCGCGTCATTGTCGGATCGCTCGAGACGCGCGACGTCGATACGGTTGCGGTCGCGCTTGAGCTTCTCGATCAGGACGTAGACGCCGAGGTAGGAGTTGCTCGCGAGCGGATTGTCACGACGGCTGTTGAAGTACATCTCGAAGTACTTCGTGCGCGGCGCGTATCGACCGCCCGTATTGCTCCACTCGTACGAGAGAGCGTTTCGCATGAGCGACTTGTCGGAGTACGGAGCGTAGAGCACCCAATCCGACTGGGCCGGCAATCCGAGCAGCGAGACCTTGCGGTCCTCGTCGTCCTCATCCCAGATCTCGAGGCTATACATCTTCTTGGGGAAGCCGGTCGAGCTCGAGCCCCGAATCTTCAAGCCCCCGCGTCCGACGAAGTCCGCGTCGCCGGTGATGCTCGCCCGCCCATCGTCGCCGACATCGATCGTCTGCACGTAGATGCGCGCAAAGTTGTTCTGCGGTATCGATCCCGCGCCGACGCCGAAGGAGTCGATGAGCATGAGCGGCAGGTTCGAGCTGACGCCCTGCACGTTCGCCGCAAGAATCATGTACCCCCGCATCCGGCTACGACCGGGCGCGGCGCCTTCCTGAAAGACCCGCGCGTTGACGAGCTCGGTGTGCGCGACGCGGATCGGCGCCGTGTAGGGGGTCGAGCCCTCGTCGGGGCGCGAGCCGTCGAGCGTGTACCGAATGACGGCGTTCTCGGCCTCCGTGGACAGCTCCAGGTCGAAGGGCGCCGCATGTGCCCCGCGCGGATGCGAGAAGACCGGATCGGGCGACAGCTCGCTGAAGCCGCGCCGGTTCGGCGCACCTGGTGACGGCTCGTCGAAGTAGACTACGTCCGCCGGGTCGATCGGCCCCTGGTCGACGATCTCGATCTCGCACTGAAACAGGAAGTCGCTCGAGGTCGGACTGAAGTTGAGCGCGTGAACCGCCAGGATGTTCGTGCCCGCGACGATTCGATCGCGGTGAGCGCTGATGTCGAACTCCTGGTACACCTCGGCCAATCGATCCGAGTGGCTCCCGGTCGCCCGGGAGTCCCACGCGCGCTCGGCTGCTTCAGGTGCGTTGTCGCTCGTGATCTCGACGCCGTTGAGGTACGCGGCGAAGCCGTCGTCATAGCGCACGAACAGGGTTGCCGAGTCGATGGCGGCGGGATCGGCGACCTCGAACGGAATGCGCACGTAGCACGACGCCGTGACGTCGTGCATCTCGGCCTCTACGTCGACGCCGAAGAAGTCCTCGAAGCCGCTGGACCGCTCGAGTCCGACACCGCCAGGCCCCGTGCGCCAACTCTCGTCGTCGAAGTCGGGTGCGATCCAGCTTTGCCCGAGGCTGTCGTCGGTCGGTACGTGCACGCGGATCGGCGCGTCCCCGACGAGCGGCCTCGCGAAATCGGACGACGTCGCCAAGCCGTACGAGCCGTCCGCGACCTGCATGGGGTACTGCGGTACGAAACCCGCGACGACGTTCGCGCCGTCCGGAGTGATCAGCGCGATGAGCTCGCCACCGCTGCGCTCGAGGCGGAAGTTCGTGTGCAGCTCGGCGTCGGGGTTGCGGCGGTCCTTCTCCGAGCAGAAGACGATCAGGAACGCGCCGGGCTCGATCGTCACCGCCGGAAACCGCCACCGGTCCAGATCTTCGGGATCGTCGGTGAGGCGGTACCCGTCGAGGTCCACCCCGGTCTCCCCGGCGTTGTAGAGCTCGATCCAATCCGAGAAGTCGCCGTCGGCGTCCGCCAGCGTCGACGTATTGAAGGCCTGGAACTCCGTGACGTAGAGGCCTTCCTGCGCCGAGACACTCGTTGCCGAGGCAAGTACGGCCGCGAATATGGCCCATGAGGGCACCGACAGCAGTCGTCGCATGGTTCGTCCCTAGAACTCTCGATTCCCTGTGTCGGACGTCCTTCACCCGAGCTGTTCCATGATAGCGGCGCCCGATCGACGAACAAAGCCCCGATCATCGCCCGCACGAGGCCACAAGGAGCCTGACGGGCGGTTGGCGCTGGCTACGCGCCCATTTCGAGACTGCGCAAGAGACGCGGAGACGTCGAGCGCTCGACGCGTGACGTTCGATGCTTGAACCGTAGCGAGCCGCCACCGTATCGTGAGCGCGGGGCTTCGAGCGAGGTAACACCATGGCGACGATGCGACCTACGATTCTCGTGACGCTGTGTCTCCTCACGACAGGTGCAGCTCGAGCCGAGGTGACGGTCTTCGATTTCGAAACGACCGCCGACCTCGCCGCTTGGAAGCTCCACGCCTCCGCCGGGACCTCATTGACGCTGTCCGGGCGCTTCGCGACGTCCGGGAGGTCGTCGCTGGCCTTCACGACTCCCGCCTGGAAGCCCGGGGCATCGGAGTGGCCGTCGTTCGACGCGTCGCCGCCCATGTCCGATTGGCGCGGCTACGACCGGCTCGTCATCGACGTCACGAGCGTCGGTGGCGACCGGTACAGCTTCGCGCTGTTCGTCTCCGACAGCCGCGTGCCGTTCCGCAAGGGCCTCGCTTTCCGCCTCGACATACCGGGGCGCGGCTATCGGCGCATCACGGTGCCACTGTCGCGGTTTCCCGCGACCGTCGACCGGACCGACATCGCGATTCTCCACTTCTTCGCGACGCGCCCGCCCTCGGACATGCAGGTGCACCTCGACCGCGTCACGCTGCTTCGTCCGGGAGAGTCCGCTCCACCGCCGCCTCGCGATCTCACGAGCCAATTGGCCGAGCTCTGTCGTCGCAGCGCCGATGTTGCCGAGCGCGCGATCGCCGCCAGCCGCAAGGCGATCGACCGGCTCCCGGACACCGTCGAGGTCAAACGCAACGCGTCCGAGCTTCTGAATCGACAAGCGAGCCGCATCCGAGCCATGCGTGACGAGCTGCGTTCGCCGTCCATCTCCCTGCCGCGCGTTGCCACGCTCGAGCAGGAGCTGAGCTCACAGCCGCGCCTCGACGAGCGATTCGCGGCCGAGGCGCGCTTCTTCGCGGCATTCGATCGCAGCGGACTCGACCACTCGGCGATGGTCGTCGGCAAGGCGACGTCGATGGTGAAAATCTTGCCGCGCGCCATGCCGTTCGAGATCGACGCGACCGACAGGATCGCGCTCAGCGTCGCTCGCAACGAGACGGAGAGCTTCCAGGTCGCCGTCATGCCGCGAAGCGCGCCGCTTCGCGACGTCTCGGTGACGGTCAGCGAGCTGCGCTCGCCGTCGGGCTCCGTGCTGAGCGCGAACGATATCGACTGCGACGTCGTCGGATACGTCAAGACGGAGCGCCGTCCGCCGTACAAGGTGTCACATGTCGGCTGGTGGCCGGATCCGATCCTCGACTTCCTCGACGGGGTCGACATCGCGACTGGCGACCTACAGACCTTCTGGGTGCGCGTGCGGACACCCAAGAGCCAGCCGCCGGGCAAATACGCGGGCACGCTGCGCGTGTCTGCGGCCGGTGTTCCACCGCTGACGATCGCGCTCGAGGTCGTCGTCCGCAAGTTCACGCTGCCGGATCACTCGCCGCTGCCGACCGCCATCACGTTCTTCGAACGCAAGTCGCAGATGGGCGGCGCGAAGAACTGGCCGCGGATGAAGCTCGAGTACGCGGACTTCCTCGCAGACTACTACATCGACTACGACAGCCTCTATCGCAAGGAGGGCCCGGACTACGAGATCGTCCAGCGATTGCACGACCAGGGCCGCCTCGTCGCGTTCAATCTCGGCAACGTCTTCAACGCGGGAACGAGGGCCGAGGGCTTCGACCGGGCTATCGCGAAGACCGTCGAGCGCATCCGGCCCGCCTACGACCACGCGAAGCGCCTGGGGTTGCTCGACCACGCGTACATCTACGGCTTCGACGAGAGGCCCAAGGAGCAGTTCGCCTTGCTCGAGAAGTCGGCGCAGGCCTTGCGTCGAGCCTTTCCCGACGTCGTGCTGATGACCACGAGCTACGACCACAGCTACGGGCTCGATTCGGTCGTGAAGACCATCGATGCGTGGTGTCCGCTAACGCCGCGGTTTCACATCGGTCGGGCGCAGAAGGCCCGCGCCGAAGGGCGCTCGGTCTGGTGGTACATCTGCTGCGGCCCGCACAACCCGCACGCGAACTGGTTCGTCGAGTATGCCGCCATCGAGTCGCGCCTGCTGATGGGAGCGATGACCGCGAAGTACCGCCCGGACGGTTTCCTCTACTACTCGCTGTCGATCTGGAACAAGAATCAGCCGATCGAGGACGGGCCGTTCACGAGCTGGAACCCCGTCAGCTGGACGGTCTACCACGGCGACGGCTCGCTCCTGTGCTCGGGGCCGGGTGGGCGACCCGTTCCGACGATTCGGCTGGAGAACTACCGCGACGGCCTCGAGGACTTCGCCTACGCGCTCATCCTCGAGGAGATCGTCGGGCGCTACGAACGACGCGAGAGCGAGCTCTCCGACGCCGAGAAGAGCTGGCTCGCCGAGGCACGCTCCGCGCTGCCGGTGCCGGACACGCTCGTGCGGACGATGGCCGAGTACTCGCGCGATCCGCGGGTGCTCTACGCGTATCGCGACAGGCTCGGCGACCTCATCGATCGCTCGGGTGTGACGGACGCCGACCCGTGGGGCGCGAACTTCGGCGTGCGCGGATTCGCGCCGCGCTGAGTCCCACGCTCACCCCCGCCTCGACACTAGAAACGCGAGCAGATCGGCGAGCTCTTGCCGGGTGATCAGCTCGGTCAGCCCGGCGGGCATGACGGAGGTCTTGTCGGGGAGCATCTCGAGGATGTCGTCGCGGGCCACGCGCGCACGCTCGTCGGCCCCGCTGACGAGCAGGACGCCGTCGCTGGATTCGTCGCGCAGAATGCCGGCCAACACGACGCCGCGCTTCGTCACGACAGCCACCGGCTCGTAACTGCGGACGAAGCTCGCGCTCGGAAATACGAGCGCCTCGAGGAGGTCGCGCTTCGAGCGTATCGTACCGATCCGTGTCAGATCGGGACCGACATCGCCGCCGACATAGCCGAGCTGGTGACATGTCGAGCACGCGGCCTTCTCGCCGTTGAAGACGAGCTGTCCCCGCCGCACGTCGCCTGCCGGAAGCTCGGCGAGGAGCTCCTCCAGACGCTTCGCGCGCGCCGCTGGATCGACCCCGAGCTTCGCCAGGAGCGCGTCGCCCGACGCGCGCATCGATTGCGGCGCCTTCGCGAGCCACGCGGACAGCGCGTCCGGACGCAAACCTCCGATGCCCCTCGACTCGTCGAGCGCCGCGAGCAGCTCGCGACACATCCCCGCGTCGCGTTCCTCGGCGAACACCGCGAAGAGCCGACTGACCTCCAATGGCCCGACGTCGCGCAGGCGTCGCGCGAGAGCTCGCCGCTGCCGGACGTCGAGCGCGACCGACGTCAGGACGGAAGCTGCCGCGGACCGCTCAGCGACCGGGCGCGACAGCTCGATGCTCTCTGCAGCAAACGAGAACAGCTCCGACGCGAGAGACGACAATCGAGGCGCCGCCGCCTCGAGCGCTTCGAGACGATGCGCGCGCAGTCGGGTGGCGTCACGCGCTACGCGCAAGAGCGCGGCGGTCAGCTCCGCGGCGCGGTCTTTGTTCACGTTCAAGCGCCGCGCGGTGTCGACGGCTGCGCGTCCGACATCGCCCTCATCGTCGACGAAGCTCGCAACCGCCGCAGCCCATCGCGCTGGCGCCGGCTTCAAGTCGCTTCGCGCCATCGCCGACAGCGTCGCCTCGCGCGCCGATGCCCCGATCGCGTCGTCGCGGACCGCCGCCGCGAGGACGTCCTGGATCGCCGCCGCTCCCGCGAGTCGAGCGAACATGCGCTCGAGCTCCGCCAACTCCTCCGCCGCGGGGGCTCCGCGCAAGCGAGGTGCGAGGATGGCCGCCAGATTGTCAGCCCACTCCGGATGCCGCTCGACGACCCATACAGCCGCCTTCCGCAGTCGGTCGTCCTGCGACGCGAGAAGGGACCCGACTCGCCGTGCATCGAGAGCCGATTTGCCGTCAGCGCCCGCGCCGATCTGCTCGCAAGCGTACAGCGCCGCTCGCAGCACGCGCGGGCGGCGCGACGCGAGCCCCGCCTGCGTCGCGGATGCGTCGCCGATCTCGATCATCGCGTACGTCAACGAGTGCTCGAGGACGCGATTGATGCGATCGACGCCATCGTGCTCGAGCGCCGCGAGCAGCGCCGCGACGGAGCGCTCGTCACCGATCCGCCCGAGCGCTTCCGCTGCGGCCCGACGCACCGACGCCGATGGATCGGACGTCACGATTCGTTCGAGAGACTCTCTCGCGCGGCCATCCCGCCACAAGCCGGCTGCATGCGACGCCGCCTGACGCACGGTCTCGTCGCGGTCGTCGAGCGCACGGCGGACGCCGCGTCGAGCGTCCACGGAGTCAAGCCGAGCGAGAGTCCAAACGGCATGGCGACGCGTGTCGGCCGCCGAGTCGCTTCCGATTCGGTTCAACGCTGCGACGGCGGCCTCGCCCTGCTTGGCCAGGCGCCTCATGGCGCGGTCGCGCACGTCCGGCCGCGCGTCACCGAGCAACACGACGAGGTCGTCCGGAGGCTGCTCGGACCACCGGACCTTCGCGCCGCGCGGATCGTCGATTCGGTGCGCACCGACGCGCCGAACGCGGTAGATCGCACCGAGCACGTCCGGCTTGACGAGTTGCGATGTCGGACAGCACAGCTTGTACCACCCGCCAGTGTCGAGGACGAGGAGGCTGCCGTCCGCGTCTTCGAGAATGTCGGTCGGGTGGAAGTCGAGGTCGTCGGAGACGAGGAAGTCGCTGTCAGTGCAGCGGTATGTCGCGCCATCCGGCTCGAGCACGTGTCGCGTCACCTTGCGCAGGTTGAATAGCGTCGCGAACAGGTTGTCGCGGAATCCCGTGCCGAAAACCTCCGAGCGATACCGCGCGAGCCCGCACGGCGCCGCCGGCCCGAGGTGCGTCAGGACCGGCATGATGTCACCCGTGCGCGGGTGACCGTCGAGAACGGAGTGCACCTTGCCGTACACGCCGCCGTAGATCGCGTGGATCAACCCGTCGCGACGGCCCCCGCCGGGGTGCTGGAGGAAGGTCGTCGTGATGATGCGCTCTCCGTTCGGCAGGAACACGACGCCCACCGGATTGTCCATGCCGCCGGTCAGGACAGGCTCGATCTCGCCGCCGCTCGCACGCCGACGGAAGACGTGCGCCGCGCGCGACACGAACGGATCGCGCCCCGCCCGCTCATGGGTCTGCTCGGCGAACGCTCCCTTCGCCCAGTACAGGCGGCCATCGAGGCCGAGATACGGTCCGTGCAGGTCGTTCGCACAGCCGGTGAGCGTCCCGACGAACCACTCCTCGCGCCGATCGCAAACCCCGTCCTCGTCGCTATCGGTGAGCTTCCAGATGGTCGGCGGCGCCGCGACGTACAACGAGCCGTCGAACCACAACACCCCCTCGGGAAACATCATTCGATCGGCGAAGACGGTGCGTCGATCGAAGCGCCCGTCGCCGTCCGTGTCCTCGAGCCGCAGCACGCGGTGGGGCCGCTTCTCGAGCTGGACGCCGACTGGGTCGTTCACGCCCGCGGAATCGCTGACGTAGAGCCGGCCGACGGCGTCGAAGTCCGCCTCGATCGGCCGGTCGACGAGCCCGGGCTCGCACGCGTTCTCGACGGTGAAACCCGCCGGCAACGTGAACGTCTGATCGCCGACCGTCACCGTCGCACGATCGTCCGCTCTCGCCGCGACCGCCATGGCCAAGACCGTGACGGCAGCGAACGAGCCGACTCGACGTTGCATCGTGATTCCCTCCGAGCGGCGAGATCCGGGTCAGCGACCGACAGAGGGCAAGCCCGCCAGCGCCACCCCGATCTCCTTCTCGTCGTACTTCAGATCCTCGAGCTTGCCAGCATGGCAGTCCGTGTACGCCTGCATGTCGAAGACGTCAGTCGGGCGGCGAATCACGCTTGGAGACCGTCGAGGTCCGGCTCGCAGCGCTCGTTGCTCTTGACGATCTGGTACCAGTGCACCTTGGCGCTGCGGTACGCCGCCTGACGACCGAGTATCGTCACCAGGTTGCTGCGCACGCTCGGAGCCACCGTCGGGTTGTCATACTTGCCGTCGATAATCGAGCGGTGGAACGTCGCGATGTTGTCGATGATGCCCTGGTTGTAGATCGCCCGGCAGTTGCCGCCGGGGTACGCGCTCTTGCCGCGAATCAGTACGTCGCCGCCATACTGCGTCTCCAGGACGCCGTCGGAGCCGAACATGCGATTGCGGATGCCCTCGGGCTGCGTGCCGTGGCCGTGGAACTGGCGCGAGCTGAACGTCACACCGACATTGCGCGGATACTGGAACAGAATCGTGAAGTGATCCCAGCACGTGCCCACGTCCGGACGACCCTTGAGCCCACCG
Organism: uncultured Planctomycetia bacterium; assembly: GCA_964392615.1. Classification (GTDB taxonomy): domain Bacteria; phylum Planctomycetota; class UBA8108; order UBA8108; family UBA8108; genus CAYMRB01. Next base: position 35,179 of record CAYMRB010000017.1, on the reverse strand, counting down.
GTACCGACGGCGTACTCCGGCTCCTCGTCCATGATCCAGCTCGCGACGTCGAGGGTGTGGATGTTTTGCTCGGTGATGATGTCGCCGGACAGATCGCGGCAGAGTCCCCATGCCCGCAGGCGAGTCTCGGGGTTCGTCCCGCCGTCGCGAAGCATGGGCATCAGCCGCGTGAACGGGCAGCCGGCGTGATAGGTCGACTCGCCGAATGCGAACTGCCCGATGGCGCCCTCGCGAACCCGGCGCAGCGCCTCGATGTAGAACTTGTCGGCGCGGGTCTGGAAGTCGACGAGAAAGCACTGGTTCTTCGCCGTCGCGAGCTTGCCGCTGTCGCCGACCGATCGACAGCCCGGCGCATCGACCGCGATCGGCTTGGCCAAGTAGACGTGCGCGCCGGCATCGACCGCGGCGGCGGCCTGCTCGGGATGGAAGTAGGGCGGGCTCTCGATCGCGACGGCGTCGACACCGCTCTCGAGTAGCTTCTCGTAGCACGACAGCCCGGTGAACCGGCGCTTCTTGTCGATGCCGTACCGGTCGCCCCACCCGTCGACGCGGTCCTGGAAGTAATCCGCAGCGGCCCACAGCTCGAATCCGCCATGCTTCTGAAACAGACCGCCGACGCGGGTGCCGCGCCCCCCGCAGCCGATCATGCCGAGCTTGAGCTTCTCGTTGGCCGCGGCACCGAACGCGCGCTCTGGATGAACGACCGTGAACGAGAGCGCCGCGGCTCCGGCGCTGGAGACAGCCGTCTTCGACAGAAAGCGGCGGCGGGAAATCGAGCTGTGTGCAGGTCGAGGGGTCTTGTCTTCCGTCATGTCACGACTCCGGTCGGTGTAAGAGTTGTCGATCATGGTGTGCGCGTGGTGATCTCGAGTCGCGTCACGTCAGCGACCACGGCTTGCGCATCGGGCGCGACAGAAGCTTGTTCGCGTCGTCGTCGCCCTTGAATCGCTCGGCCTTCGGATCCCATCGCAGCTTGCGCCCAAGCTCGACCACGTGATTGCCCAGGTGGCAGATCGTCGACACGCGGTGGCCGATGTCGACCGGGAAGTACGGGTCCTTGCGGCTCTTCACGCAGTCGAGGAAGTTGCGGTGCTCGCCGGCAGGACACGTGAACAGGCGAACCTTGTCCGCGGCCGTCAGCGGTGCGAGCAGTTTCGGGTCGCTCGCTCGCAGCGGACGACGCCACGACGGGCTCTCGATCCAACCTTCCGTTCCCTCGAAACGGATGCCGGTGCCGCCGTGGTCGACGATCATCTTGACACCGTTCGCGTAGGTGTACTCGACGTGGTACTCCTTCGGCGTGTCGTAGAGTCCGCCGGACCAGAACGTCCCCTTACCCGAGATCTCGATTGGCCCGGTGCGCTCCGTATCATTCGCCCACTGCGCGGTGTCGAAGAGGTGCGTGCCCCAATCGGGAATGATGCCGCCGGAGTAGTCGGACACCCAACGGAAGTTGAAGTGGACGCGATCCTTCGTGTACTCCGCCCACGGCGCAGGCCCTAGCCACATGTCCCAGTCGAGGTGCTTCGGCACCGGTTGCGGGGTCGGATTGCCGGCGTGTCCCGGCTGCTGCGGAAGCCGCACGCGAATCGTCTTCAGCTCGCCGACGCGTCCGTTGCGCACGAGTTCGGCGAGGTTGTGGTAGATCGACACCGATCGGTCTTCTGTGCTCGTCTGGAAGACCTTGTCGCGCTCGCGCACGGTCTTGACGAGGATCTTCCCCTCATCGATCGTCAGCGTCGGTTTCTCGCACTGGACGTCCTTGCCGGCGCGTAGCGCCATGACGCTCATCAGCACGTGCCAATGGTCCGGCGTCGAGATCATGACCGCGTCGATATCTTCGCGGCCGAGCACGTCGCGGAAGTCCCCGTACGTGGCACAGTCCTTGTTGCCGTACCGCTTGTCCGCGATGCCCTTGGCACGCGTCAGGTGATTGCGGTCGACATCGCACACGGCGACGACCTGCGCGTCTTTCTGCCCCAGGAAACCAGCGAGGTTTCGATTCGTGCCGTGCCCGCCGACGCCGATGCAACCGATCGTGATGCGCTCGCTCGGCGAAGGACGCCCGGCCGCACCGATCGCGACGGCTGGCAATCCTGCCTGGGCCGCCGCCAGCACGCCGACCGCACCCGCGGTCGTGCGCAAGAACGTCCGCCGGTCGACTCGCTTCATCTTCGTTTCCGCCGTCATCTGCCGGACCTCCCGCTCTCGAGTTCTGGGCGTGGTTTCAGGCGCTGATTGTACCCGTGGCAGACCCCGCGGCTGATTCGGAAAACGCGGCGGCTAGCTCCCGTAAGGTGAAGAGCCGAGCCGCGCCCGGGGCCGAGAACGCCGTGCTTCGACCGGAAACCGATCTCGCCTCAACCCTGGAACGGCCTCCTCCAGCGGGCTGTCAAGGACCGGTCTCCCACACGCCGATCCCTCAAGTGAGTGGGTCCTCGCGACCCCTGCTGGTTGGCATCCAACGAAATCTCGAGAAACGAAGTATTGCCCATGTTCACGCACCCGCGACTCCCAGACCGTCTTCGAACAGTCGACGCGCGTCCGCTGCTGTTCTGCAGGAGGCTGATGATTCTCGCCTGGTGCGTCTGCCTCGCCGGGCTCTCCGCTTCGTCGGTCGCCGACGAGGAGATCGCGGACGAGGAGATCGCGTCGGATTCGTTCGACGTCGAAGACCCTACTGGCGGGCTCGAGCTCCCGCCGGGTCTTGCAGACGACGACGCGCTCGGCGACCTGCAGACCTTGGCCGATCTCGCCGACGTCGAGGTCTACTCGGCGAGCAAGCGGTCGCAACCACTGAGCCGAACGGCGTCCGCCGCCTTCGTGCTCACCCAGGAGGACATCCGACGATCCGGAGTCACGACGATCCCCGACGCGCTGCGCCTCGTCCCGGGCGTCAACGTCGCGAAGCTGAGCAGCGACAAGTGGGCCGTCTCCGTCCGTGGCTTCAACGGCCGGTTTGCGAACAAGCTCCTGGTGCTGATCGACGGTCGCAGCGTCTACACGCCTCTGTTCGCCGGCGTGTACTGGGAAGTCCAGGATACGCTGCTCGAGGACGTCGACCGGATCGAGGTCATCCGCGGTCCTGGCAGCTCCGTATGGGGTGCCAACGCGGTCCACGGTGTCATCAACATCATCACGAAACGGCCGCAGGACACGCAGGGTGCCATGGCGGTCGTCGGCGGCGGCAGCGAGGAGCGGGCCTTCTTCGGCCTGCGGTACGGCGGGACGATCGGCGAAGACGCGCACTATCGCGTCTATCTCAAGGGGTTCGAGCGCGACGCCGGGTTCGGCGGCTTCGACGACTGGCGCAGCTTGAGAGGCGGCTTCCGAACCGAGTGGAATCCCCGCGCCCGAGACAGCTTCAACCTCCAGGGCGACCTCTACGTCGTCGAGAGGGGTCACGCCGAGTGGATACCGACGTTCTCTGCGCCGTACTCGCGCCTCGCGGTTCGCGACACGCCACTCCACGGGGGCAATCTGCTGGCTCGCTGGAAGCACGAGATCGAAGCCGACTCCGCGGTGTCAGTGCAGCTGTACTACGACCACACGAGCCTCAAGCACTCGCAGGCCGAGGAGCGGCGCGACACGCTCGATGTCGAATTCCAGCACAGCTTCACGCTGCCGCTGCGTCAGACCATCGACTGGGGGCTCGGGTATCGCGGCACCCTCGACGAGATCGAGAACTCCCAGACGCTCGTGGTGGATCCGGACGAACGCGGCTTGCATCTCGTCAGCCTGTTCTTGCAAGACGAGCTGACCGCGATCGAAGAGGTTCTCACGTTGATCGGCGGTGCGAAGCTCGAATACCACACGCTCGCCGGGTTCGAGGTCCTTCCCAGCGCACGCGCGGTTCTGACGCTGGGAGAAGGCCACACCTTCTGGGGAGCCGCGTCGCGCGCGACGCGCAGCCCGAGCCGTGCGGAAAACGACCTCACGGCTGTCCAGGCGCGCGTGCCCACCTCGCCCGTGACCGGCTTGTATCCCCAGCTCCTCGGATCGTCCGGCACCGATTCCGAGGAGCTGCTCGCCTTTGAGCTCGGCTACAGGCTGCAAGTCGGCGAGACGTTCACGCTCGACGTCGCCGGGTTCTACAACGACTACGACGACCTGCAGACCCTCGAGCCGGCGGCTCCGACGATCTCGCCGTTGCTCACGCCCGGGGATGTTTTCCTGCCGACGTACTTCGCGAACAAGATGGACGGTCAGGCCTATGGCGTCGAGGTGGCCTCCGCATGGCAGCCCCTCGAATGGATGCGCCTGTCGCTCGGCTACTCGTTTCTGAGGAGATCGTTCGAGCTGGATAGCGACAGCCGGGACGCCACCGGGACCGCACCGTTCCACGCGCCGCGACACCAGGCGACGCTCCGCGCATGGCTGGATCTCCCGTGGGACCTCGAGCTCGACGTCGGTCTGCGGTACGTCGACGTCGTGGCGTCACTCGGCATCTCGAACTACCTGGTGGCCGACGTGCGGCTCGGCTGGCAAGTGCCGATCCCGAGCCAGAACCTCCGAATCGACGTCGTGGCGCAGAACCTGTTCGACGACCACCACCCCGAGTTCGCCACGATCGGCCTGGATACGGCAACTTCCGAGGTGCAGCACGGAGTGTTCGCGAAACTGACTTGGAGCCTGGAGTAGCCGAGCAGCGAGTTGTCGCAGGTGTCTTTCGAAGAACGAGGCAGCCGACTCTCCCGGCGTTTCTCATGAACCGGCCACTACCCCACAGCAGTCGAGTCAACGCGGCGTGGACTATCGTCGCGCTCTCGTTGCTGATCGGCCGGGGAGTCATGGCTCAGTCTTCCCAGAGCAAAGAGACCAAGGTCCAGGCCTTGTTTCTCTACAACTTCGGCAAGTTCGTCGATTGGCCTCCGAAGAGCTTCCCCAAGGACGACTCGCCGCTGAAGATCGTCGTGCTCGGAGACAAGGCGCTCGCGACCGCTCTCGAAGGCGCCATCAAGAAGGGCCGGGTCAGGGGGCGCGGGTTCGTCATCGAGTCCCGGGACGATCCGAACTCTGCGAGGCGGCCGGTGTCGAGCCGGAAGGTCTCGGCGTGGCGGGCCGGATCCTCGGGATCGTCGGTACGATCCTCGCGATCCTCGTCATCGTCGGCTACGGCATCCTGTTCGCGATCGTCGGGACCGCAGGGTTCGCCGGCTAGCGCCTTGCTCAGACCTCGCAGCCGTTCGGGGGAACGGCTGCGAGCGCCTGACAAGTTCTTTGTCATCGTGCTACAATCGGTTCCCGGGACGGGGCTTCCGGGAGCCTGAACGCGATGCAAGGACTCGAGAAACCCGGGCGCTACGAGATCCTCGGCGCGCTCGGCACGGGCGGAACCGGCCGCGTGGTCCGCGCCCGCGACCGACTCGATGGGCGCGAGGTCGCGCTGAAGGAGCTCGACGGCGAGCACGGCGTCGCCGCCGCTCTCGCGTCGACCGAGTTCCGGCTGCTGGCCGCCCATCCGCATCCGAACCTGTTGCAGGTTCACGACTTCGGCAGATTGCCGGGCGGCGGTGCGTACTTCACCCTGGAGCTGTTCGACGGCTCCGAGCTCTCGGCGTACCTCGACCGCCGGCTGCCCGATCGCGCCGCCCGGGCCGATTCGCCCGTGCTGCGCGAGGTCGTCGCGCAGATCCTCGCCGCGCTCGATCACATCCACGCTCACGGCCTCGTCCACCGGGACCTGAAGCCCGCGAACGTCCTCGTTGCCGAGGGCGACAGCGGGCCTCCGGCGGTCAAGCTGATCGACTTCGGCCTCGCGCACGATACCGCGCAGGCCGCGGCGACCTCGACCGCGACGCCCGCGGGCGGCACGCTCGAGTATGTCCCGCCGGAGCGATGCGACGACCCCGCGGCCGGCGACGCTCGCGGCGATCTCTACGCTCTCGGTGCGATGCTCTGGGAGATCCTGACCGGCTCGCCTCCCTTCACGGGCAGCCCGAGCGACGTGATCCGCGGGCACGCGGAGGGTGTCCTCGACCCGTCGGCGCTGCCGGCGACGTGGGCTGACCTCGTCCTGCGTCTCCTGCGCAAGTCCCCGCTCGAACGACCGCCGTCGGCGCAGCATGTCTTCGAGAAGCTGCCCGCGGTCGATTCGAGCGCCGAGTCGCCCGGCCGCCGGTTCGCGCCCGCGTTGCGATCGGTGTTCGTCGGCCGCGACGAAGCGCTCGACGAGCTTCGCGCCCTGATTCGCGCGCCGCAGATCTCCTCCGACGCCGACGCGACGCGCGGCGATGACGACGAGCCCGCCCGACGGCGCCTTCCGGCGGTCACGGTCGTGACCGGATCGACCGGTATCGGCAAGACCCGGCTGCTGCGCGAGGTCGAGGTCGACGCGCAGCTCGACGGCGTAGCGCACTGTTTCGACCGCGCGCGAGAGTCTGACGCCCCCGCTGCGCTCCTGCGCCGCATCGCGACGCGGCTCGACGCGACGTCGACCGCGCGCGAGAGCACCGCGCAGCGCCTCGCAGACTGCCTCGACGACCTCGGCCGCGCCGAGCGGCGCGTCGGCGTCGACGACACCTCCGTGGACAGCTTCCTGTTTCGCGCCAGCTCGATACTTCTCGATCGCGCCGCGCGCGAACCGTTCGCCCTCGTCGTCGACGACTTCCAGCTCGCCGACAGCCTGAGCCACCGCGCTCTCGTCTACGCCGCGCGGCGCGCTCGGTCGTCGCGACGACCGAACCTGTCGATCGTGCTCGCCACGCGCGTCGACGGCGGCGAGGACGAAGCCCGAGTCGAGACGCTGCGCGCGCAACTCGACGGTTCGGTCCGCCTCTGTCCTCTCGACGGGCTCGACGCCGACGCGATCGGCGCGTACCTCGAACGCCTGCTGCGCTCTGGCGAGTACCCTGCCGATCTGCCGGCGATGCTCGAGCGAGCGACCGGCGGCAACCCCCTGCGGATCGAGGAGTACCTCGCGCTCCTGTTCGACCGAGGAGGATTCGAACGACGCGGCTCGGCCTGGCGCCTGCGCGACGGTGTCGACGTTCCGGTGCCGGAGTCGCTGGAGGCTGCCGCCCGCGACCGCCTCGCCGGAGTCACCGGATTGCGGCGCGACGTCGTCGACTGGCTCGCTGTCCTCGGTGCACCGACGCGCGACAGCGAGCTCGTCGGACTGCTGCGCGCCGAGAGCGCGAGTCTCGACGCGAACGCCGTGCGCGAAGCGATCGCGCGCGAGATCACCGACCAGGTCGTCACTCGATCGCCGGATGGTCTCGCCCTCGCGCATGGCGGGCTCGAGCGCGCGGCATACGACGATCTCGACGACGACCGTCGACGCGCGCGCCACTTGCTCGCAGCCGACTTCGCGTTGACGCAATTCGACGCCGCGCCCGACGCGTTGCCCGCGGACCTCGCCGCTCGCGCAGGGCGCCACCTGTTCCGCTCGAGCGAGCCGCAGCGGGCGTGGGGATACCTGCATCGAGCGGGCGAGAGCGCCCTCGCGTCCGGCGCGTGGCGCGAAGCGCGCGAGCATCTGTCGCGTGCGGCGGAGGTCGCGACGAACGACGACGAGCGCTACGCGACGCTGCTCCTCGTGGAACAGGCTCTCGCCCTCCTCGGTTCCCGGGACGAGCAGGCGACCGCACTCGACGAGCTCGACGGCCTGGCGCCGTCGGGTGACGACCGACCGCGCCAGCTCGAGGTCAGCCTGCGCCGGGCTCTCTACCTCGACGCGACCGGCGACAAGCGCGCCGGGCTCGAGACCCTCGACGCGGCGCTCGCGACCACGACGGAGCGCGGCGTCCGCGAAGCTCGCCTCCTCAGCCGGCGCGGCATGCTGCACTTCTTCCTCGCCGAGTTCGACGCCAGTCGCGCGTCGCTCGAGGAAGCGCTGGCGATCGCGGAGCACGCCGAGGATCGATCTCTCGAGGCCGAGTGCCGTCAGCTGCTCGGTCTCGGACAGTACTTCCAGGGCGACTACGACGGCGCGTTGGGCGACCTCGAGGCCTCGCTGCGATTGCGTCGCGATCTCGACGACACGCAGCGCGTCGGGGCGCTCGAGTCGAACATCGGCCTGATCCACTACGACCGCGGTCTTCTCGAGGCCGCCGAGGAGCGCTTTCAGAGCTCGCTCAAGTGTGACCGTCGGGTCGGACACCGACGCGGCGAGGCGATCAACCTGACGAACCTGGGCCTCGTGTACTCGGACATGGGCCGGCTCGAGCGCGCCCTCGACTTCATGCACGAGGCGCTCGAGGTGCGTCGCGAGCTGAACGACCGGCGCGGTCAGGGCGTCACGCTCGGCAACCTCGGGCGCACGTGGCAGCTCATCGGTCGGTACGAGCGAGCGGCGCCGCTTCTCGACGACGCCTTGGCGATCGCGCGCGAGCTCGAGAACCGCCAGTCGGAGTGCGTCGTCGAGTGCCGCTCAGGCGAGGTCTGCCTCGCGCGCGGCGAGCTCGACGCGGCCCGCACGCACTTCGCGCGCTCGCGGGAGATCCTCGCCGTCGCCGGTGGCAGGACGCAACGGCTCGTCCTCGACACCGCAGAGGCTCGCCACTGCTTGCAGACCGACGATGCGACTCGCGGCCTCGAGCTTCTCGACGGTGCGCTCCAGAGTGCCGTCGACGCGCAAATGCGGAACTGGACCATCGAGTGCCGCGCGCTGCGCTCGCAGGCGCTGCTGCGACTCGACCGCGTGGAGGACGCCGACGCCGCATCGAGCGAAGCCGTCAGCGAGCTCGACGACTATCCGGGCCCGCTGCTCTGCTCGCACGAGGTGTGGTTCACGCGCTATCGCGTGCTGACAGCGCGACATCGTCAAGGCGCGAGCGACGTCGATACCGACGCCGCGCTGAGGCGCGCCTATACGCTCTTGCGGGAGAAGTCCGACGCGTTCGAAGATCCGGACTTGCGCGCGGCGTTCCTCGAGAACGTGCCGCTGTGTCGCGAGATCGTCCGCGTCTACGACGAGGTCGAACGGCGCACACGACGCGAGGCCAGCCAACGCGAGCGGTCGTTCTACGAAATCGCCCGCAGCGTCCACTCGATCCTCGAGCTCGATCCGCTTCTCGATCGCCTGCTCGAGCTCGCGATCGAGACGACGCACGGCGAGAAGGGGCTCATTCTGCTCCGAGACCCGGACGGCAGGCTGACGATCCGCGCCGCGCGCGGCATGCCCCGCGCGTCCGTCGAAGACGCGAGCGACATCTGCCAGAGCGTCATCGACGACGTCGCGCGCGGCGGCCGTCCCGTACTGGCGACGGACGCGGCGTCGGACGGGCGCTTCCGGGATCGTCATAGCATCATCTCGCTGCAGATTCGCACGTTGATGTGCGTGCCGTTGACCGTGCGCGACGAGACGATCGGCGCCGTGTATGTCGACGGGCGCGGTGCCACGAGCTTCGCGACGGAGGATCTCGATTTCCTGGTCTCGTTCGCCCACCTCGCCGCGATCGCGGTCGACAACGCGCGCTTGCTCGACGGCCTCGAAGCCGAGAACCTCGAGCTCCGGCGGGAGGTCGAGAAGCGATCCCGCTTCGATCACCTCGTCTGCCGCAGCGAGGTCATGGAGAGCCTCGTGCACCTCGTCGAGAAGGTCGCGGTGACCAACGCGAGCGTCCTGGTCACCGGCGAGACCGGCACGGGAAAGACGGTCGTCGCAAGGGCTCTCCACTTCGCGAGCGAGCGCTCCGCGAGCCCGTTCGTCACCGTCGACTGCGGGGCGCTGCCGGAGAACCTGCTCGAGAGCGAGCTCTTCGGGCACAGAAAAGGCGCGTTCTCGGGTGCGGTGTACGATCGGGTCGGGCTGATCGAGGAAGCAGGCGGCGGCACGCTGTTCCTCGACGAGATCACCAACACGTCGCTCGACCTGCAAGCCAAGCTCCTGCGCGTGATCCAGGAAGGGGAGATCCGCCGCGTCGGCGAGAACACCGTGCGCAAGGTCGATGTCCGGATCATCGCCGCGACGAATGTGCCGCTCACGCGAGCGGTCGAGGAGGGCCGCTTTCGCGAGGACCTCTACTACCGCCTGAACGTCGTGCCGATCGAGGTTCCGCCTCTGGCCGCTCGTCGCGAAGACGTCGCGCTTCTCGCCGTGCGCTTCCTCGAGGAGAGCTGCGAGCGCGTCGGAAAACGCGTGCTCGGCTTCACCGAAGACGCGATGCGGCTCCTCGAGAGAGCGCCGTGGCGCGGCAATGTGCGCGAACTCGAGAACACGATCGAGAAGGTCGTCATCCTCGCGGACAGGGAGCGCATCGGCGCCGGCTTCCTCGCGACGCTACTGCCCGCTACGCAGGGTCCGGACTCTCGAGATACGTCGCCGGTCGACGAAGCCATCCCGCGCGAGCTCGACATGCGCGCGGAGGGCGCCGGAACCGCGGACGAGCTCGAATCGCTGGAGAGCTTCGATCGCCGCTGGCGCGAGGCCGAATGCGCGTATCTGCTGCGACTCGTCGACGAGGCCGATTGGAACCTGTCCGCCGCGGGCCGTCTCGCCGGCGTTCGCAACCGCAACACGCTCGTCTCCCGACTCAAGAAGCACGGCATCCGACGGCCCGAAGCGGAGCGCTGACAGTCCGTTGGCCTCTTTCGACGGGGTGCTTGGAGGACCGAGCGCGCGGAATCCCCATGCGGGCGACGGCCGCTGGGGAGTACAACGGTACCTGAGACACCATCTGGCATAGCGACGCGACAGGAGCTCCTCATGCACGACTCGAAACCGACCCGCCGTCACTTCGTGAAGCGCTCTGCAGGTGCGTTGATGGGCGCAGTGGCGTGCCCCGCCGTCCTGATCGGTGACGACTCCGGCAAGCCCTTGTCGCGCAACGAGCGTTTCGGGATCGGTTCGATCGGCATGCGGTATCAGGGCACGGTGATCGCCGAACAGACGCTGCCGTTCGGCGACGTCGTCGCGATTTGCGACATCGACCGCGAACACGCGGAGACCGCCAAGAAGAAGCTCGGCGGCAAGGCGACGCTGTACGAGGACTATCGCGCTCTTCTCGATCGCAAGGACGTGGACGCCGTGACGATCGGCACTCCCGATCACTGGCACACCGCGATCTCGATCGCCGCCTGCAAGGCCGCCAAGGATGTGTACTGCGAGAAGCCGCTGACGCTGACGGTCGACGAGGGCAAGCTGCTATGCCGCGTCGTTCGCGACACGAAGCGAGTCTTCCAAGTCGGCAGCTGGCAGCGCAGCGATTGGCGTTTCCGTCTGGCGTGCGAAATGGTGCGAACGGGCCGCATCGGCCAGCTCGACAAGGTCCGCGTCACGCTCGGCAAGAACAAGCAGGGCGGTCCGTTCGCGACGTCCGCGCCGCCGCCGCACTTCAACTGGGAGATCTGGCAGGGACAGACGCCGTCGGTTCCCTACTGCAAGGAACGCACGCACTATACCTTCCGCTGGTGGTACGAGTACTCCGGCGGCCAGATGACCGATTGGGGCGCGCATCACATCGACATCGCCCAGTGGGGAATGGGCATGCAGCACTCCGGCCCCGTAGAGATTGACGGCCGGGCGAAGTTCCCGACGGTGCAGAACGGATACAACGTCGCGACCGACTTCTCCGCGCGCATGCTCTATCCGAACGGCGTCGAGATGCTGATCTCGGACACAGGCAGCGCGAAGGTCGTGTTCGAAGGCGAGCACGGGTCCATCAGCGTGTCACGCAGCAAGATCTGGGGCGATCCGGTCGAGGCGCTCGAGGAACGACCGCTGGCTCGCGACGCGTACACCCTCTACGGATACGACAACATCTATCGACCGCTGCGCACTGGCAAACGCGAGTCGACGATGAACCACATGGGGAACTTCTTCGACTGCATCCGCGCCCGGCGCGATCCGATCTCGGACGTCGTCAGCCAGCATCGCACGGTCAGCGCGTGCCACATCGCGAACATCTCGATGCGGCTCGGAAGAAAGCTACGCTGGGATCCGGCTGCCGAGCGCTTTGTCGGCGACGCCGAGGCCGACGGCTGGCTGCGACGCGAACAGCGCAAGGGATACGAGATCGTCGCCTGACACGCGACGCGCTGACGTCGACGTCACGGACAGGCGGTCGGCGCAGCGCATCCGAGGTCCGAGTCGGTCTCCGCGTCGCTCGCCGTGCAAGCGGGGAACGGCTCGGCCGGCGGCGGACCGCCGAGGAAGTTGAAGTTCAAGAGCGCGATCGCGTCGGTGACGGCACCCTGGAACCGGCCGTCGCCGTTGACATCGCACGCTGCGTAACAGCCCGGTGCACTGCCGCCGGCGAAGTTGAAGTTCAGCATGAAGACCGCGTCGGCTACCTGCCCGACGACGCGGCCGTCGCCGTTGCAGTCACCGCGCAGAAACGGTCCGACGCCGGTCGGTCCACCGGCGAATCCTCGCAGCTCGCCGACGGCGTACGACGCGTTGCCGCCGAGGCGTCCGGCTGACGCCGCGACGCCGACATCGAGCTCCTCGACGTCGAGTATCGGCACGTCCGTCCGGACGTACTCGGTGAACGCGGCACCGTCGGTCGATACCGAGCCGATGAACGTCGGGCCCTGTCTCTCGAGTCGCAGCCACACGGGCAAGCCGTCGCGAGGCGGATCGATCTCCGCGGCGACAGGCTGGGCAAAGCCCCCCACCCTCGTCCGAGCGCGAACGCTGTAGCCGTCATCCAACTCGTCGACAGCGAGAATCACCAACGGGCTGCGCTCGCCCGTATCGGCCCGCGCCATCAGTCCGACCTGAGCGCCCGATCCGGACTGGAAGTCGGCTTCGTCGATGCGGGCCGTGACGCGAAAGTCCCCGCTCAACCGCTGGTGAAGGAAGTGCCCGTTGTCGCGCGACACGCTGAATTGCGTGCCACCGGCCACGATGTGGTACGTCGGATCGTCCGGCGGCGAATCGCCGAGGTACGCGATGCCGTCCTCGCCACTCGCGCCGATGCGGGTGAACGAGAACGGACTGACATCGTCGCCGACGAGAATCTCCACCGTCGCGCTGCCGGCGTTGCCGTCGTCGTCCGTCACCGTCAGGGTGACGATATGGCGCCCGCCCTCTGCGAACGTGTGCGTCACGTTTTCGGCATCGGACTCGGTGCCGTCACCGAAGTCCCAATGCACCGTCATCGCGCCGCCGCTCGGGTCCGTCGAGTTGCTCGCCGAGAAGTCGATCGCCAGCGGCGCCTGTCCGGCCGTCGCGCTCGCATCGATGACCGCAACGGGCGGACCGTCCGGAATCGTCAAGCAGAAGTAGTCGAAGTCGGCAGTCACCGCCGGAGCCGCGCCGCCCCACGTCTTGATGATCAAACCGACCCTGCCGACCGGTAGATCGGGTGCCGGGAGGTTCGTCGTCAGCGTCGACGTCACGGCCGGAGTCCAATCGTCGGCGTCGTCCGCGCGGTACGAGAAGGTGTAGGAGTCGCCGGACTTCGCGATCTGCAACGACACCGGCGCGCCGTCGTACGGAATGACCGGCGACTGCGCCGCACCGGTGCGTTCGACGCGCAGTGATCCCGAACCCGCGTACTGTCCCCAAAACACGACGTCATTCGCTTCGTCGGCGGATCCGAAGGCGAGCATCAACCCGACGTGATGCCCCCCCGCCGGCGATCCCAGGACATCGTCCCACGACAGCCGAGTCGAGATCGTCCAGTCTCCCTCGCCCATGTCGGTGCGCTCGAGAGTCGGAGCAGCGTCCGCATTCGTCCAATTGTCGAACGGCCCGGCGGGCGTCGTGAAACGGAGAAAGTCCGGGTTGTCCTCGAAGTTCAACGCCGGCCCCGCCACCGGAACGCGCAGGGTCCAGACCCCGTCTAGCTCGCCCTCCTCGAACTCGTCGCAGGACTCGAACAGCGCGTCGGCCACCGTGCACTGCACCGGTGGGAAGCCGCTCCGATTGTCGGCGACCACATCGAGAATGGAGCCGCCCGGAAACGGGGGATCCAATACGGCCTCACGCTCGGTGGGCGGCAGGACGGCGCGCTCCTCGCCGTTGACGCTGATGACGACGTCCTCCGTCGCGTCTTCGCAGATCTCCCACCGGACGACGAGCGCGTCACCATCGCGCTGGCACGCCAACGAGATGATCGGCGTGAGCACGGGGATCTCGTCGACGGCCTCGATCTCGGGCTCGGCGTCAGGCACCTCGACACACAACAACTCGAAGTCGGCGATGACCGCAGGCGCGTTCACGCCGCCCCAGTTCTTCACGACGAGGCCGACGCGACCGACGGGCAGGGCCGACGTCAGCTCCTCGGTGCGATCGTCGATCCACGGATCCGCGTCGTCCGCGCGGTGTCGGAACGTGTAGGAGTTGCCGACCTTCTCGATCTGCAGCGAGACGGGGCCACCGTCGTACGCATGGGTCGGACGGAAGTGCTCCCCCGTGCGCTCGAGGGCCAGGGTCGTCGCGCCGTTGTACTGCCCCCAGAAAACGACGTCGTTCGCCTCGTCCCCCCTGCCGAACGCGAACATCAGACCGAGGTGACTGGTTCCGCCGAAAGCGGGCTCGATCACCTCCATGCGCGTCGTGATGGTCCAGTCGCCGTCGCCCATGTCGTAGCGTTCGAAGGTCGGGGCCGTGTCGAACGTGACCCAATTGTCGAACACGCCGGCGGTCGCACCGTCCGGGAACTGCAAGCGCAGGAAATCCTCGCGCTCCTCGATGCTGAAGCTCGGCCCGCACTTCGGTAGGCGGAACCGCCAGACGTCGCCGAGCTCGGAAAAATCGTCGCAAACCTCGTCAGCGCGCGCCCCTGCCGTGAGCACGACGACGAATGCACAGAGCGAAGCCATCTGCGTGCGCATCACGATCAAACCCTCCGCACAGAAAGACCGTCTATCCTGAACCCCTCGACGACGGTACCCTCGCGAGGATACCCGTGCATCTTAACAGCCCGTTAACCCTATCCCACGACGAACCAGCGTGACGAAGTGGAACCTGTCGGCAGCGGTTCTCGCCGGTCTGGCCAGCGCAGCCATCTGCGCCGGCTGCGGACGCGACGACGCGGATTCGGCCAGCTCGCGATCCGACGCTCCGAGCGGCTCGGAGCCGAGCGCGCGGCCGACCGACCCGACGCCGCCGGAGGGGCTACGCTTCGTCGACACGGCCGCCGACGCCGGCATCGAGTTCCGACAGGACAGCGGCTTCACGGCGGATCTGCACCTGTACGAGACCATGGGCGGCGGAGCTGCTTGGCTCGACTACGACCGCGACGGCGACTCCGACCTCTACGTCACGTCGGGTGTGCCGCGCGACGCGGCGGGCCGATTGGAGCAGGTCGGGCGCAACCGGCTGTATCGCAACGACGGCAAGGCGCGCTTCGTCGACGACACCGATGCGGCCGGGGTCCGCGGCCGCGGCTACGGACTTGGAGCGATCGCCGGCGATATCGACAACGACGGCGATCCCGACCTCTACGTGATCTGCTTCGGCCCGAACCTTCTCTATCGCAATCGAGGCGACGGTTCGTTCGAGGAGCTGCGCGACGCGGGGACCGAGGGGAAAGAACCGTTCAGCGGTGGTGCGGCGTTCGCCGACTTCGACGGCGACGGGCGCGTCGATCTGTTCCTGGCAACGTACCTGTACTACGACGAGGACAACCCGCCGCCGTGCTTCGAGCCGGCGCTCGACGGCAGCGGTCACTTGCGAATCTACTGCGGCCCCGGGTCGTACGATGGCGCGCCCGATCAGCTCTTCCGCAACCTCGGCGACGGCCGGTTCGGCGACATCACTCGCGAGGCGGGCATCGGCCTCGGAAGCGATGCCCGCGGCAAGAGCCTCGGCGTGCTCGCGGGGGATGTCGACGCGGACGCCGACGTCGATGTACTCGTAGCGTGCGACACGACCGCCAACCTCCTCTATCGCAATCGGGGTAACGGGACGTTCGACGAGGTCGGCCTCGAGTGCGGCTTTGCCGCGAGCGATACGGGACGCTACGAGGGTGGCATGGGGCTCGCGCTCTTCGACGCGAACGGCGACGGCGACGCCGACATCCTCGTGACGAACTTCGGCGAAGAGCGGAACCGCCTGCACCTCGCGGCGCATCTGGAAACCGGCGGGCTGTCGTTCGTCGACGGGACCGCGCGCACGGGAATCGGCCGCGGCTCGATACCGAACACGAGCTGGGGCATAGGTGTCTTCGATGCCGGGTGCGACGCGCGTCTCGACGTGATCATCGCGAACGGCCACATCTACCACAACGCCGAGAAGTGGCTCGCACGGCGCACGTACGAGCAGAGAAACCTCTTCTACACGGCGACGGGGGACGGACGCTTCCGCGCGTGCCGCGACGAGGTCGGTGCGGCGCTCGAGCCGTTTGGCGCGTTTCGCGGCATCGTGCAGGCCGATCACGACCTGGACGGCGAGATCGACCTCCTCGTCATGCGACTCGACGATCGCCCCCTCCTCCTGCGCGGCATCGGACCGCGCGGGCACTGGCTCGCGGTCGAGCTGGTCGGCGATGGACCGGGCGGACGAGACGCGGTCGGCGCCCGCGTCGAGGTGCGCACGGCGACCGCGACGCAATACCGCTGGCGCACCGCGGGCGGCGGGTACCTGTCCGAGGACGAGCCGAGGCTGCACTTCGGCCTCGGCGACGACGATCGCGTCGAGCGACTCCGCGTGAGATGGCCGGGCGGCGGGACGAGCGTGCGCGAGAACCTGCCGGTCGATCGGGTGATCGTCGTGCGGCGCAAGAGCGCGTAAGACGTTCAGGCGAAATCGGCCAGGCGCACCGGTTGCCGCTGGGCGCCCCAATCGCCGGGCCTCGCCTCGAACACGCCAGCGCAGCGTTCTCCGCAGAGCTCGCAGCAGCCGTCCGCGCTGAGTCGCCACTCCCCGAGCACGTACCAATCTCGCTCGATGAGCTTCGCTCCGCAATGGTGGCAATACGTGCTGCCGCCGGCCTCATCGTGCACGTTGCCCGTGTACGAGTAACGCACGCCGTTCTTGCGTGCAATCGACCGCGCCCGCGTCAGCACCGCCCCGGACGTGCGCGGCCGATCGCGCATCTTCCAATCGGGATGGAACGCGCTGAAGTGAATCGGCACGTCCGGGCCGAGCGCGTCTACGACCCACGCCGTCAGCGCGTCGATCTCCTCCTCGGAGTCGTTCTCGCCGGGAATGAGCAGCGTGGTGATTTCGAGCCACACGTCCGTCGCGCGTTTGATCCAGACGAGCGTCTCCTTGACCGGCTCGAGGTCGCCGCCGCACAGCTGGCGGTAGAAGCCGGGCGTGAACGCCTTGAGATCGACGTTCACCGCATCCATGTGCGCGTAGAATTCCTCCCGAGGCTCGGCGCACACATAGCCCGCGGTCACCGCGACCGTCCGTACGCCGACCTCGTGGCACGCCGCCGCGACGTCGACCGCGTACTCGTGGAAGATCACCGGATCGTTGTACGTGAAGGCGACACTGCGACAGCCGAGCTCCTTCGCCGCGCGCGCGATCGTCTCCGGCGACGCTGTGTCAGCGAGCGTGTCGACCTCGCGGGATTTCGAGATGTCCCAGTTCTGACAGAAACGACACGTCAGATTGCAGCCGGCCGTGCCGAACGACAGGACGGGCGTCCCCGGCAGGAAGTGGTCGAGCGGCTTCTTCTCGATCGGATCGATGCAGAATCCGCTCGAACGCCCGTAGGTCGTCAGGACCATTTCGTCGCCGACGCGCGCGCGTACGAAGCACAGGCCCCGCTGTCCGTCTCGCAGCTTGCAGTAGCGCGGGCACAGGTCGCACTGGATGCGACCGTCGCCGAGTGCGCGCCAGAATCTTCCCGGATGCGTGTCCATCGAGTTACGATCGAGTCGCCGTCACACCACCAGACTCGCTGATTGGCAGCCCGCTGGAGGATCGATGTCCACGATACGACCAACCGCAGTCGCAGGACAGTTCTACCCGGGAACGGCAGACGAGCTACGCCGGGCCGTTCGCTCGCATCTCGCCGCGGCCGAGGTGCCGCCGGCCGGTGCGCCGCCACCGTACGCGCTGATCGCCCCGCACGCCGGCTACGTCTACTCCGGACCGATCGCTGCGTCGGCCTACGCCCGGCTGCGGTCGGCTCGCGACGAGATCGCCCGCGTCGTCCTGCTCGGGCCGTCGCATCGCGTCGCGTTCGACGGCCTCGCGGCGAGCTCCGCCGAGGCGTTCGAGACCCCGCTTGGCAACGTACCGCTCGATCGCGCCGCCATCGACCGACTCGTCGAGCTGCCGCAAGTCCGCGTGTTCGACGCCGCACATGCGGACGAGCACTCGCTCGAGGTCCATCTGCCGTTCCTGAAAGAAACGCTCGACGAGTTTCGCCTCGTACCCCTTGCGGTCGGCGACGCGGCACCGCGAGAGACCGCGGAAGTCCTCGAGGTCTTCTGGGACGATCCGGCGACGATCACGGTCATCAGCTCGGACCTGAGCCATTTCGAAGACCACGCGACGGCGCAGCGGCTCGATCGCGCGACGGCGGACTCCATCGAGGCACTCGAGCCCGTCAGCCACTTCGACGCGTGCGGCTCGCGGCCGATCAACGGGCTCCTCGACGTCGTCAAACATCGAGGACTGCGCATCGAAACCCTCGACCTGCGTGACTCATCGGACACCGCGGGCTCGCTCGTCCGCGTGGTCGGCTATGGCGCGTTCGCCGTCGTCGACGCTACCGATTCCACCGGACACGTGAAACCATGACTCGTTCTCGCACCTATCGCGTCGGCCTGCTCGCGTCGTCCCTCCTCGTCGCCGCGCTCGCGGTCGCTTCGACACCGAACCTCACGAAGGGCGACGGTGATCGCCGGCCGGACGTGCTGACCGCCTCGCGCTCCGATCGTCCGAAACAAGCAAAGCCCGACGCAGCCTCCGGGCGCATCCGACCGTGGACGGGTGACCCGCGGTTCTGGGAGCTCCGCGGCAAGCCGACACTCCTTCTCGGCGGCAGCAAGGACGACAACCTGTTCCAGCTCCCCGACATCGAGGCGCACCTCGACGCGATTCGCGCCGCCGGCGGCAACTACGTCCGCAACACGATGAGCGACCGTCGCGACAAGGGCTTCGAGGTCTACCCGTTCGCGCGCCGCGCGGACGGCAAGTACGACCTCGAGAAATGGAACGACGAGTACTGGCGTCGCTTCGAGCGATTCCTGGCGTTGACAGCGGCACGCGACATCGTCGTGCAGATCGAGGTCTGGGACCGCTTCGACTACTCGCGCCAGCACTGGGACCCGCACCCGTTCAACCCGAAGAACAACGTCAACTACACGACGGAGACGTCCAGGCTGAAGCACGCCTACAAGCGCCATCCGGGAACGAACGAGCAGCCGTTCTTCTTCACCGTTCCGGCGCTGGACGACAACCGCGTCGTGCGTCGCTTTCAGGAGGCGCGCGTCGACAAGCTGCTGTCGATCTCGCTGCGCCACGGACACGTGCTGTACTGCATGGACAACGAGACGTCGGGCCGCCCCGAGTGGGGCCGCTACTGGTCCGACCGCATTCACCGGCGCGCGAAGGAGCTGGGCGTCGAAGTCCACACGACGGAGATGTGGGACGATTGGAACCCGAAGGGCGGTCGTCACAAGGCGACGTACGACCACCCGGAGGCGTACTCGTTCGTCGACATCTCGCAGAACAACCACAACCGCGGCCAGGCGCACTGGGACAACCTGCACTGGGTGCGCCGGTACATCCACGCGAAGAAGCCGCGACCGATCAACACCGTCAAGATTTACGGCGCCGACACCGGCCGCTTCGGCAAGAGTCGCGACGGCGAGGAGCGGTTCTGGCGCAACCTGCTCGGCGGACTGTCGGCGACGAGGTTCCACCGCCCGGACTCCGGGCTCGGATTGAGCTCGCGCGCGCAACCGCATCTGCACAGCGCTCGGCTGCTGCTCGAGGAGCTCGACATCTTCCGCTGCCGCCCCGATGAGGGCAGCCGCCTGCTCGGCAAGCGAGTCGAGAACGAAGCCTACCTCACGCGCATCGACGGCAAGCAGTACGCCGTGTACTTCCCCGACGGCGGCGACGTCGAGCTCGACCTCTCCGCGGCGAAGAAGACCGCGTTCCGCGTGCGCTGGATCGAGGTCGCGAAGAGCGCGTGGCAGAACGCGCACGAACGCGAGGTCCGCGGTGGCTCGCGCGTGCAGCTCGGGTGTCCCGGCAAGGGGCATTGGGTCGCGCTCATCACGCGCCGGTGAGACAGCGCGCAACGGCGCACGAGAAACCCCCGCGCAGCGATTTGCCGTCACGACAGATCGGTCTTATAGTCGCTGAGTCGATCGACATCCCGCCATCGCGATGACGCGGGCCCGCCGGGCTCGAACGTCCCTTCCGACCGCGGCGCGAGGGTCTCTGCGCCGCAGCCACCACCACCGCCGAAGCTCCGCGAGAGCCGGAGCTCGAACGAGAAGAGAAGGCCCCCGTGCGGGGCGAGGAGAACCATCATGCTACGACTGCATCGAACATGCGGTCTGCGGACCGTCGTCGGCGTGCTGCTGTTTGCGGTCGCCGTCAGTGCGGCGACGGGTTGCACGTACTGTGGTCCCGACGCGAAGGCTGAGCTCCAGAAGCAACTGGAGAACGCCAACGTCTACATCAAGAAGGTCCAGGAGCAGTTGAAGCTGTGTCGAAACGGTCCGGGCAGCGACCTGGCCACCGCGAGGACATGCGTCGAGAAGATCTCTGCTTACCTGAGCGAGCTGCACACGCACCGCGACGCCATCCGGAAAGCGGTGGAGAACTGCGACCGCATCAGTCTCGTCAGGACCCTCGAAAGGGTGAGCGACATCCTGAAAGGGATCGAACGGGTCCTTCACGCGCTCGAACCCATCATCCGAATCGTGCCCCATCTCCTGGCGGACACGAACCGGCAAATCAGGCTGGTCGCGTCGGCCCACAAGGACCTCGGAGGCGGCGGCATTGCCGGGCTCGGCGACCCCGATCAGGGCGTGTTCGCCATCGACACTTCGAGCCATGTCGTGGTCAGGAACGCGGACTACGATCCCGACGAAGCGTTCATCGTAAGAGCATCCGGCGAGATCGTCGCTGAGCTCGCGCTCGATGCCGCAGAGCCGACCGTCACCATCGACTTCACGCTGGCATTCGAGCTCTCCGAGTTCCTGACCGATCAGCTGGAGATCCACGGCGGCCCGGTACAGCTCAGAGCGTCGCGTGACGACGAGATCTATCCCGGAGGCTGGCGCGTCCTGTTTGACGACTGGGTCGACGTGACGTTGACCGACCTCGACGCGTCGGTTCCTCAACACGCGCGGATTCCGATCCACTTCGATGCCGACGGAACGGCCCTGACGATCTCCACCGGCGGCCTGGTCGAGTCGACCGAGATCTTCCCGATTCCGCCGGACGACGGGGAGGGCAACGGATTCCTCGTCGCGTCGGAATTGCAGCCCGAAGTGCCGGCCAACGTGACGATCGGGCTCGCACCTCCGGGCACGCCGTTTCGCGCGTACGTATCCCGGCACCTGACGGCAGATCGCGACCTCGAGCTGTCCCCGGGGAATGCGTGGTGGCTCCATCCAGACCGTCAGAGGCTGTTCGCCGAAGGAGCCACCGATAGCGACGGCAGCGCAACCGTGCGCTTCGTCCCCAGCGCCGCCGACGACGGACGATCGCTATTCTTCCAGGTCGCCTACGACACAGAGCCGCCGCGCGCCAGCCCCATCTTCGGCCTTCATGTCACACGCCCGTTCCGGCGCGGCGACGCGAACGGCGACGCCGCGGTCGACATCGGCGACGTCGCGACGGTCCTGTCCTGGCTCTTCCTGTCCGGCCGGGATCCCGGCTGTCTGCGCGCCTGCGACACGAACGCCGACGGCGCCGTCAACGTGTCGGATCCCATCTACCTGCTCGACGTCCTCTTCCTCGGCGCCGAGACGCTCGCGCCCCCCGGCGCCGACGAGTGCGGGAACGGTTTCGATGCCGACGACGTCGAGCTCGGCTGTCGCGAGTACGCCGTCTGTGAGTCCTGACTCTCTGAAGACCGGAGAACCCACCATGCAACGGCCTCCTGCCGGACGCGCCTGCCTCGGCGCATGCGCCCTGCTCGCCCCTCTTCTCCTCACGATCGCGCTGACCGGCTGCAACGACGCCGCGCAGCGTCGCACGGAGCAGCTCGAGTCGTTCAATCGCTACCGCGAAGCGACGCTCGCGTGGTTCGACCGCACCGTCGACAGCTCGGACGACGAGTACGTCCGCAACGCGCTGTCGCTACTGCGCGCTCGATTCCTCGTGCGGTCGATCGCGATCGACTTCCTCTCGGCGTACTGCCCGCCGGAGGGCGACGCCGAGATCGAGGCCGAGCTCGACGCGTGCCGCAAGCTCCACCGCCACGCGCGCGACCTCGTCGCCTCGCCCTGACTCCTGATCCGAACGCTGCGCTCCCGCCGGCATCGCGACATGCCGCGGGAGCGCAGCGTCTCGTCTTCCCGTCACTCGCCGATCACGCCGAACTCCGCGACCGACGCCCACGGCCCACCGCTGACCTCCGACAGCGCGCGCAGCATCACGTAGCGCCCGCGCACCTCCGGGCAGCGGACCTCCTGCGACTCTCTCGTCTTGACGAGCTCGGTCGTGGCAACTGCCGCAGCAAACCCGCCGGCGTCGTTCGAGACCAGCAGCTCGCACTTGGCGATCGTGCCGTTCCAGCCGCTGTCCTGACGCGCGAGGTAGCGAAACCCGCGCACCGCCCTCTCCGTGCCCAGGTCGATGACGAGCTCGTGAGGATGCCGCGCCAGACCGCCTTGAAACGCGGAATGCCACAGCGTGTCGGGGTCGCCGTCGATGGCGTTCGACGCGAGCTTGCCGTTGAAGCGCGACTCGCTGCTCGCCCGCACGACCTTGCAGGCCTTACGCGGTATGAGGCCCTCCGCCTGCAACCGGTACTTCTTCCCCGCGCGGCGAGCCCCTCCCCCGCGGCGACGGGGAGGCGGTTTCGTGCTGCCCCACTTGGCGCGACGATCCCTCTCGTGCGCCTCGCGATCGTGGAACTCGCCCTCGCGAACCGGTTCGTGCGCGGCCTCGGCGTAGGCCACGACCTTCGCGATCACCTCGGCGTGCTCCGACGCGATATCCTTCGTCTCGGATGGGTCCCGGCGCAAATCGTAGAGCTCCCAGGCGCGCCCCTTGCGCGACCAAACGGCCTTCCAGTGACCGATGCGCACGGCCCGCTGGCCGCCCAGCTCCCAATAGAGATACTCGTGCTTCTTCTGCTCGCGACCGGCAGCCTTCGCGCCGAGCAGCTCGGGAACGATCGAGATGCCGTCGATGTCGTTCGGCGCCTTCGCGCCGGCGAGCTCGGCGAGCGTCGGCAGCACGTCCGGGAAGTACCACAGGTGGTCGCTGACGCGGCCGGACTTCACCTTGCCCGGCCACCGGGCGAGCATCGGGATGCGCAGACCGCCCTCGTAGAGGTTTCCCTTCTGGCCGCGAAACTCCACCTTCGTCTTCGGATCGACGTTCGGCCCGTGAAAACCGCGCGGGCGCTCCTTGGTGCGAAAGTAGTCGTTTCCGCCGTTGTCGCCGCAGAAGAACACGATCGTGTCCTTCGTCAGGCCGAGCTCGTCGAGGAGATCGAGCACCTCGCCGACTTGCCGATCGAGCATCTTGACCATCGCGGCGTAGCGGCGGGCCTCCTCCGGCCACGGCTTGTCCTTGAAGAGCGCCCACGCCGGATCGGTATCGGGCAGGTCGAACAAGCCGTGCGGCGGCGTGATCGGCATGTAGCAGAAGAACGGCTTGTCCTTGTTCGCACGGATGAACTTCTTCGCTTCGTCGACGATCACGTAGTGCGAGTACGTCTTCCCGCTGCGGCCGCCGCGGTTGCCCGGAAGGACGAGCTCCTCGCTGTTGCGTATGATGTACGGCGGATAGTACGAGTGCGCGTGTACCTGGTCGTAGTAGCCGACGAAGATGTCGAAGCCGTGCTTCTCCGGCACGCCGGTCGAGCCACGTCCGCCGCAGCCCCACTTGCCGAAGCCGCCGGTCGCATAGCCGGCGCGGCGGAGGACGGACGCGATCGTCTCCTCGCCCGCGCGCAGAGGCGTGCCGCCGCCGTTGGAGCGCACCGACGTGTGGCCGCTGTGCTTTCCGGTCATCAGCACGCCCCGAGTCGGCGCGCAGACCGACGAGCCCGCGAGCGCCTGCGTGAATCGCACGCCTTCCGCCGCCAGGCGGTCGATGCGCGGCGTGTCGATGTTCGGGTTGCCCATGCACGACAGCTCGTAGTACCCGAGCTCGTCGGCCATGATGTAGACGACGTTGGGCTTGCGACTCTGCTTCCGTTCCGCTTCCGAGGCGGCGCCGCCCGACGTCGAGACCATGGCGAGCGCCAATACGAGCGACATGTAGAGACCGGTCGGTCTGCTCATCAGCATGTGAGGTGCCTCTGGTGCACTGTCGAATGTTGACAACGAAGAGCCTGGGCGAAACGGCCGCCAATCCCGCCGAATTGCCTTTTTCAACGGGCTGGTAGCGCGCCTCGCGCCCCCGGATTGTAGCGGCGCACGACGCGAGCGGGAATCGCCGGAACGGAGCTGCACTCCGACGGAAAGCGGCGGTACACTCTCCGGTGGCCAACACGGGTCTCACTCTCACCTATCCGAGGAGTACGATGCGCACGCTTTCTGTACTCGCGATGTTCGTCACGACCGTCCTGTTTGTCACTTGCGCCGGCGCTCTCGCCGACGAGCCAGCCTCTGTGTCCGCGACCTGGCGCGAAGCCGTCCAGGCTGAGCTCGGCGTCGAGGAGCTCGCCTTCACCGAGGTCGACCTACCGGCCGCCGGCACGCTTCCCGAGACGTTCGACGTCGACATCGCCATCGCCGGCCGCACGCGACACGTGCACCTGCGACGGCACGACGTCCGTTCGCCGCGCTTCCAGCTCCTCGTCCAACGAGCAGGAGGAGCCCTCGAGCCGACCGCACCGCCGCCGTCGCGCACCTATCGCGGCCGCGCCGCCGGCGAGCTTGGCACGATCGTCGCGGCCTCGGTCTTGCCGGAAGGCCTGTCCGCCGCGTATCTCGCCGCGGACGGCACGTCGTGGCGCATCCATCCGCTGCGCGCGTTCGTCGCGGGCGCGGACCGTCACATGCACGTCGTGTTCTCGCAGGCCGATGAGCCGCCGATCGATTGCGGCGTCGAGCACGACGCGCCGGGTTCCGACTACACACCGTCCGACGCCCCCGACGCCCCCGACGGCGGCACGGCTGGTGTCGACGAGTGTACACTCTGGCACGCCGACCTCGCGTACGACTCGGACTACGAGTTCTTCGAACGGATCGGCGACAGCGACGAGGCCACGGCGCTCGCGGTCATCGAAGACGGCCTGAACATCAACAACGCGATCTACGAACGCGACGTCAAGATCACGCACCCGCTGGCCGCCGCCATCCTGCGCACCGATCCGGAGACCGACTTCTACGCGCAATGGCCCGATGCGTCGGATTTCGGCGACATGCTGCGCTCGTTCCGCGCCGAGTGGAACGCGAACATGACGCATCTCGACTACGACGCGGCGTACCTCCTGACCGCGAAGTCCCGCCCGAACTACGGCGGCCTTGCCTACGTCGGCACCGTGTGCGGTAGCTCGCGCTACGGCATGGGCATCGGGAGACGCGGGTACGAGGGCATCATGCGCCACGAGCTCGGTCACAATTGGAGCTGCGGCCACAGCTGCGATACCGAGCGTCGGTACATCATGTGCGGCAACTCGATCTCGGCGTTCTCGGGGTACCACGTGCGCAAGATCTCGCGCTACCGCGACTCGCGCTCGTGTCTCGAGGCTCTGCCGTACGATCCCGATCCGAGCGTTCCGTTCCCCCGGCCCGATCGCGCGGTGACGCTGCAGAGTGCGGGCTCGATTCCGATCCCCGTCGTCGCGGGCGATACCGACGCCGATTGCGACAGCCTCCACCTGGGCGCGTTCGACGAGCGCTCGGGTTTCGGTGCGTCGCTGCGTCGCATCGACGACCTCGACGGAGGCCCGGACGGGCTCCTCTACACGCCGCGCTCCGATTTCACCGGCGCCGACTGGTTCAGCTACACCGTCGTCGACGACTCGGGCAACGAGGTCGCCGCTTCCGTGCTGGTGCGCGTCATGCCCCGATCGCTGGTCCTCTGGCTGCCGCTCGACGAGACCGAGGGCGACGAGGCCGACGACGTCAGCGGCAACGGCCACGAAGGCGAGCTGCGCGGCGACCTGACGTTCGATGTCGCGTCGACGGCGGGGCGATACGGCAACGCACTCGCCCTGACCGGCGACGAAGATCAGTACCTGTCGCTCGGCGATGAGAGCGAATTCCGAATCGCGCAGCGGATCACGGTCGCGGCGTGGTTCCGGGTCGATGGCCTCTCGGCCGAGGGGGACGAGGAGGTCCTGTCGAAGGGCAGCGACGCCTATCGGCTCAAGCGCGACGGAACGAATCCGACGCTGCGATTCGTCGCCACCGGCCTGGCCATCGACGGTACGAACGACTCCAATCTCCGCGGGACCGTCTCGGTCGACGACGGCGAGTGGCACCACGTCGCCGCAGTGTTCGACGGCACTCGCGTCTACCTGTACATCGATGGCGAACTCGACGTGTCGGCTGCCGCGAGCGGCCTGATCAACACGAACTCGGACTCGCTGCGCATCGGAGACGATGGCTTCAACGGCGCGATCGACGAGGTTCGCCTCTACAACATGGCGCTCGATGCCGACTCGATCGCCGCACTGTTCGCCGACGGCCGCGTCGAGAATCCCGAGCCGGCAGAGGGCGAGACCTGCGTGGCTCCTGGTACGTCGCTCGCATGGTTGGCAGCGCCGTCGGCTACGCATCACGACGTGTATGTCGGCACGGATCGCGACGCGGTCACAGCCGCCCGCGTCGACGATCCGGAGTACCGAGGACGACGGTCCGGCGCGGAGTTCGAGCCGAGCCTCGACCTCGGCACGACCTACTTCTGGCGCGTCGACGAGGTCGCCGACGGCGCTGTGGCGCGGGGCGTCGTGCGATCGTTTACAACCTCGTTCGCACACACGAACTTCGACGATCCGCCGATCAACGCGAGCTCTCACTCGCCCGAAGGGGGCGATACCGAGCTCGGGTTCCGGACAGAGTCGAGTCCGACGGGTGGCGACAACCCGATCGCGCGAGTCGTGTCGACGGGGTCGACGTCATCGTCTCCTGTCTTCGCCCACCGATCGGTCGATGCGACGACGATCTTCGACCCGGTCGATCTGTCGAAACGCGACGAGGTGCTCGCCAAGGTCTACCTGCAGGCCCGCTCGACCGGCTACGAGGAGGAAGACGGCCTCGCGGTAGCCGTGACGAACGGCCGCGACGAGATCGGCGTCGTGCGCCTCGCTGGCGGCGCGACGTTGTCGCAAGAGGCCGGCACGGGCTACGCGACGTACGCCGCGCTTCTCCCCTCGGACTGGCAAGTCGGTCGCCTCGACGTTTGGAGCACGACGAACTCCGGCTCGGGAAGCGAGCGCATCGACTTCGACCGCATCGGCTTCTGCGATCACGCGACAGAGACGGTCATCGCGGCGACGTGGTTCGACGAAGCGGACGCGAACGACGGCACATGGACGCCGGGAGCCGGTGACACCGAGCTCGGTTTCGAGACGAGCTTCACGCCGACGAGCGGCGCGGATTCGCGCGCGACCATCGTCGAGGCCGGCGAGAACGCGGACGTGCGTTTCTTGTCCCACCGGTCCGTGAACGCGACGACGACGTTCGATGCGGTCGATCTGAGCGCGCATCGCGGCGTCCGGGCTACGATCATTCTGCGAGTACTCGACACCGGCTACGAGTCGGCGGATCGTCTGCGCATCGTCGCGACGAGCGATGAGGCGTCGATCTCTCTCGTCGACGTCACGGGCGACACTGGCCTCGACGGCTTCGCCGACGATCGCTACCGCTCGTTCAGCGCGCCGATCCCCGACGAGTGGGACGAGGTGACGGTCGCGGTGACCACGTCGAGCAACTCGAGCGCCGGCGCCGAGCGCTACGACATCCGCGGCCTCGAATTCGTTACGACACAACCCGGCGACGCACCGCCGCCACCGGTGACGTTCCGCCGCGGCGACGCGGACGCGTCCGGCATGGTCGACATCACCGACGGCATCCGCATCCTCGGCTTCCTGTTCGCAGGCGCTGGCGAGCTCGACTGCGCGGATGCTGGCGACACGGACGACAGCGGCGTACTCGATCTGTCGGACGCGATCTCGATCTTCGGATTCCTGTTCCTCGGCAATGCCGATCCGCCGGCCCCGGGGCCGACGGAGTGCGGTCCAGACGCGACCGACGACGACGCGCTCGATTGCGCGGGCGATCCGAACTGTCCGCTGTAGTCCGTCCGCAGCCCGAGCCCGAAGAGCCAAGAGGGAACAACCGCAGAGCCACCGAGGACACGGAGAAGACAAGGCACGGAGAGCGAGAGAGAAGCGTTGCGCGCGATGAGCGTCCAGCTACTCTCTCGTCGGCGTCTTGTCCTCTGCTCGGTTTTCCTCTTCTCTGTGTCCTCGGTGACTCTGTGGTGAGTCCTCTTCTCTTCTTCCTTCCCACACGTCGAGCCCATCCGCCCGCAGCAGCCACAGCCGTCCGTCGATCCAGCGCACGACCGTGCCGCGCTCGCAGATGGTGTCCGGAAGGATCTGATAGCCGAGCGATCGAAGCGAGCCGGCATCGAACACGTCGATACGCGTGCCCCGCTCGGGCACGTTCGTGCGCCGATCCATCTCGGTACGCAGCCAGAGCGACGTCACGACGATGCGGCCACCGGCCTCTCGCACGTCGAGGATGCGCCAACCGCCCCGGTGTTTCTTGTTGGCGCGCTGTCTCCTCTTCCACCAGTCCGCGTCGGCGAACGTATCGTCCTCGACGAGCTCGTAGCGGGCGTGCTCTTCGCGCCGAGGCAGGTCGATCACGGTCAGGACGCCCTCGTCGATCTCGTACAGCCGATCGCCGCGAATGACCGCGTCGGCGGCGGCATCGCGAAACAGGACATCGCTGCGGTCGCGGTGGGCGATCCACCTCTGAAAGCGCTCCGTGCGCCCGCGATCCTTCAGCCGGACCTCGACCCACGGCGAGCCGTCGCGCACGCGCAGGCGAGCCTCGCGCTGAAGCCGCCTCTGCTTGTCGCCGTGCAGGCGTACGCGGTAGTCGCGTCCGTCCTCGGAGAAGGACGTGCGCTCCAGGTGGTCTCCCGAAACGGCCATGAAGACATCGCCGACCAGCGACCACGTCGGCTTGGGCCAGCCCTTCTTGCCCAGGAACTGCACCGCGTCGACGATGCGTCCGTCGTCGGATCGCACGGCGATGTCGACCGCTGCGTCGTCGCCGCGCCAATCGGCCGTGCCGAGCAGATGGAGTCGCCCGTCGCGCTTCTTGCCGAAGCCGTGGAAGACCCAATTCTCGAAGTCGAAGTCGAGCTGACGCTCCCAGCGCTGCGCACCGTCTCGCAGGTCGATCACGGCGACCGGGTCGCGCCCCTGGTACGGTCCGCCGTGCTGGCCTACAGCCACCCACGGTGCCGACACCGCGTAGCGCTCGATCTCGAACTCGACCGGCGTGTCCCAGCGACAGCGACCGCTCTCGACCTCGTACGCCGCGACGCGCCGCGAGAAGACGACGGCGATGACATCGCCGACGCGGTAGGCCTCGCGCCAGCTCCAATCGATCCGCCGTCGCCACAGCGCGGTGCCCGGACGCGACGGATCGAGGCGCTCGAGCCCTTGCGCCGACAGCAGGAAGAGCGCCGATGTCGCGCTGCTCTTCTTGCCGCTCTCGATCCAGCGGCCGTGGGCGCGTTCGAGCCGCACGACGTGTTCGAGCGGCAAGCGGGGCCACGCACCGCCCTCGGCCGGTTTCTGAGACGCGACGTCCTCCGGCGACTCGGTCGACTCACCGGCGGGCGACGGCTCATCCGTCCACGCGACAAGGCCATCGTCGTGGGCCGCGATATCGCGCCACTCCCCCGGCGTCGCGAAGCGTCGCTGGCCGCGCTCCTCGCCGGTCGCACCGTCGAGTTCCGTCCACGATTCGGGGCCGGCGACGAAGACTCGATCGCCCACGACGGCCGGCGATCCTCTCACTCCGGTCGCGAACTGGCGATGCCACTGCGTCGCTCCCGTATCGACGCGCGCGGCGACGACCATCCGGTCGTCCGAGAACACCGCGTGCCCGCTCGCCGTCACGGCGAGGTGGTCCGACGGCAGGAACGGATCGCTCCAGACGACCGCGCCGGTCTGCGCGTCGAGCCCGAACGCTCCGGCCGTATCGCGCGGCGCGAACACGACGACTCCGTCGCGCACGGCGGGTACCGCCGTCGGACGATCAGCGACGATCTGCCAGTCGTACCGGTGCGGCACGAGCCGCTCGTAGCCCCGGACCCACTCGACGAGACCGTCACGAGCGTCGACGCGCGCCACCCACCCGATGTTCGCCGCGCAGTACACCGCGCCTTCATCGAGGACGCACACGCCGCCGAATCGCGTCGTCTCGATGCGCCAGTCCTCCACCATCGCGAGGTGCGAGCTGCCCGACGCGATGGGCGCTCGCCACAGGAGCCTGCCGTCCGCGGCGTCCAACGCGACAAGCCACACGTTCGCGAAGAGGCCGCCTGACGACGCGAGCGCGAAGACCCTGCCGTCCGCCGCGACCGGATCGGAGATCGGCCACAGATCGTCCTGCGCGGAGTCGCGCAGCGTCGACCACGCGATCTCTCCGGTGGCGGCGTCGAACGCCGTGATCGCCGCGGCGCGGCGCGCGACGCGATCGAAGCCCCAACGCGAGATCACGCGATCGCCGTAGATCTCCGGTCGGAACGCGTCCGTCAGAATCCGATCTCGGGCGCGCTGCCACTCCCGACCGTCGCGCTGCTGACGCTCGACCGCCGCCGCCTGTCGCGTCCAACGAACGGCGCCGTCACGCTCGAAGACTGCGATTCCCTCCGGCCCCGCGACGACCGCGTTCTCCTCCGCCGCGGAGAGCGCGAGAGCCTGCCGCGGTCGCCAGATGCGCTCGCCATCGTTGACCACGTCGAGCGCCTCGGCCGGCCAGAAGCGCACCTCGGGCGGTGGACGAACGACCGCGACGTCGACCTCGCCCACCCCGTCGCCGCCGCTCTCTTCCGCGGACGCCACGGCGCGCGCCGTCTCGACGAGCCGTTCGCGAAGCGCATCGATGGACGCGAAGCCGGCCGGCGGTCGCGTGTTCTCCGCCGATGCGAGAATGGCAAGATCCCCCTCGAGTCGCGCCACGTCGCCGAGTTGCGCGACTGCGAAACAGCGCCCGAGAAGCGCCCGCCCTCGCGTCGCCGCGTCAGCCGAGAAGGCGAGCACATCGTCGCAGCAGCGAAGTGCGAGCGACGACTCGCCGCGCACGAGGTGACGCTCGGCGAGCGCGACGAGATCGGCGTGTGCACCGTTCGACCACGGCCGCTCGCGAAACGAGCGCATCGCCTTGTCGAGTCGATCCGCGCTGCCCGCCCGGCGCAGGGCTCGCGCCTTCGCGAGCGGCGTCGACGACAGTCCGCCTCGGACATCGACGAGCGCCTTCCACAATGACACCCGCGTGCCGTCGTCCCGCTCGACGAGCATCGGCTGCGCCGCCGCAAGCGCGATGACCTTCTCGAGACGCGCGGGCTCGACGCCGCCGGTCGCGATCGCGCGCCACGCGGCGAGAAGCGTCGGATCGCCCGGGTAGAGCGGTGCGATCGCCGACGGCGCGCGCTGTTGGTAGAGCTGAGCCAGCGCCTGCTGCGGCGCGACGCGATCATCCCCCTCCTCGGGCAGCGACTCGATCAGCGCTTCGAGACGCTGCTTGGCCCCCTCGACCATCCCCGCCGCCGCGTAGAGATGCGCCTCGTCGAGCTTCCACGTCGCGTCACGCTCGGTCGCTGTCGCCAGCTCGTCGAGACGACGATGCGCCTCGAAGAGCTCGCCCCGCCGCCGGTGCACCGCGACGAGCGCGCGCTGTGCGCGCGTGACGAGCTCGAGCTCGGGCGGCAGTCGATCGCGACGGGACAGCACGGTCTCCGCGGCGAACACCGTCCACGCGAGGTCGTCGTCGATTCGCTCCTGCAGAACGAGAGCGTAGGCGAAGCCGCGGCGGATGCTCTCGGCGTCGTCCGGAAACTTCTCTTCGAGCCGCGCCGTGAGAAGGAGTCGGCGAATCGCCAGACGGCGCTTCGCGTCGAGCTCGCCCTCAAGCTCCTGCTTCCAGCGTTTCAGACTGGCGTCGACCGTCTCGTGCCACGTGTCGCGCCACTCGATCCGAGCGTCGCGATCCGCCGCCGTCATCCACACGCCGGCGGGCGGCTCCACGGCGGGGCAGACGACAGCGGAAGCGAGCAACGCCGCCGCCACGACACCCCTCCAGGCCCATGGTCGACTGAACGCAACGAAGCCACCGAGCGAGGGCGCCGGCGATATGCGCGACGACTTGCAGAAGGCGGCACTCGGACTCCGGACGCGCGCGCGGTACATGCGGGCTACCGCTGGTAGATCGGCAGGAAACGGTACGGCACGCCGAGGATCAGGATCGCCATCGGCGTCCCGTGCTCGCGATCCCAGCTGCCGTTGTCACGCTGACTCTTCAGCAGCTTGTCGCGAATCTGCGGGTACCACTCCTGATAGTGCGTCTCGCCGGCCTGATACATCGCCTGCGCGGCGTAAAACTGCCCGTAGTAGTAGTGGTTCCTGTCCTCTCCGCGCTTGCGGCGAAGGTAGTCGAGGCCCTTGCGCACCGAATCGGTACCGCGCTCGCCGCACATGAGAAGGGAGCACACACCCGCCGCCGTGCGCGCGAATCCCTCTCCCGAGGGGCCCTGGTACCCGAAGCCGCCGCTCTTCTCGTTCTGACAGTGCTTCACGTACTCGACGGCCTTCTCGATGGTCTTGTCCGGCACGACGATGCCGGCCTCCTTCGCCGACGAGAGCGCGACGATCTGCATGACGGTGGCGGAGATGTCGGCGTCGCGAGGCTGCGGATGGTAGCGCCAACCGCCTTGCCGATTCTGCGAGCGCAGGATGACATCGACCGCGCGCTGCAGCACGGTGCGAATCTCGGCGCCACGACGGCTCATGCCCCAGACCTCGGACAGCGCGAGTGTCGCGAGACCGTGCTCGTACATGCTCTCGCCGATGTAGCCGCCGCCCGCGCGTGCCGACTGGATCAGAAAGTCGAGACCACGCGACAACGGCTTGCTGTACGGCGGCTGCTCCGGGAAGTATCCCTTGACCATGAACGCGGCGAGAGCCAACGACGTGACCGCGACGCGATAGCGGCTGCCCCAACTTCCGTCGCGGTTCTGGTTCTCGAGCAGGAACTTCAGCGCCTTCTGGATGCCCCGCTCGGCCTCCGGGCTGAGGTCGGCCGTGCCCACCTTGCCGCCGCGCGGCTTCGCCTGTGCGAAGGTCCGCGCCGCCGGCAGGGCGCAGATCGCCGCGGCGAGCGCGATCGCGAGGAGTCGCTGCTGCGTCTTCATCTCTGACCTCTGGCCAACGTCTTGAAGTACGCCTCGAGGATGGCGCGGTACTCGATCGGCAGCTCGGCCACGAACTTCTCGCTCAACGCCGCGTGACGGCGACCGGCGAGCGACGACCACGTCGAGCGATCCTTCGTGACGGCCGCGCCGGCCGGGGCGGTCTTGACGAAGATGCGCTCGCCTTCGCCCGGATCGAGGCTCGAGCCCGTGTCGGCTACGCTCGGGCCGGAGCTCGCCGGTGCTTGGCCCTGCCCTTGACCCATGCCCTGGCTCGGACTCTGGCCTTGGCCCTGCGCCATGCCCTGCGCCGGTTCCGTCCCCTGACCCTGCCCCATGCCGAGCGCAGCCGCGGCCTGCGACGCGGCGCTCTGCAGCGCGGCGATCGCGTCACTCTGCTGCGCCAGCGCCTGGCCCTGGTCGGACGCGCCGAGCGATTCCGACGCGCCCCCCATCGCGTCCGCGGCTTGTTGAAACGCGTCTCCGACGAGCGGCGTGTCGGCCAGTGCCTGCGCTTGGCTCGCGAGGCCGGACTGCGGCGACGACAGCTGCGGCAGGCCCGAAGCGGGCGCGGACTGCGTCTGACCTTGCAGCGCTTGCTGCTGTGACGCGAGGCTCTCCGCGGCGGCCATGGCGCCGGCGAGCTGCTGCGCGGCCTCGGCGGATGCCTGCAGACTGTCGAGCGCGCTCTGCGCGGCTTCTCGCGCGTCAGCGAGCGCGTCGAGCGCCTGTCCCTGCGACTCGGTCGCCGGCGCCGCCTCGTTGGAGCCCAACAGGGACGACGCCTGCTGCATCGCCTGCTGCGCCTCGCCGAGCGGCTGCGATACGGAGTCGAGCGGCATGCTCGATGCGACATCGCCCGTCGCGTCGGCCAGGTCGGACTGGGGCGCGGATTGCGACTCGACGCTCTCTCCCTGTGCCGCCTGACTCTCCGTCGTATCACGCAGCTCGCCTTGAGCCGCCTCGAGCGCGCCGATCGCGTCGATCGCGCTCGCGAGATCCGCCATCGTCTCGGCGAGCCCCGCATCGGCCTCCATCGCATCGGCGAGCTGCTGATCGATCGCGTCGATCGCGTCCCGCAGCGCACTCTCGGCCTGCTTCTGATGGTCGGCCGCGCTGGCGGCCTCCCCCTGCGCAATACCCTGCTCGGCCTGTGCCATCGCCTCGGCCGCGCGTTCGATCGGATGGCCGGCAGGCGGCGACGCGTCGGACGCGCTCGGGTCGGTATTCGGATCCGCGCTCGGGCTCGCGTTCGGATCCGCACTCGGACTCGCATTCGGACTCGCGTTCGGATCCGCACTCGGACTCGCGTTCGGATCCGCATTCGGACTCGCATTCGGACTCGCAAACGGAAACGCATTCGGAATCGCATTCGGATCCGCAATCGGGCTCGCGTTCGGATCCGCGTTCGGACTCGCGTTCGGATCCGCATTCGGGCTCGCATTCGGATCCGCATTCGGGCTCGCATTCGGATCCGCACTCGGGCTCGCGTTCGGATCCGCATTCGGGCTCGCGTTCGGATCCGCATTCGGACTCGCGTTCGGATCCGCACTCGCACTCGCGTTCGGATCCGCATCCGGATCCGCATCCGAGCTCGGCGAGCCCACCACCGATGGATCCACCTCCGCGAGGTCTTGCCCGATCTCGTGCTGCTCGACCTGCAGGTCCTGGCGATGCGCGTCGAACTCCTCGGCGCGCGAACTCTCGGTCAGTCCGCGCAGGTCCTGCTGCTCGGCGAGGATCGCCGCGAGCTGGTCGCGCGTGTCGGTAAGCGCGCGCAGGTCGGCTCCCGGATCG
>CAYMRB010000016.1:0-45865 GCA_964392615.1 uncultured Planctomycetia bacterium | reverse complement strand
GGCTGCCGGAACGCAGCTCATGATACGCGCCGGGCCTGTGCGAAGGAAGTCCCCGGCCTTGACCCGCTCGCGCGATCCGTCGAGACTGCGAGCTGGTATCCCCTCCCCCCGGAACCGAAGACGAGGAACCCGATGAAGCGTTCGTCCCTGCTCGCGGCTGTCGTTCTGTTGTCGCCCCTGGCGATTGGCCTCCGTCACGCTGCGGCCGCGCCGCAGGACGCGAAGTCCGTGCAGCGCGCCGAGGAGCTCGCTCTCGAGAACTCGAGCCAGAGCGAGGTCCGGTACCTGCTGTACCTGCCGGAGACGGCTCGCAAGGGCGAGAAGACGCCGCTGCTCGTGTTCCTTCACGGCGCCGGTGAGCGCGGCGACAACATCGAGCGCGTCAAGATCCACGGACCGCCGAAGATCGTCGAGACCGGCAAGAGCTTGCCGTTCATCATCGTCTCGCCGCAGTGTCCGAAGCGGGCGCGTTGGCAGCCCGAGGTCGTGGGCCAGCTCATCGATCACATCGTCGCGACGCATCCGGTCGACGAGGATCGCATCTACCTCACCGGTCTCAGCATGGGCGGGTACGGCACCTGGGCGACCGGGTCGCGCTATCCGGAGCGCTTCGCGGCGATCGCGCCGATCTGCGGCGGCGGCGATACGACGAAAGCATGGCGTCTGAAGGGGATGCCGATCTGGAACTTCCACGGCGCCAAGGACCGCGTCGTGTCGATCGAACGTTCGCGTCGCATGGCGCGGGCGCTCGAGAAGGTCGAGTGTGACTTCAACTTCACCATCTACGAGAACGCCAACCACGACAGCTGGACCGAGACCTACGCGAATCCGAAGCTCTACGCGTGGTTCCTCGAGCACCGTCGGTCGGATCGCGGCGCACGCGTCAACGAGATCACGGGCGCGAAGCCGGAAGCTGTCGGCATCTCGAGCGAGAAGCTCGCGGCGATCGATCCGGCCGTCGAGACGTTCGTGAAGGACGGCAAGATCGCCGGCGCGATCGCGATGGTCGCGCGCAAGGGGAAGGTCGTGCACGCGAAGGCGTACGGAAAGCGCGTCATCGACGGCGACAAGCCGATGCAGCTCGACACGATCTTCCGCTTCTACTCGATGACCAAGCCGGTGACGAGCGTCGCGGCGATGATCCTCGTCGAGGAGGGCAAGCTCGAGCTCGACGCGCCGGTCGCGAAGTACCTGCCGCAGCTCGCCGGCGTCCGAGTCTACGTGTCCGGCGAGGGGGATGACGTCAAGACGGAGAAGCCGCGCCGCGCGATGACGATCCGCGACCTGCACCGCCACACGGCGGGTCTGACCTACGGGCTCTTCGGCAATACCCCGGTCGATCGCATGTACCACTTTGCGGGTGTGCTCCGAGGAACCTCCGCCGAGATGGTCGACAGGCTCGCGAAGATCCCGCTCGTCTACCACCCGGGCGAGCACTGGGTCTACAGCGTCGGCGAGGACGTGCTCGGTCGTGTCATCGAGGTCGTGTCGAAGAAGACGCTCGACGAGTTCTTCGCCGAGCGGATCTTCGCACCGCTCGACATGAAGGACACGGGCTTCAGCGTTCCCGGCGACAAGATGGGTCGCTTCGCCGCGAGCTACGGCCCGAACGGCGGCGGTGGACTGCGCGTGGTCGAAGGTGTCGGGTTGATGACGCCGTATCGCCGTCCACCGCAGATGTTCTCCGGCGGTGCGGGCCTGGTATCGACGGCGCGCGACTACCTGCGTTTCGCGCAGATGGTCCTCAACGGTGGCGAGCTCGACGGCGTGCGGATTCTCAAGAGCGCAACTGTCGAAGCGATGACGAAGAACCAGCTGCCCGAGTCGGCCATGCCGATCGGCATCGGCCCCGCGAAGCGTACGGGCGTCGGCTTCGGGCTCGGGTTCGCGGTGCGGGTTGCGGAAAGCGGGCTCGAGCCGGCGGGTCGCGTCGGTGAGCTCGGCTGGGGCGGTGTCGCGAGCACGCACTTCTGGATCTCACCGCGAGACGATCTGATCGTCATCGCGCTGTCGCAGTACCAGCCGTACAGCGATCGCCTCGAGCGGGCGTTGAAGCCGATCGTCTACGACGCGTTGAAAGACTGACCGCAACCGCGTCAGCGGGCCTTCTCCAGCTCCGCGATGAGCTCGGCGACGCGCTTCTCCAGTCGCTTGCCCCGCAGGTTCGTGTGGCGCACTTTGCCTGTCGCGTCGATCAGGTACGTCGCGGGAATGCTGCGCACGTTGTTCAGCCTGGCTGCGTCGGCGCCCCAGCCCTTGCCGTCGTAGACGTGTTTCCACTTCATGCCGAGCTTCTTCGCCACGTTGCGAACGTGCTGCTCGGTTCCGGCCCGGTCGAGGCTGACGCCGAGGACTTCGAAGCCGCGATCGCGGTACTTGTCGTAGCAGGACACGACGTTCGGCATCTCGCGGATGCACGGTCCGCACCACGTCGCCCAGTAGTCGATCAGCAGCACCTTGCCTCGGTAGTCTTTGACCGCGACCTTCGCGCCGTCCAGATCGGTGCCGGAGAACTCGCGGAAGGTCTTCGCGGTCGTGGTCCCGCGTCGCTTCGGTGCGGTGGGATCGACCGGCGGCGTCTGGCCTGCGGCCGTACGTGGCGGCAGCTGCGGGACGCCCTTGTCCGCGAGCTTCTCTCTGCGTTGCAGCGAGAGCGGCGCCGCGTACACGCGCTCCAGCACGTCTTGCTTCGCCTGGTCGTCGATCCGCGTGTCCATCAACACGGACAGGAGCACGCGATTGAGTAGCTTCAACGCGTCGCTCGAGCCCTTCTTTCGCAGCTCCGCGCCGACGGTGCTGTAGAGGAACGAGGGTTTCGTCGTGAAGCGAATCGCCGGTGTCGTGAGCTGCTCCGCCGTGTCGAGACGGCCCGCGTCGATCGTTTTCAGCAGCGCCGCGAAGCAGATCCTGCCGACCGAGTCGTCATACTCCTTCGTCGGCGGCTTCTTGTACCGGCGGAGGTATCCGATGATCACGTTGCCGGCCTCCTCGATGCGACGGTCGAAGTGGAGCGCGACGGCGCGCAGATAGCCGTGCTCGGCGAGATCCAGCTGGCGCTCGTCGACGTCGCGGAGCCACGCGACGATCGCTTCGCGCCGCGCGCCGACAGCCTCGCGGCCGGAGACCTTCTGCGCGAGCAGCGAGCGCAACTCGCTCGCCGCCTTCTCGGCGCCTTCATCAGCCGCGGCCGGAACAGACAGGAACGACACGATAAGGCTCGCGAACACCGGGCGCATGATCCCTTCCTTTCGACTCGGTGCGTCTTCCGAACAGATTCCGGTCACCACCGGAATACCGTGCCATCGTACCTGCCGTCGGGCCGTGTGACGAGGTGTCGGAATTTGTCAGTCGGTACTCGAATCCGTTGGGCTGCTGACGGGCGTCGATACAATGGGCGCCGATGGCTCGCTCTGATCGAGCCGGACTGTCAGGGCGCACAGGAGGTCGAATCATGCCTCGCAAGGTCCTCATCGGCTCAGCGTTGGCGTTGGTCATACTCGTCGTCGCGGTGTTCCTTTTCCTGCGCGGCTCAGGTGCGCCCGACGAGGGGGACGACTTCACGGAGTCGCCGGCGACGGCCACCGGGCCCGGCGACGACGCGTCGACCGACCCCGGATCGGCCACGCTCGTCGCGTCGAAGGACGGCGACGACGCTGCCGCGGACGACGAGATCGTTCTGGATGAGGTGCCGCCGCTCCTCACCGGCCGCGTCGTCGGCGAAGGTGTCGGGATCGCGGGAGCGGACGTGCGGTTCTATCCGGTAACGGAGATCGAGAAGCTCCTGTGGCGTTTCGAGCGCCTCATCCCGCAGGGCATGCAGATGCCCGACATTCCCGCGTTGATCGACGCGGCTCGGAACGAGATGGCGCGATTCCGCACGCTCGGCACGCTGGTAACGACCAACGAGGACGGCGAGTTTGCGCTGCCCAACGTGGAGCCCGGCGGCTACATCGCGTTGACGATTGCCGAGGGCTGGCTCTTTCGCTACGGCGACGTCGTCAGCCTGAGCCGCGAAGACCCGCGCGAGCTCGTGATCGAGCTCGACCGCGCTGCGAGTATTCACGGCGTCGTTCTCGCGAGCACGGGAGAGGCCGTGGCCGGCGCGACGGTGGTCGCCGAGTATCATCCACCGGGTATGGCGGGCGTCGGCAAGATCGTGCGCCGCGTGCTGCGGATGGTCAACGGCGAGTTCCTCAAAGGACCGTTCGAGGCTACGACGAACGCGGACGGCCGTTTCGCGCTCGACTCGCTGCCACCGGGCTTCTATGACCTCGCCGCGAGCACCCGAGGCGGTGTCGAGACGCGCCTCGAGCTCGTCGAGACGGGCACGGAAGGCGCCGTGGTCGTGCTTGGCGACGCAGCGGCCATCGAAGGGGCCTTTGTCGACGCCGATGGTCAACCGCTCGCCGGCATCGTCGCGAAGCTCGAGCGCACCGACGACCGCATCGAGCTGCCGATGATCGCCGCCGGCTTCAGCGGCTTCGCGAACACGATCAATCAGTACATCGGCGAAGTGCCCCGCACGATCACGTCGGACGACGATGGGCGTTTCGCGTTCGGCGCGCTCGGCGAAGGGAAATACCGGCTGACGGTCGCTCAGCCCGGCTTTCTCGAGCTCGGCCGTGACGTCCAGGTCGAGTGGGGCGATCGTCACGACATGGGCGCCGTGCGTCTCGATCGCGGTCGGATGATCGAGGGCTTCGTCTACTCGCTCGAAGACGACGCACCGGTCGAGGGGGCCGTCGTGCTCGGCTTCCCGGCGAAGCCGAACCTGTTGACGATCGGAACGGTCGTCAACGACGTCGCGGTCGGCAGGCTGCAAGTGCAAACCGACGCCGACGGGCGGTTCGTGCTCGGAGGGC
Source organism: uncultured Planctomycetia bacterium (assembly GCA_964392615.1). Taxonomy (GTDB): domain Bacteria; phylum Planctomycetota; class UBA8108; order UBA8108; family UBA8108; genus CAYMRB01. Next base: position 41,003 of record CAYMRB010000016.1, on the reverse strand, counting down.
TGCTGCGCGCGGACTACCAGCTCGTCGTCACGCGTGGGGGATTCGCGCCCGACTCGAGAAAGGTCCCGAAGGGAACGACGGAGCCGGTCGAGTTTCGACTCGAGCCCGGCATCACGGTGAAGGGGCGCGTCGTGTCGGCGGAGGACGATGAGCCGCTCGCCGGCATCCGGGTGAACAGTGAGGGCGTCCGAACCAAGACGGACGTCGACGGACGCTTCGTTCTCGAGGGCGTCGCGCCGCGCCGTCGTCCCGGAATGGAGAATCCGTTCGCGGGCTTCCGGAGCATGGGGGGGATGGGACGGCCGCGGCCCGCTGAGGCATCTCCCGGCGGCGAGGCGGCCGGCGGAACGGAGACTGAGGAGCCGGTCGAGCCCCCGATCGTACAGATCTCGGTTCGAGCCGAGGGCAAGGGCTGGATCGGTCAGCGGAAGCGTTTTCCCATCGACGAGATCCCCGAGGAAGTCGAGCTCGAGGTGACGAAGGCTCCGGCAGTTCGGGGCATCGTCTTCGATCCGAACGGCGATCCGGCGCCGGGTACCCTCGTGCGGCTGACGCCGGCGTTGCCTCGTGAGCTCGACGACATCGGCTTTGTCGACCCGGCGCTGCTGTTCCTCGGCGTCACGGTCAGCGATCTCGAGGGGCGCTTCGAGTTCGATCAGCTCTTCGTCGGGCCCGGCGGCCGCTTTCGAGTCATCGGCGACCACGTGATGTACGCCCGGGGGTACTCGGAGCCGTTTCCGATCGGTACCGCACGGTTCGGTCGTCCCGGCGGAGACGGCGAGGACGTCGCGACCGAGAAGGCAGCGAGCGATGGCGAGGACCAGCTCGTCGAGGTCCACCTCGTCGAGGGGGCATCGGTGCGCGGCAAGATCACCGACGGCTCGCAGCCGATCTCCGGAGCCGTGATCCGTCTGGCGCGAACGCGCGAGCAGCGTCCGGAAGAGCAGATGTTCGTCAACATGCTCGGACTGCCTCCGGGTGGCACGGTCGTCCACAGCAACTCCGAGGGCGAGTTCGCGTATCGCAACATTCTCGCCGGCGACTACACGGTCAGCGCGGAGGTCCCGGGCTTCACCGAGCCCGAGCCGATTCAGATCGTCGCGGCCGCTGGAGAGACGACCGAGGTAACGTTCGAGGTCGACCCCGGCGGCGTGGTGTTCGGCAGGGTAGAAGGAGCCGACGGCGACCCGATCGCCGATGCGACCGTCCGCCTGCTGAAAGCCGAAGGCGTGTCGGATCGCATGCGTCAGGCGCAGCGTTTTCTCGGCGGTGCGTACAAGCGAGTGATGACCGAGGCCGACGGCTCGTTCCAGATCGAGGGGCTACCGGACGCGACCTACGCGCTCGTCGCCGAGAAGGCGGGCTTCAAGTCGGTCGATCTCGACGGAGTCACCGCGAGCAAGAAGGGCTACGCTCTGGTTCTCGCGCGAGCCGCAGTACTGCGTGGCTCGGTCGTCGACGCCGCCTCCGGCGTCGCGGTCACGAGCTTCCGCGTCTCCGTGCTCGAGGTCGAGGCGGACGGCGCGGGGGGCGACGCGGAGCGCACTGATGCCGACGCTCGGCGCATGCGTCGATGGACCGCGCGGCGATCGTACAACGACGTCGACGGTCACTTCCGCCGCGACGGCCTCGCGCCTGGCGTCTATCGCATCGAGGTCGCCGCCACCGGCTTCGTCCCCGCGAGCGCCGAGCTCGATCTGTTCGAGGGCGAAGTCACCGAGAGGCAGTTCGCGCTGGCGCGGGCCGGACGCATCGACGGACGCGTCGTCGACAAGCTCACCGGTCAGCCGATCGAGGGAGCCGTGATCGAGGTCGTCCCCTCACCCGCCGACGATGGCGCCGCGCAGGGCACGTCACGTCGCGGTCCGGAGAAGTCGCGGGTGGCGAGAGTCGGCGACGATCCGAAGCCGGGCGCCGCAGCGGTCGAGCCCGATCCGAAGGCGGAGGACGATCGCGCCATTCGGGAGTACTTCCTGCGCGGCTCCCGCAACGAGGAAGCCGTCACCGCGGCCGACGGATCGTACGCCGTCGAGACCGTGCGTCCGGGACGACAGCTGGTCACCGTCAGCCATCCGGACTACATCCAAGCCCGCCTTGACGGCGTCGAGGTCGGCTTCGGCGAGGCTCTGGAGCTACCCGTCGGTCTCGAGCCCGGCCTTCACGTCGCGGGCGTTGTTCGCGACGCCGAGGGCGAGCCGGCCGGCGGTGTCGGGGTCTTCCTGCGGGGCGTCGATCAGCCGTTGCGGCGCGTGCGCAAGGCCGTCGAAGCGGACGATGACGGCCGGTTCCGGATCAACGGCCTCGAGGCGGGAACGTACCGTCTTTTCGGAGCGACCCGCGGCGAGGACCGCTTGACAGCGGTCCAGCTGCGCGTCGATTCGAGCCGCACGGACGTCGACCTCGTCGTGTCGGAACCACCGGAGTGAGCCCAGCGGGCTGTCAGTCCTGCAGGCTCAGAGCGGCCTGGTCGCGGAGCTCGTGGAATCCGGAGGTGTCGTCGGCGCTGTTCGCGTCCTCGCCGGCGCGCCTCACGTGGGACTCCATGGTCTGCTCGATGTAGCCGGCGAACGCCTCGACGCAAGCCGCATCGAAGCTGATGCCGGCTTCCGAGCGACATTGCTCGATCGCCTCGGCGAACGTCTTCGGGTCGTTGTACGGCCTCTGCGTCGTCATCGCGTCGAATGCGTCGGCGAGGTTGAGAATCCGCGCCTCGAGGGGGATGGCCTCCCCGGCGAGGCCGTCCGGATAGCCCTTGCCGTTGTAGCGTTCGTGGTGGTGGCGGATGAACGGCAGGATCGGCTGCAGGAACGTGATCGGCTGCAGGATCTTCACCCCGAGTTTCGGGTGCCGCTTGATGATCTCGAACTCCTCGTCGGTCAGCTTGCCGTTCTTCGAGATGATCGACTCGTCGATCGCGATCTTGCCGATGTCGTGGAGCTCTGCAGCCGTTCGGAGTCGGCGGACGCGGTCCGGCGCCAAGTTTAGCCGCCGACCGATCGCTTCGGCATACCGCGCCACGCGGTCGCTGTGGCCTCGCGTGTAGCGATCCTTTGCCTCCAGCGCGTTGCTGAGGCTCTTCACCGTCTCGTAAAACGACACCTGCATGTCGCGGAAGAGCGCTGCGTTCTCCATCGCGACGGCGACCTGGTTGCCGATGATCGTCAGCAGCTCGAGGTCCCCCGATTGGAAGCAGCCGGGCGCGGAGCTGTTCTCGGCGTAGATCGCACCGAGGGCCTTGTTCGGCGTCGTCAGCGGCACGCACATCAGCGAGCGGAGATCCATCAGCGCGATGCTCTCCGATGTCTCGAATCGCGAGTCTGTCGAAGCATCCGTCGCGAGCACGCCGATCCGCTCGGTGAGAGCCTTCTGCAGGACCGACCCGCTGACCGGGAAGTCCTCGGGGTCGCTCGGGCGTCGTGACGCGGCGCGCACGCGCAAGAGCTTGCCCGAGCCCTCTTCGACCAGGAAGAGCGCGACGCGTTCGACCTCGTCGAAGTGCTGCAGGATCGTGTCGACGATGAGCTCGTTCAGCGACTCGGGGTTCAGCGTGGAGTTGATCGCCATGCTGACCTTGTACGCCGTCTGAATCTGCCGGCTCGCCTTCTGCAGGGCGACCGCGTCGAGCGCTCCGTCGTCCTTCTCGGAGCGCGTCTGGATGTGCCTGGCCGACGCTTCGCCGAGGCTGCCGAAGAAGTTCTCGGCATCGTGGATCGTGATCGTGTTCGTGATGAACGGATCGCAATCGTCCGGCTCGGGCGCGGCCGGGACGGACGCCTCGGTGGTGAAGCGGAATACGTTGCGGCCGATCGCGAAGCGGTCGCCGAACTCGAGCGACCCCTCCTTGACCCGCTTGCCGTTGAGGAGCACCCCGTTCGTGCTGTCGAGGTCGACAATCCGATATGCGGAGCCGTCCCTCTCCAGGCGCGCGTGATGCCGGGAGCAAGCTCCGTCGGTCAGCGTCAGGTCACAGCTCACGTCGCGGCCCAGCACGGCGGTCGGGCCGTCGAACTCGAACGTGCGTCCCTCGTAAATCCCCTCCAGGCACTGTATCCGTAACATGCCCCTTGGTACCGTCTATCCTGCCTTGTTCCCCGGGGGGAGCCCCTGAGCAAGGATACACGGGAATCGGCAGAGCGGCCACCGGCTCCGCGTCGAGTCGGGCCGCCGGGAGGGCGGTGGCGCAAGTGGTTCTCAGGAAGTGACTTGCGCCGTCTGGCCTATTTGCGCTTCTCGACGTGCCAGGTGTGCTTGCGCAGCTTCGGGCAGTACTTCTTGACGCGCAGCTTGATGCCGCGTCGGCGGCGGACCAGGTAGTTCCGCTGGCCGCTTTCCTCGCAGGTCAGCCAGACCTGCTCGACGCGTTCCTTTTTCTTTGCCATGATCCAGGTCCTTCGGTCTTTCGTCTCGGTAGAGAACCCGCCAAAATACCGGTCCGCGCCCGTCGGATCAAGGGCTGAGCCTGGGCTGACGGCGTATTCTCGGGCGAGCAAGATCAGGAGGCCGGCCCTCGTGCACCGAACATCCGCCGCACTCCCCCCGCTGCGGGCCTCTCGGTGCGCTGACGGCCCAACGGACTGCCCGCGGCCAAGCCCGACGAGGTCCTGGGCCGCGAGCGAGAAAGAGGACCTTTCGTGAACTCCGACCCATCGTCCACGGTTTCCGCGGGACGGACCGAAGACGGCACACTCCGGCGTCTCGGCTTGACCAGCGCTATCGCCCTCGTCGTCGGCAACATGGTCGGGACGGGCGTCTTCACGACGTCCGGGTACTCTCTCGCCGGCCTCGGCAGCCCTGGCTGGGTCGTGCTCGCGTGGCTCGTGGCCGGATTGATCGCGATGGCCGGCGCGCTGAGCTACGGCGCTCTGGCGCGGCGGCTGCCCCAGTCCGGCGGCGAGTACCACTTCCTGTCGTACACGGTGCACCCTCTTGCAGGGTTCCTCGCCGGCTGGGTGTCCCTGCTGGCGGGCTTCACGGCGCCGACCGCGATCGCCGCGCTCGGGCTGCAGAAGTATCTCGCGCCGGTTCTCGGCACGACGATCCGGGAGGAGTGGATCGGCACCGCCGCGATCGCCGTCGCGGCGCTTCTGCACGGGGTGCGGCTCGGTCCCGGCGTGCTGGTCCAGAACCTCGCCGTCGGCCTCAAACTGATCTTGATCCTCGGCTTCATCGCCCTCGGCGCCGCTCTGTTGCTGCCCGGCGGCGAGCCGACCGCTGCGGCGGATTCGGCCGTCGGGTTCCAGCTCAGCGCGTTCGCGATCTGCCTCGTCTACATCTCGTTTTCGTACTCGGGCTGGAACGCCGCCGTCTACGTCGCCGGCGAGGTGAAGGAGCCGCGGCGCAATCTGAACCGTTCGCTGTGTCTGGCAACGGCGCTCGTGACGCTCGTGTATCTCGCGCTGAACGCGGTGTTCGTGTACTCGGCACCTGTATCGGAGTTGGCGGGCAAGGCCGAGGTGGCCTCCGTGGCGGCGGCAGCGCTGGGAGGCGAGTCGCTGCAGACCGCAGTGAGTTTGCTCGTCGCGCTCGCGCTGTTCACGTCCGTGTCGGCGATGATGATGATCGGCCCGCGAGTCTATGCGCGCATGGCCGACGACGGGCTCTTCCCGCGTCAACTCGGGCGCTTCAGCGAGGTGCCGGGTCGAGCGATCGCGCTGCAGGCCGGTCTCGCGATCCTGTTGGTCTGGGTCAGCGGTCTGAAGGAGCTGCTCGAGTATGCTGGCTTCACTCTCGGACTCAGCGCGGCGGCGACCGTCGTCGGGCTGATCGTCCTGCGCATCAAGGAGGGCCCGGAGCGCGTGCCGGTGCCCGGGTTCCCGTGGCTGCCGCTCGCGTTCGTCGTCCCCACGCTGGGCGCCGCGGGCTTCTTGGTCGCGCAGCCGCCGAGGCCGGGTCAGATTCCGGCGTGGGTCGCGGGCATCTCGACCGTGGCAGCGGGACTGCCGGTGTACTGGATCCTGCGGCGCGTGTACCCGCAGGGCGGCAAGACGAACGTCGCGAGCGGAGAGGCGGACTCGTGATCGGAGAGCGTTGCAGAGGCAGGGTGCCCGTCTTCGTCGTCGGTCTGTTGTTCCTCGACGCGGCCATCGCGGCCGACGCTCGAACCGAGCGCGAAGACTTGCCGGTCGTCGACATTTCGCAGCAGACGAAGCGCCACGTCGTCATCGCCGCCGGCACGGAGAAGGTCTATCAGGGCCATCCGACGACGCTCCTGATGCCGGACAGAAGGACCGTATTCGCCGTCTGGAGCATCCACCACGGCGGTCCGGCGGGGCCGATGGCTCGTAGCGACGATGGCGGGCTCACGTGGACGCGGCTCGACGATCAGTTGCCGTCCGGTTTCCGCAAGCACCGCAATTGTCCGAGCATCTATCGGCTCGTCGATCCGCACGGCAAGGAGCGGCTGTGGGTGTTCTCCGCGCAGCCGCGCATGCCCCGCATCGTCAGCGAGGACGGCGGCAGGACCTGGTCCGAGCTGAATCCGCTCGGCTTCGAGTGCGTGATGACGTTCAGCTCCGTCATTCAGCTGAAGGACGGCAGCTACCTCGGGCTGTACCACCGGCGAGTCAATCGAACGGGTCTGGAGGTGGTGCAGACACGAACCGTCGACGGCGGCCTGACGTGGTCCGATCCCCGCGTCATTGCTCGAGCGAAGGGCAAGCTAGCGTGCGAGCCGTTCGCGTTTCGATCGCCCGACGGTCGCGAGCTCGCCTGTCTCATGCGCGAGAACACGCATGAGGGGCGCAGCCTGATGATGTTCAGCGCTGACGAGGGGAAGACGTGGAGCGAGCCGCAGGACACGCCGTGGGGGCTGACCGGCGACCGGCACATGGGCGTGCGCGTGCCGGACGGGCGGTGGGTCATCGCGTTTCGCGACAAGGCGCACGGCAGCTCGACCCGCAGCCACTTCGTCGCGTGGGTCGGGACGTACGCCGACATCCGGAACGGCCGGCCCGGTCAGTATCGAATCAAGCTGCTGCACAGTCACGCCGGCTGGGACTGCGGCTATCCCGGCATGGAGTTGCTGCCCGACGGAACGATTGTCGCGACGACCTACATCAAGTACCGTCCCGGAAAGAAGAAGCACTCCGTCGTCAGTACGCGCTTCCGGCTCGACGAGATCGACGCTTCGGTGCCGAGCCGGTAGAAGGCCGATACCGCTCAGCTCATGGATCTTCGTCCCATCCTCGACGCCGTCCTGGAGGATCCGCCGCTTCCGTGGCACGGCATCCACGGCCTCGCGCATTGGGGGCGCGTGCTCGACAACGGTCTGCGCCTGGCGGAGTCGACCGGCGCCGACGAGACGGTCGTGACGCTCTTCGCGCTCTTTCACGACTCGCGGCGCGAGGACGATGGCGTCGATCCCGATCACGGTCGACGTGGAGCCGAGTTCGCGATGTCCCTGCGCGGAACGTGCTTCGAGGTCACCGATCGGCAGGCCTGGCTGCTGCACGAGGCGTGCGTCTACCACGCCGATGGCCACACGGAAGGCGACGTCACGGTGCGGACCTGTTGGGACGCGGATCGGCTCGATCTGCCACGCACCGGCATCGCGGTGCGGCCGGATCGGCTCTGCACCGACGCGGCGCGGGATTACGAGACGATCTTCTGGGCAGCCAAGCGCGCGATGGACGATCACATCTCGGAGCGGATTCGCGATCTCCACGACGAGCTGATGCGCCGCGCGCGCTGAGAGCGAGGGACGTCTTTCGTCAACGCGCTGCTGACCGTTCGAGCGCGCGCGCCGCGTACCAGCGTACGCGCGGATCGCGATCGTCGCTGCAGGCATCGAGCGCTTCCTTCGCGACGCTCGCGTCGTCGCCGTGCTCGGCGAGCGCGCGGGCGGCCTCGCGACGCACAGCATGGTGCGGGTCGGCGAGGCGCGCGGCGAGGGCGCGGCACACGGCGTCGGGAGAGGTCCCTGCATCCGTCGCGACGCCGGCCAGGCTGCCGAGCAGGCGCGCCGCCGCTTCGCGCACGCGGTGTCTGGGCTCGTCGAGAAGCTCGATCGCCGTCGGGATGGCGAGCGCCGCTTCGGGGCCGAGCTGCTCGAGCCCGTCGAGGCATGCGACGCGGTCCTCGGCATGGCGCAGCGCGCGCGTCAGGAGCCGCGCGACGCGGACCGGCTGGGCGCCGATGCGACCGAGCGCTCGAGCGACGTCGCCGCGATCTCCGGGCACGTCATTCGTGAAAAGGTCGAACAGCAGCTCGATTTCTTCGTGCGTCAGGCTGCGACCACTGGCGATCAGATCGCGGACCGCAGAATCGGACTGCAGGGGGGGAGGCCACTCGCTGCGCCGCTTCTCGAAGAACTGGTCCTCGAACGCTAGCGAGCCGATCGCGTCGCGTCGATCGCGGAGCAGGTCGATCGGAGGATCCGGGGCGATCGGCGAGTCATCGACGACCTCGTCATCCTGTTTGTCCTCGCGCATCGCCTCGTAGATATCGCCTGCCGCGGGGCCGATCCACAGAAGGGCCCTGGCGGCTCGCTCGCGGATCTCCTCGGGCCGCGACGGCTCGAGGGCCGCGACGAGCACCGGAACGGCGTCGCGCGCCAGCGGTCCGGCGCGACCGAAGATTCGGACGACATCATCGGACAGCCTGGCCCACGGACCGTCGTCGTCGACGAACTTCCGGGCCAGCGCAGGCAGCGCGCTCGGGGCGCGCGCTTCCATCACGACGAGGGCCCGGACCGCCGCGTCGCAGGTCGTCTCGTCGCCCAGCGCCGCCTCGATGGTCGGCAGGAGCCGCGCCGCACGCGCCGTCGCTTCGTCGCTCGTGATCCAGAACGCCGAGCTCCAGCCGAGCGTTCTCGCCACCGCCAGCCGCACCGTCGGTTCCGGATCGTCGAGTCCGCTCGCCAATCTGACGGCGGCCGCGTCGTCGAGGTCCGCCGCCTCCTCGAGGAGCTCGGCGATGCGCACGCGATCGTCGGCCGCGGGTGCCGTCGTGAAGAAGTCGAGGAGCGCCGCGACGCCGAGTGGCGGCATGCGATCCGTGCTGTGTGCGAAGAACGTATCGAGGACCTCGAGCGCGCTGCTTCGCCTCTCGGCGGTCTCGTCCCGGAGTGCACGAATGAGCGGTGCGACGACTCGCTCGACGTCGGACTCGAACGAGCCGAGCGCGAGCACGGCCTCTTTGCGTACCTCGAAGGCGGGATCGTCCAAGGCAGCGATCAGCGCCGCGTTGGACTCGGGCGTCGGGGCACGGAATCGAAGCAGCGCCGCGGTCGCGGCTCTGTCGTGAGCTTTCGACGCGGAGCGCAGCCGGCGGACGATCGCACGCGTCCACTCCGGAGAGGGCGACGAGTCGTCCCTCGAATTGCCGTCGGCCGCCTCGGCGATGGCACGTCCGGTGAACTCGATGAGCTCCGAAGGGGCCGAGAGTACGACGTCGAGCGCCGGCTCGAAGTGAGCTTCGTCCATGCCGACGACTCTGATCGTCAGGAGCGCGACGAAGCCGGCGTCGCTGTCATCGTCGCGAATCGTCTCGAGAATGCGCGGAACCGCGGCCCGCGAGTCGCTGCCACGCGCTCGGAGGCACAGGAGCGCCAGCACGCGTGCCTCGGCGCGCTCGTCGTCGAGTACCGTAGCGAGGGCCATCGTCACGCTGTCCTTCGGCGCCTTCATCGCCCCGATCGGCGCGGTCAGGAGCGGATCGGCGGGCAATTCATGCAGCGCGACGCCGCGGGCGCGCCTTTCCGTGTCGGCGCGGAAACCCTCGCGCTTCGTCGCGCGGACGACGATCGCCGGGAGCGCGTCGACCGCGCCGAGCTCGATCAGCTTCTCGGTCGCCGCGTACGACACATCGTCGTCCGTCGACGCGAGCCGCCACAGGTACCAGCTCTCGGCGATGTCCTGGCGCGCCACGATCGCCGTCGCGACAACGATCGCGATCGCGATGAACGCAGCGACAAGGGCGGTGGTTCTGCGAGCGCGCTTCACATCAGGTCTCCCCGCCCGCCGAAATCGCGCGCTCCGCCTGCCGCGCCGCGGCGCGGACGTGTCGGTCGTCGTCGTCCGCTGCCGTCTTGCGCAACGCTGGAAGCGCTCGTTCCGCGGCCGCGCCGATCCTGCCGAGGCCGCGCGCCGCTTCCCAGCGCACGCGCGCGTCGATGTCAACCAGGCGCGCGGCAACGCTATCGACCTGCTTCGTCGCCGCGTCGCCGAACGCGCCGAGTGCCCACGCCGCACGTCGCCGAACCGCGGGGTCGGTGTCCTCGAGCGCCGCGGCGAGTCGCGGGCACACGATGTCCGGGCGCGCGGCGAGCTCGCCGAGAAGCTCGACGGCCGCTTCGCGCACGAACGCGTCGCCGTCGGCGAGGCACGGCAGTGCGTCGTCGATATGGGATTCGACCGCCGGGCCGACCAGCGCGAGAGCGCGCAGCGCCGCGACGCGCAGTGCGGCGTCACGGCTCCAGCGCGCGGCGCGCAGCAGGGACTCGACGCGCGCCTGCGGTTCGGCCGTAGTCATTCCGAGCGCCCGCGCCGCTGCGACGCCGTGGTTGACGTCGTCGTGGCCATCCAGGGTCGCGGTCAGGGCGCGGACCGCAACGCGACTCGCGTCCGGACCGAGCTCGCCGAGGACGGGGACCATCGTGGCGGCGTCTTCGTCGAAGGCTCCCCTGACCCTGACGAGCTGCGATGTAGTCAGGATCGTCGTGAGCTGCGGGCCGATCTCGGCGGGGAGCGGTTCGAGGCGACTCAATGCTGCGGCGAACGCGGGGAGCGGCAGCGCGGTCGGTTCGAGCTCGTCGTCGTCGAACGGCTTCAGCAGCGTGTCGATCGATTCCGGCGTGGCGCGTCCGATGCGTGCGATGGCGTCGACCATGACCTCCGCGTAGCTCTGCGCGAAGCTGTTGTCCTCGTCGCCCGAGCCGATCTCGACGCGCACTCGCGACAGCAGTTGCGGGAGCGCGCTCGCCGCGGCGGGGCCGATGCTGCCGAGCGCGATCGCGGCCTCGTCCGGCGAGATCCCGTGATCCGATCCGTCGACGTACCGGGCGATCGATTCGACCGCGCCAGCCGCCGCCTCGCCAAGGCGCGCGAGGCCGACGAGCGCTGCGCGGCGCAGCGACGCGTCGTTGCTGGCGTCATCCAGGACCGCCACGAGCGCCGGCACGCTGTCGGTCGCCCCGTTCGGAAACTCCGGCAACGCGCGCGCAACAGCCTCGCGGACGCCCGGGTCCTCGCCCGCGTCGGCTAACGCCTCGATGAGCGCTGCGCTCGCACCGTCGGTCAGCGCTCCGAGGCGATCGGCTCCGAGGCGACCGAGGAGCTCGCTCGCGCTCGCGCGCTCCTCGCCGCTTTCGAGCTCGACTTGAGCGATCAGCCGATCCGCTGTCGCGTCGGCGTCGTCGTACACGATGACCAACACCTCGACGGCGCGCGAGCTGACCGCTTCGTCGTCGTGATCCGCCAGGTCGACGAAGAAGGGGTGGAGGCGTCGCACCAGCTCGGTGGCTCCCGCGCGTCGGTGGATGGCTTCGACGGCGCCCGCCAACGCGAGCGGAGCCACGAGGCGGTGTGCCGCGTCGGTCGCGCTGGCTGCAGCGGCGAGGCGCGCGAGACGGTCGACGTCCGCGACGTCGAGCTCGAAGCCGCCGAGCACGAGGTACACCTTCATGGCGTCGTCGCAGCCGCGTTCGAGCTCGCCGAAAAGGCGGTCGACGACTCGCTTCTGCGCCGATCGCTCCGTGTTCGCCGACCAGAGGTCCAGCGCGTCCAGAAGCGTCGAGCGCACGTCGGGATCGCCGTCAAGGTGTACGAGAGCCGCGTCGATTTCCGCGTCATAAGGGCTCGTCACGAGCCAGCCGAGCGTCCGCGCGCTGGCCACACGAACGATGGCGGCCGAGTGGCCGAGGTCCTTGGCGCAGTAGCGAGCGACGGGGCGCGCGGCGTCGGCGCCGCGAAGGATCTGCAACGCCGTCAGGATAGCGGCGCGAGTCGCGTCGTCATCGATTGGGTCGATCGCGCGGAAGATGCCGGGCATCGCGTCGGGGTCATCGCGGTGAGCGTACGCGAGTCGGGCGACCGAGCGGCCCTTCTCCTCGGCGGAGAAATCGAGCGGCGATGTGACGATCGCACGAACGACGTCTCCCGCGGCTTCGCCGTCGCCTTTGGCTGCGCTGGCGAGCGCGAGGAGTGCCGTCGAGGCGATCTCCTCGTCGTCGTCGCGAGTGGCTGCGAGCAGGGCAGGGATCGCACCGGCAGCCGCCTTGCCGAGCGCGACGAGTCCTGCGAGCACCGTGAGTCGCACTGTCTTGCGCGAGTCCTCGAGGTGTCGCATGAGCGACGTCGCGAACTCCGCAGCGTGCTCGGGATGGCGCCACAGGAGCGAGAGGACGGGATGGTCCGGCGGCGCGCCCCCGGGAAACTCGCCATTCACGGTCGGGGCGCGGAGCGCCTCGATCGACCGTGCGTCGAGGCTGCGAGCGACCGCATCGTCCAACGCGCTGCCCGGATCGATCGAGGTCGCGTCGTCCCCGGCTCCTGTCGGGCTCGAGACCACTGGCGGCCCGTCGGCGACACGCGCCATCTTCGCGCGTTGCCGCGACACGATGGCCACCGCGACGCCCAGAGCGATGGCCGCGGTCGCGAGAAGGAAGAGGACGAAGTTCTGCCGTGGAGTGCTCACCGGAGCCGATTGTCGCCCCGCGGACCACGGCGCGCCAGGGTTTGGAGGCGTGGCAGCCCCCTTTTTCGTGGCGTCCGGAGCGGCCTGTCCGGTACCACTGACAGAACAGGTTCAGGGTCTCTGAGGGATCGTTCCATGCTCTCACGCTGCGGCTTTCGATTTCGGATCGCGACGGCATTGCTGATTGTCGCTGCGACCGCGCCCACCGTCCGCGCGCAGGTCGCTGATTTCAATGGCTACATCACGACGGAGAACTGGCTCGCTCTCGGGCCGTTCACGCACGACGGCCTGGGGTGTAGCGGCGACGCGACGCGGCTGCGCGCCAACCACATCGCGCCGGCGTCGGTCCACTGCCAGTACCCCGCCCTCGGCGATGCAGTCGCGTACGATCCGGCCGCCGCCGCGACAACGGGCTACGTCGGCCCGACGGACGCGGACGGCAACCCCGTGTGGCGGCGTCTCGACGACGGCAGCCCGCTGGACTGCTTCAACGACCTGGACATCGACGCAGGGCGTTCGGGTGGCCCCACGGACGGCATCCTGACGCTTCTCTGCACGTACTTCGAAACAACTGACGAGTTCACGCTCGACATCTGCGCGAACTCCGACGACGACCAGCAGGTCTGGCTCGACGGGCGGCTGATCATCAACGAGGCAGCGTGTCGCGGTGCGGGCAATTGCGGTGCCGGACGCTGTGACAACACGACGAGCGTCACGGTCGAGGAGGGCGTGCATCGCATCGTCCACGTGGTCTTCGAGGACGCCTCGGGATTCGGCGGGTCGTTGCGGTTGCTGCAAGATAGCATTCCGATCGTGGACGGCCATCCCGAGATCGCGCTTCGCGGCATCGAAGGCGAGTCAGGGCCGGCGTGCGTCCCGCTTCCGCTGCGCACGGCCGCGTTCTCGGTGCCCGCCGGTGCCTGCCCGCCGGTGTCGTCCGCGCCGGTCGTCGTGACGATCGCGCAGAACTTGCCGGATGGCGGCACCGTCACCGTGACGGAGCGGGCCGTCGGGCCGTTCGGACCCGAGGTGGTCGAAGCTGACAACGGCGGCGTCGTGACACCGCTCAGCACCGGCGAGACGCGTGCGGTCGGTGAGTTCGAGGACCACCGCACCGTAGGCTTCAACCCGGCGTGTCCGGGCGGCAACGGAGACACGATCGAGGGGCCTCCCGGCACCTACACGGTGACCAACACGGGCGCGGACATCTGGGCGGACGGGGACACGTTCGAGTTCGCGTACAATTGGGTCGAGGGTGACTTCGACCTCCGCGTTCACGTCGTCGACCGCATCTCTGCGCCCGGCGCTCGGTGGGGCAAGCACGGCATCATGGCGCGTCAGGACCTCGGGCCGCGTTCGCGCTACACGTTCACGCAGGACGCGATCGGCGACGTCTTCGCGGCGCCTCATCACAACGACGACTCGACGCTGATGGCCGCACGGCCGGTTCACGGCGGCGGCAACAACTTCGAGCTGACCCCGTTCCCGCTCAACCCGTCCGGCGACGGCATCGACGACTACTGCGACGGTATCGGACCCGACGACGGCGTCGGATGCGCTGACGCAACCTGTCCCGAGCAGCGCGAGGCGGCCGCGTGCGTCGTACACGACGACTACCTGCGCCTGGTTCGCGCCGGGAATGTCTTCTCCAGCTACTCGCGCCCCGATCCCGGTGCGGACTGGACGTTCCTCGGATCGCACGATTGGGGGCCCGGAGCCCCGGAGGTCGTCGCGGTCGGTCTCGTGGCGTCGTCTCATACCTTCGATTGCACCGCGCCGGTAGAGATCATCTTCGACGAGGTCGATTTCGGCGACGCGTCCATCCTCGAGGAGCCGCCCAGCGGCGTGCAGATCGTCTGGTCGGATCTCGACGCGGCGCTACTTGCCGACGGCGTCGTCTACACCGTGGACGTCGATGACGCGCTGCTGTCGTTCTCGGGCGACGTCGACTCGGTGTCCGTATTCGGCGCGGATTCCATCGCCGCGCCGCCTGTCGCGACCGATCTCGGGCCGTTTCCCGATTTCGGGCTCGACCATGGCCACGCCATAGGCGCCGAGTGCAGCGGCACGTCCATCACGGAGCCGAGCCCGGGAACGCTCGAGATCGCCGGCGCCGGCGTCGACATCTGGGCCGGTGGCGACCAGTTCATGTACGCGTACAAGGAAGTCTCGGGGGACTTCAGCGCGCGCGTGAGGATCGCGAACCAGGACTTCGCCCCCGGCTCGCGTTGGGGCAAGCACGGCATCATGGCGCGACAGGACTGCAGCACGGACTCGCGCTATACCTTCATCTCCGACCACGGCGAAGACCGTCAGGACGCGACCTGGCTTGCGGCGCGGAGGACGCACGGCGGCGTGGACAACTTCGAGCTCTTCGGCACGATTCCCCCCGGCACCCACTTCGACGCCCTGCGCCTCGACCGCGTCGGCAACGTGTTCACCGGCTTCGTCTTCGACGAGTCCGGTGCGGCTGGCAGTCCGGGAGAGTGGGTCGAGGTCGGCAGCCACGATTGGGGCGCGAATGCGCCCGAGTCGGTCCAGATCGGTCTGGCCGTGACGTCGCACCAGGCATGTGACCTGACGACGATCACGTTCGAGGATTGGGAGTTGGAGGAGATCGTCAACGGACGAGAGACCGCGTTCGTCCGGGGCGACTCCGACGGCAATGGCGCGGTCAACTTGAACGACGGCATCGTCACGCTGAACTTCCTGTTCCTCGGCCTGCCGCCACCGGCCTGTCTCGACGCCGCCGACGCGGACGATGGCGGCGCGTTGGCACTCAACGACGCCATCATCGTGTTCAACTGGCTGTTCACGGGAGGTCCCGCGCCCGCGGAGCCCGCCCCGGAGACGGGGAACTTCACCGCGGAGGACTGCGGCGAGGATCCCACCGAGGACGCGCTGGACTGTGCAGATTCGGCCGACCTTTGCGAGTGACTCGGATGCCGCGAGCGCGGAACTCTTCGCGGCGTTCGAGTCTGTAGAGGTTCGGGTGTCCTCTCTCAATCGCATCTCAGGTAGGGCTTCGAATGATGAGAACTTCGCTTTCCCCGTATCTGACGGTGGCGGCCATCGTTGTCGTCAGCTCCTCAGTCGTCCGCGCTGAGCTCTTCACGCTGCCGAAGAAGCCGGTCGACTCGCGGATCGCGGCATTTCACAAGGCGGTCGAGAGTCTCCACGCGAGGGCGGCTCGCAGCCGCAGCGCATGGCGTGAGGAGGATCTTCGCAAGAAAGTCTCGTCGAAGTACCTCGGCCTCGAGAAGCGCTACGAGAAGCTGCGCGATCCGCGCAAGAGAGCCCGCGCTCTCGCAGAGCTCGCGCTCGTCTACGCCGAGCTCGCGTGGGTCGAGCGAATCGAGCCCTTGCGCGCGCAGATCGCCGAGCTCGACGCCGACCTCGCCGCACGGCTCGGTTCCTTCGCCGCGTCAAAGCACTTCGTCGTTCGCGTCGTCGGGGTCGATCCGAAGTGGGGCAAGTCCGCGCTGGATCTCGCGGAAGCCGCCCGAGCCGGATACCTCGAGCTCTTCGGCTTCTCGCACATCAGCAAGGTGCCGGGCAAGAAGGTCCGCATCCTGATCCATGTCGATCCGTCGATCGAGAAGTCGCGGCTCTTCTTCCATCCGACGCCGATGTATCACTCCGAGCTGCGGTACGAGATGCCGGATGAGAAGTACCTCACCCTCGCCGGCCAGCGGCGCATCGTGTACGGCTTCTGCCACGAGCTCGGCCACATGGTCGCGATGTGGGGCAAGTACCGCGAGGTCGAGGACGACAAGCACGCGTGGGCGCACTACACCGGCTGCCTCGTCGTCGAGAAGGTCTACGACCGCCTCGGCAACGAGCCGTGGCCGACCTGGACGAGCTATCAGCGACGCGCGAGTGGCGTCACGCGTCTTCGCAAGCAGATCGATGGCAAGACGAGCGGCGTCGGCTCCTACGACGCGATTCTGACGCTGTTTCACACGATCGGCGCCGAGTTCGGCACCGACGTCTACGGCAAGTGCTGGGTCTGGCTCGCGAAGAAGAAGCGATTCCGCCGTCTGAACAACGTGCCGTACCTGTGGCTCAACGATCTGCGCGATGCGCTGCTCGTGTCCGTCGCCAAGAAGGACCGCGCTCGTGTCGTGAAGCTGTTCGGACGCTAGTTCGCGACGATATTCACCAGCCGGTCCGGAACGACGATGACCTTGCGCACCGTCTTGCCTTCGACGAGCGCAGCGATCTTCGGATCCGCCAGCGCCGCGGCTTCGAGCGTGTCGCGGTCGGCTCCCGGCGCCACTCGGATTCGCGAGCGGAGCTTGCCCAGGATCTGGACGGGGATTTCGATCTCGTCTTCGACGAGGAGGGCCTCGTCCGCGACGGGGAACGGCTCGTATGCGATCGTCGCGTCGTGGCCCAACTTGCGCCACAGCTCCTCGCACATATGCGGCGCCATCGGCGCGAGCATCTTGACGAGGGCGTCGGCGACTTCGGTCGGCACACCGTCGCGTTCGGTGAGCTGATTGTTGAGCTCGATCAGCTTGGCGATCGCGGTGTTGAAGCCGAGCGCCGCCATGTCTTTGTGCACGCCGTCGATCGTCCTGTGGAGCGCCTTGCGCAGCTCGTCGTCGGCCGGCTCGTTGCGGACGCGCGGCTCACCGGTCGCCTCGTCGACCAGGTGACGCCAGACCCGTTGCAGGAAGCGGTGGACGCCGATGATGTCGCGCGTGCTCCACGGCTTCGACGCCTCGAGCGGGCCCATGTACATCTCGTACAGCCGCAGCGTGTCGGCCCCGTAATCGTGGCAGATGTCGTCCGGCGCGATGGCGTTCTTCAGGCTCTTGCCGATCTTGCCGAACTCTCGCTGCACCTCGTTGCCGTCGTGGAAGAACTTCCCGTCGCGCTCCTCGACCTCCGACGCCTCGACGTGCATGCCGCGTTCGTCCTTGTACGCCGCTCCCTGCACGTAGCCCTGATTGAACAGGCGGCCGAACGGCTCGGGCGTCGACACGTGTCCGAGATCGAACAGCACCTTGTGCCAGAAGCGCGCGTAGAGCAGATGCAGCACCGCGTGCTCGGCGCCGCCGACGTACAGGTCGACGCCGCCGATGTGCGTCGTTGCCGAGTCGTATGCGGTCGGCGTCTCGGCGCCGTTGCCCTTCGGGCTCAGCATCCAGTACTGCTCGGCCGCCTCGCCCGCGTAGCGCTCGCTGTTGCGCGGATCGAGGTAGCGCAGGTAGTACCAGCACGAGCCGGCCCAATTGGGCATCGTGTTCAGCTCGCGGCGGTACTCCTCGCCGTCGATCGTCACGGTCGCCCAGTCCTTCGCGCGCGCCAGCGGCGGCTGGGGCGTCGAGTCGGGGTCGTCGTTGACCTCGGGCTTGTAGTCGTCGACCTCCGGCAGCTCGACCGGCAGGTCGGACGCGTCGATCGCGACCGGCTCGTCGTTCTTGTCGAACAGGATCGGGAACGGCTCGCCCCAGTAGCGCTGGCGGCTGAACAGCCAATCGCGCAGGCGGAAGTTCACCGTGCCCCTGCCGAGGCCGCGTTCCTCGAGCCACGCCGCGATCTTCGGCTTGGCCTCCGACGTCGGCAGGCCCTCGATCGACTCGGAGTTGACCGCGATGCCGTCGCCGACGAATGCCTCGTTCTCCGGTGCGCCCTCCGGGGCTCGAACGACCTCGATGATCGGCAGCTCGAACTGTGTCGCGAACTCGAAATCGCGCGTGTCGTGCGCCGGCACCGCCATGATCGCGCCGGTGCCGTATCCCATCAGCACGTAGTCGGCGATGAAGATCGGGATGCGCTCGGAGTTGACCGGGTTGACCGCGAACGCGCCGATGAAGACGCCGGTCTTCTCCTTCTCCTCGACTTGACGCTCGACGTCCGACTTCGTCTCGGCGAAGCACCGATACGCGGCGACCATCTCCCGCGGCGATGCATCGCTGTCGGGGCGACCGGGGAACTGGCCGCGCCACGCCTCCGGGGTGTTCGCGGGCCAAGCCTCGGCGGTCAGCCGCTCGACGAGCGAGTGCTCGGGCGCGAGCACCATGTACGTCGCGCCGTACAGCGTGTCGGGCCGTGTGGTGAAGACACGTACGGCGAGCTCTTCCGGAGGCGTGCCGTCTGACCAGCCCGCCTCATGTCGCGCGTCGAGCCAGGCCGCTCCGGTCTCCGATTTCGACCCGGTCGCATGCGGATCGAGCGCGAGGAAGTCGACGTCGGCACCCTCGCTGCGGCCGATCCAATTGCGCTGCATCAGCTTGATCGGCTCGGGCCAATCGAGGGGCTCGAGATCGCGCAGCAGTCGTTCGCAGTACGACGTGATGCGCATCATCCACTGCTTCAGCGGCCGCTTGAAGACGGGGAAATTGCCCCGCTCGCTGCGTCCCTCGGCGGTGACCTCCTCGTTCGCGAGGACCGTGCCCAGCCCCGGGCACCAATTGACCGGGATCTCGGCCGCATAGGCCAGGCGTTGGCTGTCGACCTCGCGGCGGCGTTCCGCCTCGGAGAGCTTCGCCCACGGCGTGTCGCCCGACGGCGCGCGCTCGCCCGACTCGAACGCCGCGATGAGCTCGGCGATCGGCCGCGCGCGATCGGCTTCCTCGTCGTACCACGAGTTGAAGATCTCGAGGAAGATCCACTGCGTCCAGCGGTAGAACTCGACGTCGGTCGTCGCCAGCGAGCGCCGCGGATCGTGGCCCAGGCCGAGGCGGCGCATCTGCGCCTTCATCGTGTCGATATTCCGCTCGGTCGTGGTGCGGGGGTGCTGGCCCGTCTGGATCGCGTATTGCTCGGCAGGCAGGCCGAACGCATCGAAGCCCATCGGGTGGAGCACGTTGTGCCCGGTCATGCGCAGGTAGCGCGCGTAGATGTCGGTCGCGATGTAGCCGAGGGGGTGTCCGACGTGCAGCCCGACGCCCGAGGGATACGGGAACATGTCGAGGATGAACTTCTTCGGCTTCGACGGATCGAAGCCCGCGTCCCCGGGGTTCGGCGCGTGGAATGTCTCGTTCTGCTGCCAGTCGTCCTGCCAGCGTGCCTCGATCTCGGCCGCCATGGCGGCGGTGTAGCGGTGGGGCTGCGTGTTGTCCGACATCCGTATTCTCTGCGCCCGTCGGCGGCTGCGGTTGCGTAGGTTTTCGGGACGGCCGGGAGCTGCGGCCCCTTGCGGCGTGCCCGAATCGGCCTATCCTATCACGGTATCCGTCGGTGGCAACGGCGCCCGGCGGTATCGCCTGCGTGGGGAAACCGACGGCTGGCGCGCGCGCGAGCCGAAGATGAGGGTGTTCATGAAGCCCGGAGGTCGATCGCCATGCCGATCTACGAATACGCAGCCGCCGACGAGGGCTGCGACCACTGCAGGGAGTCGTTCGAGGTCGTCCAGCGGATGGCCGACGACCCACTCACGTCCTGTCCGGAGTGCGGACAGCCCGTCAAGCGGCTCCTGTCCAGCTTTTCGGTCAGCGGCGGCGATCCGCTGAGCCGCAGCAAGCTCGAGGCCGCGGGATTCACGCAATACACGCGGCGGGGCAAGGGGAACTACGAGAAGACGGCCGGTAAGGGGCCGCGCTCGATCGTCGACGGATCGTCCTGACCCCGGAAGCGAGGGAGGCGATCGAGCACCGGAAACCCGGCGGCGGGCCTCGGCGCTCGGTCTCGCTGTGGGGATCCTCAGCAGGACGTGTACTGCGCGCAGCCGAGGTTCGGCGACGCGGCCGGCTCCGGGCCGCACTCGGCCGGGCCGGGAGACGGGGGCGGCGCGCCACCGAGGAACAGGAAGTTGAGCACGCGGATCGCATCGTTGATGCGAATGTCGCCATCGTCGTCCGCGTCCGCGGTCTCCATGCAGGTCGGTGTCGCTCCGCCGAGGAACAGGAAGTTCAGAATGGCGACGCCGTCCGTGAGCCGCAGGTCGCCGCTGTCGTCGGCATC
This sequence comes from uncultured Planctomycetia bacterium, assembly GCA_964392615.1. GTDB lineage: Bacteria > Planctomycetota > UBA8108 > UBA8108 > UBA8108 > CAYMRB01. Next base: position 20,456 of record CAYMRB010000016.1, on the reverse strand, counting down.
GCCGCGACGGAACGGGACGCCGCCGGCACCCTCCGCTCCGGTGACGCCGACATCGTCGATCGCCCACCAGGTGTCCAGCTCGGCGAGCTCGTCGCCGGCCGTCCGATAGTGGAAGGCGAACACGACCTGTGGCTGTCCGGCTGCACGCGGCACCTCGATGACGTGCTCGGTGAAGTACGGCTCCTCCCCCGAGACGTGCGCCGCGCCGCTGTCGTAGGAGAACACCGGCTCCGCCTCGAAGGTGAGACCGTCATCGAGGCTCAGCAGGATCTTCGCTGCGGCCGTGTCGTTGTGCCAGATCGCCGAGCGCACGTGGAGCCAGACCGAGTCGAGCGACGACGCGTCCAGCGGCGGTGTGAGCAGGAGCTCATCCTCTCGCGCGCGGAGGCAGAGGCTGTCCTCGACGTGGGCGAAAAACTCGTCGAAGTGGTGGAGCTGGCGGCCGGCCGCGAAGTCCGGGAAGACGCCGTCCGGACCGAGCGAGATGCGGCAGATATCGTCGACCCCCCAAGGGCGGCCGCCGTCGCGGTGGGGGCCGTGGGTCGTCTGCCAGTCGTGGGGGCTGGCCTCGGGGTCGAAGGTCTCGGGCCCGAGGATGACGATATCTCCGCCCGGCGGTCGATCGTCGACGCGCACGTTGTCGACCGCGACGAACCAGTCCCAGGTCGGCTCGAAGTGGCGCAACCGTAGCCGCACGCTCGACTCGTTCGCGGCGAGATCGGTGAGATCGACGTGCAGGCGGCCCCAGATCCCGTCGGCGTTGTCCTCGGCGATCGACGGCAGCGGCTCGATCGTGCGGCCGGGAGAGACGCGGCGAAAGGCGTTGTCCCACGTCGCGCCGTCATCGGTCGACACATCGATGTCGAACACCGCGTCGCCGTCGTTGTTGAGTTGCGCGACGACATCGACATGGAGCCACACGGTGTCGGCTTCGGCGGCGCTGAACTCCGGGCTCCAGAGATCGTGCGACATGCCCGTTCCAGCCGTGTTCTGGAGGACGTCCGTGCCGCCGAAGTCCGAATCGGAGGTCACGAATCCTCCCGCCGTGGGCCGGCCCTGTTCTCCCGGCGGGTTGGCGCGGTCGAGGGGATTCGTGACCGTCCAGGTCGACGCTTCGTTCGGCTCGCCCTCGTCGACGGCGAGCCAGCCGGCGGCCTCGAGGTCGGTGTCGTCCGCGATGCAGTCGAAGTCCTCGAACAGCAGCGCGTCGTCGACGATCGTCACCTCGCACGAGAGCGGGAAGTTCGCGCACTCGCCGTCGCCGGTGAGACGGAGCTCGTAGACGTGGTGACCGGCCGGTGCGTCCCGGTCGACGAACGAGGTGGCGTCGCCGTCCACCGTGCCCACGAGCTCGCCGTTCCGACGGACCTCGATCTGCGGCAGATCCTCGCCGGCGTCCCACGTCAGCGTCACCTCGCGGGCATCCTGGTTCGTGCAGCACTCCAGCGCGAAGGGACAGATGAACGGCGGGTTCGTGGGAATGCCGTCGGCCGTCGGCCCTCCGAGCGCCGCGACCGCTCCGGGAGGGAGCGCCTGATCGCGAATCTGAACGCAGCCGACCAGCCCCTCGGCGTTCTCGCCGGATTCGTCCGCGAACAGGACGATTCCCTCCGCCTGCCCGTCGTCGATCGAGTAGAGCGAGAAGCGGCCGTCGAGGGGCTCGCCGGTGTTCTGTTGCACCTGCAGACCGTCGATGTAGCTCGTGTAGGTGCCGGCGGTCAGGTCGACGACGAGCGCGACGCGATACCACACCTCGTCTTCGATCGTGCCGCCGTAGTTGCCGCCGATGCCGATGCCGCGGTCGCTCCCGCGTACGAACCAATCGCCGTCGTTGGCGTTGTCCGTGTTGGTCTGGTAGAGCGGTGCCCAGCCGGTCTCATCGAGAGCGCCGGCCGGGAACATGACGTCGGCGATCAGCGTGAACACATTGGTGTACCGGCCGCCGCCGTTCGGCGGTAGCCCGGTGAACATGCGGAGGATCGTGCCGCGGGTGTAATGCGCGACCTCGGCATCTTCGCCATCGATTTCGACCGTTCGGAACGACACGCCGGGAGTGTCGACGCCGTCCACGAGCGGCAGGGAAATCCCGGGGGCCAGGTCGAGGCCGCCGGTCGACGAGCTCAAGTCTCCGTCGAACTCGTACTGATTGATGATGCCGCCGCAGCCGTCCGCGCCATCGATCGCGGCACCGGTGACGATCGCGGTGCACTGCAGGATCTCCGAGCACGCGTCCGGCGGATCGCTGATCGTCGTGAGCGAGTACTCGTACCGTCCGGATTCGGGGACGTCGTCGACGAAGCTCGTCGCATCGGATGCGGGCGTTCCCACCTGCACCCCGTCTCGTAGCACTGCGTATCCCGTTACGGGCAGGTTTGCCGCGCCGCTCCACTCGAGCGTCACGGTCGCCGCTTCCTGGTCCGCGCAGCAGGTCAAGCCGCTCGTGCACGCGAACGCATCGATCGGAGGGGCTGGGCACTCGATCTCGACGGTGTCGCCCTGCAGCGACTCGAGCGTGTAGACGACGCCGACGCCACCCGCCGGCGGCGTCTCGTCCGTGAACGTCGTCGCGTCGGCAGCGAGGTCGCCGGAGATCACGGTGCCATCTCGGCGAATCCGGAATCCCTCGTCGCCGTCGATGCTCGACCACGTCGCGGTCACGGCGCCGGTCTCGGCGGAGAAACGCGTCTGGAACTGCCGGAACAGACAGCTCCGCGGATTGGAGACGTCGGGCAGCGGGATGCCGTCGGCGCTCGGCCCGCCCAGCGCGGCGATCTCCGCGCCTGCTAGCGCGCGGTCGTGGAACTGCACGCTATTGACGAAGCCACCAGCCACGTCGCCGCTCTCGTCGCCGAAGAGGAAGAACGTGGCGCCGATCGAGAAGCGGCCGTCGAGCGCCAGGCCGGTGTTCTGTTGGACCTCAGCGCCGTTGATATAGCTCTTATAGGTCCCCGCGACGAGATCGACGACGAGCGCCAGGCGGTGCCAGATGCCGTCGGGCACCTCGCCGCCGTAATTGCCCGAGATGCCGATTCCGGAGCCGGAGCCGTTCGGCCGGATGAACCAGTCTCCGTCGTTGCCATTCGCCTCGTTGGTCTGATACAGCGCCGTCCAGCCCGATGTCTGCAGGAGTCCGTCGGGATCATCCTCGCCGAACTCCTCGGGGAACATGACGTCGAGAATCAACGTGTACTGGTTTACGTAGGCTCCGCCGCCGTTCGATTCGAAGCCGTGCGTGACGATGAAGTTCGTGCCCGCGGAGAAGCGGGCTGCCTCTGCGAACTCGCCGTCGATCTCGAACTCGAAGTAGTCGACCTCCGGCTCGAATGCCGGCACGGCGAAGCTCTCGAGGAGGTCGTCGTGCTCGGTGGTCGCCTCGAGCGATCCGTCGAGGTCCCATTGCGCGACACCCTGACCGCGCACGGTGGAGAACGCTGCGAACCCGAGGGCGAACACGATCGCGTACGGCGCGCGACTCAACATGACATCCTCCGTCGACCTGCACGGGAAAGGGGAAGGTCAGCGTTGTTCGGGACTCGACCGTTCGCCGGGTCGTCGCCCGACTGCGTCGTTTTCGGGGCGAGGCGCGAGCTCGACTCTGGCGAGTCCCTCAGAGAAGTTGTACCCGCGGATGAAGCGCGGCTCGATCACGAGTTTTCCCGTTCGGTCGACGTAGCCGGTCTTGCCGCGGATCTCCACCGGGGCGAGCCCCTCCGAGAACGGGTACGCCCAATCACAAGCGACGCGAAGTACGGTTCGCCCGTGCTCGTCGATGTACAGCCAGCGGCGACCCTCTTGCACGCAGGCGAGTCGTTCGGAGAAGTCGAACGCGGCGTCGTAGCGGGCCGGTATGACCGTCCGCCCGCTCCGGTCGATGAAGCCCCACTTGAGGCCGACGCGCACGCGTGCGCGGCCGCAGGCGAAATCGAACACGCGGCCGTACTTTCGAAGCGGGCCGACGACCCATTTGCCATCGCGGCCGACGAAGCCGATCTCGGCGCCGATCCGGACTCTCGCGAGCCCTTCGCGGAAGGGCTCGGCCCGATCGAATCGCGGTGGGATCACGACCCTGCCGGCGGTGTCGACGTATCCGTACTCATCGCCGGATCGCACGCGAGCGAGGCCCTCGGAGAAGCCGATCGCCACGTCCCATCGCGCCGGCACGACCAGCTTGCCGCGTCCGTCGACGAAACCGTACTTGCCGCCGACGCGGACGGCTGACCGCCCGTCGGCAAACGGTCCGGCCTGCTCGAACACGACCGCCGGGGAAGTGTCGATCACACCGCCCGTCCGGTCGAGAAAGCGCCACACGCCGTCGATCCCGCACGGCGCGCGTCCCTCGGAGAAACGACCGGAGGCCTCGAACGCCGGCACGAGCACGAATTTGCCGCATCGCTCGATGAACCCGTACTTGAAGCCGAGCTTCTCGTGGAGACGCACCTTGGCCAGCCCCTCGTGGAAGCTGCCGGTCTCGTGGAACTGCGCGTTCGACACGACGAGTCGACCGGTCTTGTCGATGTAGCCGAGCGTGCCCCGTGCGCGTTCGTGCGCGCTGACGGGAGGGCTTCGTAGCCATGCCGCCACCGCAGGAGGAACGAGCGAGACGACCGCCGCGCACAGAATCAGTCGCGCGAGCGTCGGGGCACGTCGATCAACGGCAGGGTGCGTACGCCTCACAGCTCAACGGGTCCTCCGTCTCGTCCAGCCCGCAGCCGGGGAACGGCGGCGGGATCGGCTGGCCACCCTGAAACAGGAAGTTGAGCTCGAAGATGGCGTCCGTCAGGTCCAGGACACCACTGTCATTCGCATCAGCGCTCTTGGCGCATTCCGGCACGAGCCCGCCGCCGACGAAGAGGTAGTTCAGGACGAACACGGCATCGCTGATGTCGTTGCCACCGTCGGCGTTCGCGTCGCCGCGCACGAACTGCACGCGGTCGTCGCAGCCATCGGGATCGAGACACGGCGAGTCGAGGATGCCGTCCGCGTCGGCCCCGCCGAGCTCGGCGATGCGCTCGGGCGAGAGCGCCACGTCGGCGAACAGGAAGCTCGACACGAACCCGGAGCTCGTTTCCCCGCTGTCGTCCGTGAACAGATAGAACCACGGTGTCGCGTCGAAGCGGCTGTAGATCGACCAGCGGCCGTCGATCGCGCCGAGGTTCTGCAGGCCGACCTCCTCGCCGTCGACGAACTTGCGCAGGATGACATCGGCGCCTTCTACGGCGCACGTGAAGGCCACGCGGTGCCAAGTGTCGCGGCCGACCATGCCGTCGTACTGGCCACCTATGCCGATGCCGCCGGACGCGAGATTCAGGAAGTAGTCGGCGTCGTTGGCGTTGTCAGCGTTCGTGTTGATGAACGCGAGCCAGCCGTCGAAATCGAACGACTCCCCAGGGACGAGAAGGTCGAAGATCAGCGTGTACTCGTTGACGAACGAGCCTGCGTCGGGCTCGGCGTCGGGGCGGAGGAGGTATCCCATGGTCGGCACCGTCGCCTGCGGGAACAGCATGACGGCCGCCTCCTCGCCGTCGATAGCTGGCAGGCCGAAATCGTCAGTCGTGCCGAACTCCGTCAGCGCTTCCGTTTGCGAACCCTCGCCGCCGACGTACTCCATGGTTCCCGTACCGAACGTCGCTTCGAGCTCGTCCTCGAAGTCCCATTGGGTGACGGTCGCTTGCGGCGGTGGGGGAGGAGGAGGCGGTTCGCCGTCGCGCGGTAGCGCGTCGAGAGTCACCTCGTCGATGACGTCGCCGTCGAGCGAGATCGCCCGCAGGCGCAGCGTGTCCGAGGTCAGCTCGACGAGGCAGAAGTGATAGACGAACTGGATGACGCGGTCGATCTGCTCCCACTCGCCGTCGAACTCATCCTCCCATAGCCTGCCGCCACCGCCGGAAGTCTGCAGGTAGACGATGCGCCGACCGGTATCGGGAGGCGTGTAGACGCCGCGCTCGTAATCGTGGATGTGGCCCGTGAAGTTCACGTCGACGCCGGCGAGCTCGTAGAGCGGCACGAGGTGGCTGCGGATGCGCGCGTAGATGCCCTCCTCGAAGATCTCCGAGTACGGCGGGTGGTGGTGGAACGTGAAGAGCCAATCGGCTTGCTGCGCCGCGTCGGAGAACAGCTCTTCGCGGAGCCACTCGTACTGTTCGCTGCCCGGGCCGAAGGGGCGATTCGTGTCGAGGAAGACGAAGTGGCTGCCGCCGTAGTGCACCGCGAACCAGTGCTCGTTGCCGGGCTGGTCGAGGTAGTCGTCGAACCAGTGCGACTGCCCTTCGTGGTTGCCGATCGCGACGAAGAACGGCGTGCTCTTCGCGAGCGGCTGCAGCGGCGTCAGGAGCTCGTTACCCCATCGCCTGTACTCGCTGCCCACGTCGACGACGTCGCCGACGCACGTCAGAATCGCGGGATTCTCGGGAGCCATGCGGTCGACGAGACCGCCGAAGACGCCCGGATTGGCCTGGCTATCGCCCCAGACGGTGAAGCTGAACGACGTGGGGCCGGGCGGCGCCGTCCGGAGCGTCTCGACGTCGCTCGAGGCCGCGTCGTCGGCCGTGGTCGACTCGATGCGGTACTCGACGACTTCGTCGGCGTCGAGGCCCTCGAGACGAACCTCGTGGATGCTGACGTTTTCGGCGACGTCGATCGCTTGCCACGCGCTGCCGGCGCGACGGTAGTGGAGCGTCGTGTCGGCGGGCTCGGTCGTCTCCCACATCACGGTCATCGCGTCTCGCGTGACGTTCTGCAGGTAGGGCCCCTCCTTGATCTCGAACTCGTCGGGCCCGCCGCCACCGCAGTCCGCCGGCGGCAAATCGAGGATCGGGATGCCGTCCGGAGAGAACGCGCCGAGCTCGGCCATTTGCTCCGGGCACAGCGCGTGGTCGCGGAACTGCACGCTGTTGACATAGCCGGCGGAGGCATCGCCGCTGTCGTCGGCGAACAGGGAGATGCCGTCGGCGTCGCCATCTCCTGCGGTGTAGAGGGCGAAGCGCCCGTCGATATCGAGCCCGGCGACCTCGTTGACCTTCTCGCCGTCGACGTAGAAGTCGATGCGTCCGGCCGTCAGGAGGCCGACGATGCCGAGACGGTGCCACTCGCCGTCGGGAACGCTTCCGGCGTACTGGCCCGAGATGCCGATGCCCCCGGCGGGGTCGATGAACGCGTCGCCGTCGTTGGCCGGCGGATCGCCGGTATTCGTGTTGAAGAGCGCAGCCCAGCCTCCGGACGGGCCGCGATCCACGAACAGCACGTCGATCACGAGCGTGTACTCGTTGACGTACGCGCCACCGCCGTTCGCCGCGAACTCGCCGCGAGTGCGGAAGTACGTGCCGCGTCCGAAGAACGCCGCCTCGATCTCGACGTCGTCGATATCGAGGCTCTCGAATCGGACGTCGGGCTCGCTCGCAGGAGTCGCCGCGCGCGGCTCGAGGTCGGGATGGCCGGTCGTCGCGGCGAGATCGCCGTCGAAGTCCCACTGCGCGGTCGTTCGTGCCGAGACCGTCGCCGTCAGCAAGAGGGCCGCCGCCAGGGGCGCGAGGCGACCCGGGAGCGTAACAGCGGTCTGGTGCATGGAAGTTCCAGATATCGCAGGATGAAAGAAAGGCCCGAGGCCCGGAGCCGATCGGCGCTCCGGGCCTCGGGCTGCTCAGGCCTCGATGGAATGCGTCAGCAGCCCGTCGGGCTCTCGCAACCGAGCGCCACGTCGGTCTCGAGAGTGCTGGTGCCGCAATCCGGGAACGGTGCGATCGGAGCCGCTCCGCCCAGGAAGTTGAAGTTCAGGATGTAGACCGCGTCGCCTACCTGGCCGGTGACGGCGCCGTCGCCATTGGCATCGCACGCGGCCAGACAGCCGGGCGCGGTGCCGCCGAGGAAGTTGTAGTTGAGGATGAACACCGCGTCGCCGACCTGGCCGACCACGGCGCCGTCGCCGTTGCAGTCGCCGCGAATGAACGGCCCGACGCCGGCGTCGCCGCCATCTCCGCTGACGCGGACGTCGTCGACCGCCCACCACCACTGGTTGCCAGCGCTCTCATAGCAGAACGCGAAGGCAACTTCGGGCTCACCGGCCGCTGCCGGCACGCAGAACGAGCGCTCCGCGTAGAACGACTCCTCGCCGTCATCGAACAGGCCGCCGCCGTCGTAGGCGAAGATGGGCTTCTCCTGGAAGGTCGCGCCGCCGTCGAGGCTGACGAGGACGCGCTGCGGTGTGAGCGTCGCGACGATCTCCGACTTGAAGTGGAGATAGACCCGGGTGAGGTTCGAGCAGTCGATCGACGGCGTGATCAGGTACTCGCTCTGGGCCGGGTCCGGATCGGAGTCGGAGTCCAGGATCGCGAACGGCGCCATCAGGCGGGCGACGCTGTGGCCGTCCTGGTACGGGAAGACGCCACCGTTGTTCGCGACGATGTCACGCAAACCCGGGTCGTCCGTCGTCCACGTGCTCGTACCCTCGTTCGGCGGATCGATCAGCGAGCGGGTCTCCCACGTCGCCGGAATGCCGGCGTCGAAGCTCTCGACCGCGAGGACGTCTTGGTTGCCGTTCGGCGGGCCGACGTCGTCGACGATGACGTTGTCGAGCGCGATCCACCAATCCCAGCCCGGCTCGAGGTGACGCACGCGGACGCGAACGCCCGGCTCGCCCGCGTAGCCCGACAGGTCGACGTCCAGCCGACCGAAGTAGCCGCCGGCGTTGTCCGTCGACGCGGCCGGGTCCACGGTACGGCTCGGAGCGATGCGCCGGAACGCGTTTGTCCACTCGCCGCCGCCGTCCGTCGACACGTCCACGTCGAAGATCGCCGTGCCGTTGTTGTTCAGCTGCGCGCTGAGGTCCATGTGGAGCCAGGCCGAGTCCATGCCTTCGAGGCTGAACTCCGGGCTCCAGATGTCCCACGAGATGCCGCTGCCGCTCGCGATGTCGCCGCCGCCGGCGTCGTTGTCCGAGATCAGGAACTTCCCGTTCGACGGACGGCCGTCCGTGATCGGCGGATTGCGCTTGCCGCTGGGGTTCGTGATAGTGAACTGACTGGCGGTCTCGGGCACATCCGGGTGGTTCTCGCGCAGCCAGCCGCCGTCGACCTCGAGCGCCAGATCGTCGGCATAGTCGTCGAAGTCGTCCCAGAACGCGACCGATCCGGGCGACATCGTCGCGACGCAGCTCACGGTGCAGCCCTCGAGACCCTGGCCGACGATCGAGTAGTCGATCACGTTGATGCAACCCGGCAGGAGGTCGGGCGTGTGCGTGTACGTCGTCTCCTCGGCGCCGAGGCTCGCGACGACCTCGCCATTGCAGACGACGTCGTAGCCGGTGACATCGTCCGGCTGATTGGTCGACCAGGACAGCGTGACGGTCTTGTCGTCATGGTTCGACCGGCAGCTGTCGAGCACGAGGCACGGCGGAGAGATCGCGGTCACGGTCAGGTCGAAGTTGCCCTCACTCGAGGAGTAGCCGTGCGCCAGGATGTAGTACGTGACGCCGTCTTCGGGCACCCACGTGACGTGCGACGTGAAGCCGCCGCAGCCCAGGCCGCCATTGTCGTCGTTCTCGGCGACGCAGCTGAGGGCGCCGCAGTCGCCAGCGAAGACGCTGAGTTTGGTGTCGAAGTCGGCCTGGTTGCAGGTCGACGCGCTCATCTCGATGCCCTCGCCGACGACCGAGTACCACACGCCCGGTGCCGTGCTCGCGCCGCAATTGGCGTTCTCGGGGTCGGGGAAGATGCAGTCGCCGATGGTCGTGGCACTGATCGTCACGGTGCCGTCTGCGTCGAAGGTGAGCGGCTCGGCGCCCGTGCAGACGTCGTTGGCGACGGCGGGATCACACTCGCAGGCCTGCGTCAGGGTCAAGGTGAAGTTGCCCGTCGCGGCGCTGAAGCCGTGCACCAGAATCCAATGCTCCCGTCCAGCGACGGTCGGTATGTCGAAGCCGGAGCGCAGCGTGCTGAGATCGCACGCGGCTCCGAGGTCGTCGTTGCCGTCGATGCACTCGAGGGCGTCACAGCTGCCGGTGAACACGCTGATCTTCGTGTCGTAGTCCGTATCCGGGTGGCAGAGCGAGCCGACGAAACGCCCGCCGTCGCAGGTCGTCACGACGCGATACCAGACACCGGGTGCCGTGTTGGTAGTGCCGCACTCGCCAACGTCGTCGAATGTCGCCGTGATCGTCTGGTTCGAGACGACGACGGCCTCGTTCTCCGGCAGCTCGCCGAGGTCTTCCGCGTCGGCGCAGAGGTCGTTGGCGGGTGGCGGGGGCGGCGGGCATTCCGTGCCCGGCACCGTGATGCCGTCGGCGGTCGGGCCGCCGAGCGTGCAGAGCTCCGCCGAGTTCAGCGGACGCGCGAGGAAGCACGCGCTGTTGATCAGCACCTCGCCCATCTCCGACGGGCCGGTCTCGTCGGCGAAGAGGAAGAAGAAGTTCGGCTCCGACGCCGCCGTGTACAGGCCGAAGCGGCCATCTACCGCCACGGCGCCCGCGTTCTCCTGGACCATCGTCCCGTCGATGTAGCTGCGGTAGTTGCCGGTTGCAGAGTTGACGACGAGCGCCAAGCGGTACCAGGTGTTCGCCTCGAGCGTGCCACCGTAGTTGCCGCCGATGCCGATTCCACCATCCGGGTTGACGAACCAATCGCCGTCGTTTCCGCCGTCGAGCGGAATATTGCCGTTGGTCTGGTAGAGCGACATCCACTCGCCGACCGCCGGGAAGTTGACATCCATGACGAGCGTGTAGTCGTTCACGAAGTCGCCGCCGCCGTTGGCGGGCGTTCCGTGTCGCACGATGAGTGCCGTGCCGTCGCTCAGCCGGGCAGCGGTCGCGTCTGCGCCGCCGATCGACTGCGTCTCGTAGGTCACCGACGGGGCGCCGGGAGCACCCGGGTGGCCGACGGGCTCGAGATCGACCTGGCCGGTCGACGCGGACAGGTCATCGTTGAACTCCCAGTAGCCCTCGAAGTACCCGCAGGTCAGGTTGAGGGTGTACTCGCCCGAGTTCTCGCCGTAGCCGAAGACCCGGATGTAGTACGTCTCGCCGGCGACCGAGTCCCAGGCGACCTCCGACTGCAGGCCGCAAGCATCATCGTTGCTTGTGACACAGACGAGCGCGTCGCAGCTGCCCGAGTGGACGGACAGCTTCGTGTCGAATGCGCTGCCGCATAGAGACGCGGTACACGGCGTGCCGTCTCCGGTCATCGAGTACCAGACCGCCGGCGCGTCGGTGTCACCGCATAGGAGGCCGGTGTCCGGCGTCGCGTCGACGGTCGTGCCGGTGAGCGTCTCGCCGCTGGCGATCGGAATCGCATCGGCGCACGCGTCGTTGACGGGCTGTGCATGGACAGCCGTGACCAGCAGACACAGCCCGAGAGTGAACAAACAAACAGACCTAGACATGAAGCCCTCCTTCCGGATCCTCCCGAGACTCGATCGAGGATACATCGACCCAAGTTCTAACAACGGTAGATGGTAGCCTCTCGCTCCCGAATCGCAAAGGGTGCTCTCGATCCGGCCAGGAGCGGACAGGCTCCTCACTCGGAGCTCGAGACGTCTCTTCAGCGCTGCGCTCCGCGGTCGGAACGAATCAGGTCAGCTCGCTTTCGAGCTGCGGTCGCGGGACGACCTCGACGCGAATCGTGAATCGGAACGTGCTGCCCCGACCGACTTCGCTCTCGACCTGGATCTCGCCGCCCATGCGGGCGACCAGATGTGCGCAGAGCGACAGGCCCAGCCCGACGCCGCCGTGGCTGCGAGTCGTCGAGCCATCTCCCTGCGCGAAGGACTCGAAGATGGCGGCCTGCCTCGCCGCCGGAATGCCGGCGCCCGTGTCGGATACGGCGAAGTGCAGGGTCGCCTGCCCGTCGACGACCTCCTCCAGCGCGACTGTGACGGAGATCTCGCCCTGCGCGGTAAACTCCACGGCATTGTCGATCAGGTGGGACAGAACCTCTCCGAGGCGCTTCGCGTCTCCGATCAGCGTGTCGGGCACATCGGAGGCGACCCGGCGAGTGAGCTCGAGACTCTTGTCGCCGCAGCGCCCCGCGAACCGCTCCAGCACGTCGCCGAGCTCGTCTCGAAGGCTGAACGGGTCACGAAGCAAGCTCACTTCGCCGGATTCGGCCGCGGAGAAGTCGAGAATGTCGTCCACGATGTCGAGCAGCGACGCCGCGCACTCCCGCAGCATGCCGAGGCACTCCTCCTGCTCTTCGTCCAGCGTCGTCGACGCCAGCAGCTCGCTCAGGCCGATGACGCCGTTCATCGGCGTGCGGATTTCGTGGCTCATGTTCGCCAGGAAATCCAACTTCGTCTGGTTGGCCGCCTCGGCCCGTCGTCGAGCCTCGACAAGGCTCGCGTTCGTGGCTTCGAGATCGGACCGCGATCGCTCGAGCGCCAGCACGTGTTGGCGCAGCGACGCAAGAGCCTCGGCGCCGTCTCGGAGCGACGCGTCGAGTTCGTTGCGCACCGTCAGGAGCTCGACGAGGTGGTCCTCCTCCGGAAACTCATCGAGGCGGAGGCGAGCGAGATCCGCGGAGCCCCGCGGATCCGGCCGGGTGAGCAAGAGGTAGCCGCCGCTGCAGGAGATCCATCGCCCGACCAGACGCAGCGGAGGGCTCGTGCCGACGAGGAGGACGGTGACACTCCGGCCGAGCGCCGCGCTCACGGTCGCCGCGTTCAGAGCGTCGCAGCCGTCGAGCGCGACGATGCGGGCGGCGTTGCTGCCGACCGCGTCGTCGACCCGACTCGCCACGGCGCGACTGACCCACGTGACGGTGAGGTCCTCGCTCACCAAGACGGCGAACGGAGCCAAGCGCTCCAGCTCCTCGACAGCCGTTTCGACCCGTGTGTTCTCGACCCCGCTCACGGAAACTCGACCTCCATGACGCAATGGTCGGAACCGTCGTGGAAGCAGGCGACCTCGCGTACCGTCAGCTCCTCGTCAAAGAGCTCACCGACTCCGTGGATCAGTCCTATGAGTACCTTGCACAGGCGGCGTTCCGAGTGGTAGTGCATGAGAAGTCGCCCGTTGGGCAGCTCGTCGAACTCGAACTGCGGCGGCGTCGCGTTCGGTGTGGTCCGGGTCACGAGCTCGTGGACGCGGTTCATGGCGAGAAGGCACTCGCGGGCTCCGTGCAGGAGCTCGAACAGCGCGGGGTACGACGTCCTGCCGGTGTGCGGAATCCAGTACTTCCCGAACTCGACGAGCACCGTCTCGATCGGCAGGCCGGTGACCTCGGCTGCGGCCTGAACCAGACGTAGCGTCAACTCGTCGTCGTAGTCCAAGCCGGCGGCGAAGAACGGCTCGTCGCAGCCGGCCTGCTCCTTGATGTCGTTCCACGCGTCGACGCCAGCTGTCGTCTCGACGAACTCCTGGATGCCCTTGTTGATGGCTCCCTTCATGTCCCATCTCCTCCTGCGTCGAGACCGCCTCCCGTGCAGTCGTTTCCGCAGCGGGGAAGCGCGTTTCGACGTACCATTTCGCGCAGAAGCGCCGCGGCGCGCGTTCCTGCTGGCCAACTCACGAAAAGCTTCTACCGAACGCAGCCGCGACCGCTATCGATGTATCGACACCCCGTTCGGAGCCTTGAACCCCGGCTTCCGCGTTCTGCGATCGCTGCGAGGCGGCCGTCCGGCGCCGCGTTCCGAGAATCGTCTTCGCGGGCTGAACGGAAGGTTCGGGGCCGGGCGCTGAGGAGCATGATCGAACAGATCCCGTGAATGGCTTTCCCGCGACTCCGGTCGTAAAGTGGGGCCGACAGTGCCCTGCAGCGACTTGTATGAGCGCTGCCGTCGCGCCTGGGGGTCTTGAGGAGTCCGTCGATGCTGCAGACCGACCCACCGAGCCGTTCGAGACGGTTTCTGCTCGGATTCGCCGCGAGTGTGGCGCTCTTCTGTGGCGTGCTCGCGCTGTTCGGAAGCCTCGCTGATCGCGACGAGCGGACTCCGGAAGGGCGCGAGGGGAATGTGCCGGCGGACGCCATCGACGATCCGGACGCGGTCGCGGACGGCGGAGACGATGGTTCTCCGAGCGCACCGGAGGCCAGCGAGCGGATAGAGATCGAGGCGGACAGCGTCCGCGAGATCGTCGGCGCCGTCGCGATCAGCGACCCCGCGTCGCTGCGCGCCGTCGGGCCGTTCTTGGCCCCGGGCAATGGCTGGCCGTTCGGAGTGCCCGCCGCGCCGCCGTCGCCGACGGGGTCGGACGCGGGGGAGGAAGGCGTCGGGGGAGCCGGTTCGCGCGCAGCCGGATCGTACAGCATTCGCGTGACCGACGCGTTCGACGGTAGCGCGGTGGCCGGAGTCGCGATGTTCGCCGCCGCGTACCACGGCGACGGCAGTCTTCTCGACGCCGGTTGTCCGCCGCTGTGGACCGCGTCGGGGCGCACGGACGGCGACGGCGTTTTCGGTCTGTCGTGCCCGTGGCCCGAGGATCCGCGACTGCGTCTCTGGGTGCAGGTTGCGGGGCCGGGGCGGGCGCCCGTCGTCTTCGGCCTGGGAGCACGGCGCGGCACGCAGGGGCACTGGACAGAGGTCCTGCAGCCGGAAGGTGCCGTCGACGAGGTGCTGCTCGATGGACCGACGGCCGACCGCTCTGCCGAGCAGCGCGTCACGGTCTGGATGCGCCGTGCGTTGACCATTCCGGTCGAGCTCGTCGTTGCGGGCCCCGCATCAGCGTTGAAACGATCGCCGGTTCGCGTGACGCCACGCCGTGCTGACTATACGTTCCTCGACGTCGAGCGTCCCGAGGTCGGGTTCGACTATCGGATCGTGCGTCCGGACGCGCCGCGCGTCCTGCTCACCGATGAGACCGGGACGCTTCACCTGCCGTTCGCCGACACCTCCTACACGCTGGAGCTGCTCGATCCGCTGTTCCACTTCGTCGTGCGCGGCCCCAGCGGCCAGTATGCGACGCGCACCGTCGACGCGCTCTTGCCGTACGACGGTTTCGTGCGCTACGACGTCGGATCGACGCGTCGCGAGCGGTGCCGGCTCGTCGATCGACACGATAACGCGCTTCCTCACACCGAGCTCGAGGTCGCGCTGGAGCGGCTGCCGCCCGTTCGCGTCATGACCGACGAGACGGGGCAGTTCGAGATCGACGTGCCTCCGTTCCCATCCGGACAGCCACCGCTCGGACTGCGCCATCCGCGCTACGGCTCCGTTCGCGTGTTGTCTCCTGAGCTTCGCGACTGGACAGTGCCGGCTGCGTTTCCATCGTCCGATTCGACGGTCGAGGTCGACGGTGAGCCATCGCCGCTTCTGACGTTCCGCGTCGTCGGTAGCGAGATTCCCGACGGCGCCGAGTCCGCGCCGCCGGTCGCTCCGAACGGCGTGACGACATCATTCGACATGACGCTCGTGCATCTCGGTCGCGACGGTCGCGTGGCGTATCGAGGCGAGTTGCCGCGTGCCGGCACGGTGGTCGAAATCGTCGTCGACGGCTTTCTGCCGGTGCCCATCGAGATGCCCGCCTGCGAGCGCGGCACGCGCTATCTCGACTTGGGCGACATCGTGTTCGAGCGCGGCTGGACGAAGGAGGTTCGGCTGACCGGTGCGTCGCCGATGGCGTTACGCTCGGCCACGCTGGTCGTCAACGAGGTCGACGGGCCGCGCTCGCCGATCGAGCATCGGCCCGCACATCGTTTCGAGGTCGGCGAGAGCGGCATCGTCCGCGTCACGTGCTTGCAGCGCGGTATGTGGCGGTTCGGCGTCGAGGGCGCGCACGTGCGGTCGCGCTCGGTCGTCGAGAAGATCCGTGCGGGGCAACTCGACGAGCCGCTCGTGCTGTCGCTCGATCCGAGTCCGGAAGAGACGGTGATCGTGTCAGGCATGCTGCCGCCGCTCGAGGTGCACCACGCGGCTGGCTATCGTGTCATCGAGCAGTTCTGGATCGAGGGCCGTCGTCGACCGCTGACGATGCCGGCCTACCCGCTGTCGGCAGCGGGGGAGTTCGGCAGCGTGCGGCGACTCGCGGGCGTCCAGGCGGTCCGCGTCTCGGTTCTCTCGCCCGCATCGCGAGCGGCGACGGAGTTCGCGAAGCGCGGCAGCGACGGGCCCGTGTTCCGGCTCGGCCAGCTTCGTCTGCGACAGCCTCCGCACGCGGAGCTCGTCTTCACGGCGCCGAACTTCGGTCCGGTCGAGCCACCGATCGCGGTGGCGCTCGAAATGCAGGACGTGACGCGATCGGATCGTTTCGATCTCGGGGCAGAGGAAGCGGCGCGCTTCCGTTGGACGCCCGGTCTGCTGGCCATCGACAATCTGCGTCGAGGTCGCTATGTGCTGCGGTGGACGACGGCCGCCGATGCGACAGAGGCGTTCGTCCTCGACGTCCCGAACACGTTCGGCGGCACGCTCGAGGCGACCGTCGAGCGCCGCGCCCTGAGCGAGGAGACGATCGAGGTCGAGTTGGTCGACAGCGCGGGCAACGCGATCGGCGGATCGGCCTCCGATCCGGCCGCGCCACCGCGAACGCGGCGTCGCGCGTCTCGCCCGGCCGGCTATCCTATCGCTTCACCGGACGGCAGGGGCGAAGGCAGCCGTGGCGACGACGACAGCCTCCTGCGGGTGCCCGTGCAGCCGCGCGGACGCACGCGATTCTCCGTGCGCACCCCAGGCTTCCTCGCTGCGACGGTCGACGTCGAGCCGGGCGCGCCGATACCGCGGCGCCTGACGCTCTACCGCGGGGTGCGAGCTCGCGGCGTTCTTCTCGATAGCGCCGGTGAGCGGGCCTACGGGCGTCTCGACGTGTCGTGGACGCCGATCGCGCCCTCGCCGATCGCGTACGGCGAGCCGATGAGCACGATCGTCGAGAGGGGGCGCTTCGAGGTCGAGGAGCTGCCGCCGGTGCCCGCCTACTTCACGTTCCGGCTGCAGGGATCGACCGTGTCGATTACGCGGCGGATCACGCTGCCCGAGATCCTCGACGAGGCGCACGATCTCGGCGTCTTGCGCCTCGAGGAGACGCGAACGCTGAGCGGCGTCGTGCGCTACGCGGACGGCGAGCCGGCGAAGAACGCGCGCGTCGGCCTGGTCGATCCCGACGATGTCTGGAACTACCCGCTGCGTGCGCCGCTCGACTGGAGCCGCGTGCGCTATCGCGCCAAGACCGATGTCGCGGGCAGCTTCGAAATCGATGTGTTGCCGAACGACCTCGACCCGGAGGTCGCTCTCGTCGCAGTGCTCGATGGCGAAGGCGTCGCGGTGGAAGTGCCGATCGATTTCTCGGCCGAATCGCACGGGCTCGTGCTCGACGCGCCATCGGTGCTCGAGCTGCGAGTCGGCTACAAGCGAGAGCAAGCCTTCGAGCAGTGGATGTTCACACTCGAGTACCAGGGGGATGAGGCCGATCCGAGCACGCGACGCGACCTCGGCGAGATCCCTCCCGACCTGTGGGGCTACCGGCGCTTTGAAGGTGTGCGACCGGGCCGCTACGCGGTCACGTGGCGCTTGCGCGATGCATACGTCGCGATTCCGCCGCTCGTGGAGAGCGTCTTCGTTCCGGAGGGTGGGGTCGGTACGCTGGCGCTCGTCGTCGAGGGCGAGGTGCTCACCGGTCGCGCGCGGCTTAACGGCGAGGCGGTCGAGAAGGGTTGGGTGCTGCTGACGTGGGATCCCGGCGTCAACGGAGGCTCGCGTATCGGCAGGATCGTCGACGGCCGCTACACGCTGATCGATCCACCGCAGGGGACGCGCGCGTGGGCCGCGGTCATCCCGGAGACCAAGCCGCAGCCGCTTCAGAATGTGCTGCGCGGCGAGGCCGTGCCGATCGCCGTCGCCGGCTACCGCAGCGCTCTGCGCTCGGCGCGCCTCGATCTCGACTTCCGCGGGCGCGGCTTGACGGTCAACTTCTCGGCGGCGTTCCTCACCGAGCATCCCGACGCCGTGTTGCACTACGACAGCTACCAGTGGGACGGCAACCGCTTCCGCATCGAGGAGGGCCGGGAGGCGGTCCACACGCGGCAAGTTCGTTTCGAGCTGCTCGAGCCGCGCATCCACTCGATCACCGTGCGCAATGGACGCGGGTCGCTCCTGCGGCGGCTGTCGGTCAGCCTGATCGAGAAGGACGTCGAGCTGAAGGTGCGTTGATCGCTCCGCGTTCGCGGTTCGTTCGTGCGCGTCGGACGCCCGACAGCCCGATGTTGACCCCACCGCCCGCGCACCCGGACAATACTCGAAGGGTCGACAGCACTTCTACGCAGGAGCTTCGCGTGTCCCGCTCTCTTTGCCTCTTCTCCTTCGCGCTCTTGGTGGGCGTGGAGCTTCTCGCCGTGCGGCGGGCCGACGCGTTCACGTTCATCGCACCGCGCAGTCTCGCCGATCTGGCGCTCGCGAGTGACGCGGTGGTCTTCGCGCGCGCCGGGGATTCGCGCGGTGTGTCGCGGCGATCGCTCATCTTCACCGAGACCGAGTTCTCCGTGCTGCGCGTGCTGTCCGGGCTGCCGCGGCCGGGTGACAAGATCAGCGTGCGCGTGCCCGGCGGCACGGTCGACGGTACGACCTGGCTGGTCGCTGGAGCGCCGCGCTTCGCGTCGGGCGAGCGGTATCTGCTGTGTCTCGATCGTCGCGCCGACGGCGTGTGGATCACCAAGATGCTCGCGTACGGCCTCCTGATGGAGACGAGCGCTATCGGTGGCGATGACGTCGCGATTCTGCAGTCCGTTCCGGATGGTCGCGACTGTCAGCCGCTACCGCGACCCGACGGCGCGGTTTGCGAGCCGGTCGGTACGTACCGGGCGAAGGAGCTCCTCGACCACCTCGCCGTCGTTCTCGCCGGGACCGAACGCTGGAACGCGTCGACCGTGCGCTTCGATGGTCCGTTCCTTCGAGCCGTGCGTCCGGACGACTGCGCGCTCTTCGCGAGCGACGAAGGCTACGAGCTCCGCTGGAGCGCGTTCGACACGGGCGGTCACATCACGATGCAGGCCGACCGAGGTGGCGATCCCTCGCTACCGGAGGCGATCGATCTCGTTCCCGAAGCGCTCGACTGGTGGAACGACGTCGTGGCGACGCGTCTCGATCTGCGCTACGGCGGGACGGCGCGGTCGCAGATCGACTGTGGCGCGGGCAACGATCTCGACGGAGGGTTCATCGTCTTCGACGATCCGTGCGATGACATCGCGGACTTGGACAGCTGCGAGGGAACGCTGGGCTTCGGTGGCCCCTTCTTCTCGAGCACGCACTCGTTCGACGGCGCGACCTGGGCGACGATCACGAACTGGGGTGTCGTCGTCAACAACGGCGCCGGTTGCGTCGGACCGGCCGACTACACGAGCCTCTTGGCGCACGAGATCGGGCACGGCCTCGGACTCGCGCACACGCCAGAATCCCGCGCGCTGATGCACGCCAGCTGCTGCAATGCGATGAGCCGGACGGACCGAGATTGCGTCCGCTGGGTGTATCCGGGCGACGCGGGATCCGTCGCCGATCTCTCTTGTGCTTGTCTCGGCGGTGCCGGCGGAGCGCGGCTCGAGTGGACGAACGATCCGGTCGCGACGGGGCCGATCTCGATCCGCGTCAACGGTGACGAGGTCGCGTCGCTGCCCGAGACGGCGACGAGTTTCACGCTCGACGAGATTCCGGCGCCGGCCGGCCTCGTCGACCTCTGCGTCGTCAACGGAAGTGGGGTCGAGGCGTGCTGCGACTTCTCCGGTCGCGCCGATTGCGACGGTGACGGTATTCCGGACGATTGCGAAACGACGCCGGATTGCGACGGGAACGGCCTGCCGGACGACTGCGATGTCATGCTCGGGCGACCGGACTGCAATGACAACGACGTTCCGGACGACTGCGACATCGCGAGCGGAGCGTCGGACGACGTCGACGACGACGGCATCCCCGATGAGTGTTTGCCGCCCGGCGGCGGGCAGCTTCCGAGCGACTGCAATCAGGATGGGCAGCGCGACATCAGCGATGCGGTCTGCTTGTTTCAGTACCTTTTTCTCGGGCGCCCCACGTCGCTTCCGTGCGATACGGACGAGGGCAATCGGGCTTTCATCGATCACAACGGCGATGACGACATCGACATCGCCGATGGCATCGCGCTGCTGAACTACCTCGTCCTCGGCGGAACGCCGCCGGTCGCAGGGCTCGAGTGCCAGCGGGTGATCGGCTGTCCGGACCATTGCTCGCCGTGAGGCCCCGTGCCCTCGGTCTGCTGCCGTTCTTGGCGGGGGTGACGGGCGGGCGGCCGCGCGATGTGCTCTACTGGCGTTTCGGCCAGCGCGCCGCCGTGCGCGCCGTGGCCTTCGAGCGACTGAACGCCGATATGACCCATCCAGTGTGGAGCCCGAGGAAGAAATGATGCGACGCAGTCTTGTTGTGGTCCTGCTGGCCGCCACGCTCTACGCGATATCACCCGTGGCGCACGGTGCGGTCTATCCCATTGTCCTCTTGATCGGGATCGAGGATCTGATGGTTTGGATCGGCTGCGTGGGGGGTCTTGGTCTGGTGTAGTCGCCGCTCTTCGATCGTTTGGCCGGGCGCGGCTC